>JAUXAL010000055.1 GCA_030619925.1 Phycisphaerae bacterium | reverse complement strand
CCGGCAGAGAGTCTTTGGCTGTGCGCAACGCTACTTTGGCCAGTGCTACTGGCGATTTGGTCATTTTTCTTTTCGTTTTCATATATCATAAATCGGCTAACTTCCACCAGAAAATCCAACCTTTTCAACAGAGCATAATCAATAGTCAATAGCCGATAGTCAATAGTTTAATCCGCCATACGCGTGGCGGATTAATCCAACTCCATAGGGAAATAGTTTTTAGCGTTATTGAAGCAGATATCCTCGACCATCTTTCCCAGCAGGTCTAAATCGTCGGCTACAAGCCCTGCTTCGACGTCGTTGCCGAGGAGATTGCAAAGTATTCGGCGGAAATATTCATGTCTCGGATACGACAGGAAGCTTCGCGAATCCGTCAGCATGCCGACGAACCGGCTCAGCAGGCCCATATTTGAGAGCACGCTCATTTGCTTCTCCATGCCGTCCTTTTGGTCGAGGAACCACCACGCTGAGCCGTACTGCATTTTGCCGGCTGCGCTGCCGTCCTGAAAGTTGCCGACCATAGTCGCGCACAGGGCGTTATCCCTCGGATTAAGATTGTACAGAATGGTTTTGGGCAATTCGTTGTTGGTATCAAGGCGGTCGAGGAATTTGGCCAGCGGTCTGGCTATCTCGAAATCACCGATTGAATCGTATCCTGTGTCCGGGCCGAGGGTTTTGAGCATCCGTGTGTTGGTGTTCCTCAGGGCGCCGAGGTGAAGCTGCTGAACCCAGCCGGATTCGTGGTCCATCAGAGCGAATTCAACCATCATCGCTGATTTGAATTTCAGAGCCTGCGATAAATCCAGGTCTTTGCCGGACCTAATCTGGTTAAAGATTTTCTTGATTTCACTGTCGGTGTAGTCTTCGGCGTAAACGGTTTCGAGGCCGTGGTCGGAGAGCCGACAGCCGGTTCGGTGGAAATAGTAGTGGCGATTACGCAGCGCCTCAATATATGAGTGCAAGTTAGCTATGTCCATATCGCAAACTTCTTCGAGCTTATCAATAAATACATTTAGGGCCGGCAGGTCTTCAACAGCCATTGCTTTGTCCGGCCGAAAGGCGGCGTAGACTTTGATTTCAAAACCATCTTCACGGATTTTTTTGTGGTGGGCCAATGAATCGAGCGGGCCTTCGGTGGTGCAGACCAGCTTGACGTTGGCTTTACGCATTATGTTGCGGACGCTGAACTGAGGCGTTCTTAACATCTCGGTACAGCGGTCGTAAATTTCCGTGGCGGTGTCGGGGCCTAACAGCTTGTCTTTTATGCCGAAGGGGTTTTTCAGCTCCAGATGTGTCCAGAGATAAAGTGGATTTCGAATGCAATAGGGAACAGTGCACGCCCATTTTTCGAACTTTTCACAATCGCTTGCATTGCCGGTGATATATTTTTCGGCTACGCCGTTGGCTCTCATTGCCCGCCATTTGTAATGGTCACCATAAAGCCAGGCCTGGGTGAGGTTGCCAAACCGATGGTCGGCGGCGATTTGGTCGGCCGGCAGATGACAGTGATAGTCATATATGGGCATGTTCTTGGCGTGTTCGTGGTAAAGAATCTTCGCGGTTTTGGATTGCAAAAGAAAATCTTCCGTTAGAAATTGGTTAGCCATTTCGTGTCCTCGCATTTGCCGTATACTTTTCCTGACTGCTTATTGCGCGTTATCCTGGTCTGGTGGTTTACGAGTCGGCTTCTTAAAGTCTTTCAGCTTCTGTGCCCAGTCGGCGACCTCACCTCTTGACTTTTGAAGACGTTTTGATACCTGTCTCGGCTGCTTCTTCTCTTCTTCACGGATTTTATGTATCCATATTCCGTATGCTATCCATCCCGCTGCTAAGATTACTACTGCGATTATCATTACTATTTTGAACATGATATTCTTCCCTTTATATAACCAAATATCTCCATAATTTTGGCCGGCCTTGAATGCCTCCAGGATAATACTTGAATCCGCCGGCCAAGTCAATATATAGCAGGTAGCGAATAGGCGTTATGCTCTGTTGAGAACCTTTGCCTTGCTCTGGATGAGAATCTGGGTGTCATACGAATCACAAAAATTGAGTGTGCCCGGCAGTAAGCCACTGTATAACCGTAAAGACAGTTACCGCTCCCTTACGGTCGCGGCTCTGTTTTGTCGCGGCTCTGTTCTATCGCGGCTCCGTTTGAAGAAGCGCATATATTTTTTATGGTCCATATCAAACGTAGTAAGTTGATACCGAAGTTTCAGCGCCTCGGCCGGTCCAGTTCGTGTGGAAGAATTCGGCGGAGTGCACATTTGGTGCTATCGAGGTTCGGGCGTCGTCAGCGACTTAATATCTCTTTTAGTCCGTGGACGAGTCGGGCGATGCCTTCGGCGGCGGTGGTTTTCTGCAGGGGGCCGTAGGCGACCCGCAGGTAGCATTTGTCCTTCATGCCAAAAGTCTCGCCGGGGATGACAGCTATTTTGTGCTCTTCAATCAGCCGTCTGACAAGCTCCATTGAGTCTATGTCCTTGTGAACCCGCAGCAGAAAGTAAAATGCTCCATCGGCACGTGGAACCGTGACAATATCAGGGATGGTCTTTAATTCATTCAAGACTATCCGGCGGACCTCGGCGGTCATCCGGAGCTTCTGGCGGCAGTAGTCGGCGCCGGCCCTCATTGCTCCAACGGCGGCGAACTGAGAGATTACCGGAGGGCAAATCAGAATCGTGTCCTGGATTTTCCTTATGGGCATAAAGAGATGCTCCGGGATGACCATCCAGCCAATCCGCCAGCTTGCGAAGCCGTATGCCTTGGAAAGAGAAAACAGCGAGATAGTGTGTTCGCAGCTACCCTCGATTGAGCCCGGGGAAAAATGCGTGGCGCCGTCGTAAGTGAAATACTCGTAGGCCTCGTCGCTGATGTGGTAGATGCCGTTGCGACGGCAGATTTCATTGACCTGGCACAGGTCCGATTCGCGATATACAGCCCCTGTCGGGTTGTTTGGCGAGATAGTGACCACAGCACGCGTGCGGTCCGTGATGGCGCGGGCAATTGCATCGGGCTGCAATTGATAGTCCTCATCGGTGGGTACGCAGACGGCTTTGCAATCGGCGATAGCTACGGCCATTTCGTGATTGAAGTAATAGGGCAAGTTGAGAATGATTTCGTCTCCGGGATCGGTGATAGCGAGTATTGCATTGACAAAACCCATGTTGGCACCGGCGGTAACGACAATTCGGCCGGCATCACGCACGGAGATGCCGTTTTCTCTTTTTAGCTTTTTCTCGATAGCGTCCAGCAGTTCAGGGATGCCCTGGACGAGCTTGTACTTGTGATTTTCCGGATTAGCCAGGAACGTCCTGATGGCATCGGCGGCCTCTGGTGGCGGGCCATAATAGGCGACTCCCTGGCCGAGCGAAATTGTGCCGGGATTAGCACGGATCAACTCACCGACCACGGGGATGATTGGTGACTGCACAGACTGCATCCGGAAACTGTTGTACATCAATCACTGTCCCCACCGTCAAGCGGTGTAAGTTGAAGCTGCGGTTATTCCGCCTCGGCCGGTCCAGTTTGTGTGGAAAAATTCGCCTCGCGGTTTGTCAACCCGTTCGTAAGTATGGGCGCCGAAATAATCGCGCTGGGCCTGTAACAGATTGGCCGGCAGGCGGGCGTGACGATAACCGTCGTAGAAGGCCAAAGCCGAGCTCGTAGCGGGCATCGGAATACCCAGCTCAACGGCTGTGGTAACGACGCGTCGCCAGGCGGGTTGCGCTTTTTCGACAGCATCCTTAAAGAACGGGTCGAGCAGCAGATTTTCCAAATCGGGGTTCTTATCGAAGGCCTCCTTGATTTTGCCTAAGAAGACCGAGCGTATTATGCAGCCGCCTCGCCACATCAGGGCGATACCGCCGTAGTTTAAGTTCCAGCTGTACTCTTCTGCTGCGGCGCGCATTAGCTGGTAGCCCTGGGCGTAGCTGATGATTTTCGAGGCGTACAAGGCCTGACGCAAATCGTTGATGAAGGCCTTTTTGTTGCCGCTGAACTTCGGCTTCGGGCCTGAGAGGACTTTGGATGCCGCAACTCGCTGTTCCTTCAGGGCCGACAGACAGCGAGCGAAGACGGCCTCGCCGATGAGCGTCAGGGGCTGGCCGAGGTTCAGCGCCTCGATGCCCGTCCATTTGCCTGTTCCCTTCTGGCCGGCGGTGTCGAGGATAAGGTCGATAACCTCATTGCCGTCCTCGTCCTTGTAGCCAAGTATGTCCCGCGTGATTTCGATAAGGTACGAGTTGAGTTCGCCCTCGTACCACTCAGCCAGACAATCGTGCATTTGCTGGTTGGTCATCCCGAGGCCTTCGGCCATCATCTGGTAGGTCTCGCATATCATCTGCATATCGCCGTATTCGATGCCGTTATGGACCATCTTCACGAAGTGCCCTGCCCCGTTCTCGCCGACCCAGTCGCAGCAAGGGTCGCCGTCATCGGTTTTTGCGCAGATAGCCTGGAAGATAGGTCCAACATGCTCCCAAGCGGGTGGTGAGCCGCCGGGCATAATCGAGGGGCCTCGCAGCGCGCCTTCTTCACCGCCTGAGACGCCGGTGCCGATGTAGAGTTTGCCCTGGCTTTCAACTAACTCCGTGCGGCGCATAGTGTCGGGAAAATGCGAATTGCCGCCGTCGATGATGATATCGCCGTCTTCGAGATGAGGAAGCAGCTTTTCGATAAATGCATCGACCGCTGCGCCGGCCTTGACCATGAGCATAATCTTGCGGGGCGTCTTTAAGTTTTCGATAAGCTCTTCGATTGATTTACAGCCGATGATATTCTTGCTCTTTGCACGGCCATTGATGAAGTTATCCACCTTCGAGACGGTACGGTTGAAGCAGGCGACCGTGAAGCCTTTGCTTTCCATATTGAGGATGAGGTTTTCACCCATTACTGCCAGCCCTATAAGGCCGATGTCAGCCTTTGCCATTTCTTGTTACTCCCTTTCTTAATTTGTCATTGATTATTGACTATTGATTCGGAATAGTTGGAATATATCCGCTGGACAATCTGTGCAGCACTTCGCCGGCGTGGTGGACAACCAAAACTCCTTCGTCGGCTTTGTTCTCATAGTCAGCTACATTTATATCATCAGGATTCATATAGTCAAGGTTTACCTTTTCGCAGCGCTGCCTGTCGATGCCGGTGGCAAGTACGACGTTGACCCGCGGCTTTTCGACGCCGTCGATATATGTGCCGATGCCCTTAACGTGCGTAGAATGCGCCATCACGCCTCGCGGAATACCGGCAAATTTGTCCATTTGCTTCAGAAAATAATCACGCGTATGATAGCCGATTTTATCAAGAATTTTGCCGTGCGTATATGATATTTCTGTAATGTGCGGAGCGTAAATAATCAACGTGCCGCCGTCGGCGAGTATCGGTTCGAGTTTGTACATAACCTTGCCCGCTACCCAGAGGTCGTCGTACATCTTTGGCGCGATACCGAGAATGATGTTATACGGCTTGTCTTTGTATATGATATGCACCTGCTCGGACAGGTCCGCAGCTTTTTCCCAGGCTTCAGCCACATTCCCGATAAAGATTCCCTTAAGCTGGTTCTCAAGTGCCACTATGGCAAATAGACTGCTGGGAACCGAAATCATCGATGCTGCCCTTTCCACGACTTTTCTCGTTGGGGTCCATTTGTTCCCGATTATGACAGGATTCGTTATCACGCCACTGAGCCAGTGGAAAAAGTGAATGATTTCGTCACCTGCGATTCCGGGAAAGATATATTTATGCCCGCCGGAAAAGCCAACAACTTCGTGTGGAAATACAGGGCCTAAGATAAAAAGCTCGTCGTATTCGAAGATCAGCTTGTTAATGGCTATATCAACTTCTTCGCGGAACAGACCGCCGCTTATCTGCTCGATTTCGTCAGCGGAGATTTTTCCGATAGAAGTGAACGTCTGCGGTTTTTCCCATTCGTGGTTGAAAAACTTTACCGATGCATATTTGGTGCTTCGCTCGTTCGCTGTCATAGAAAGCCTGGTACAGATTTGTTCTTCGCTCAAAGGTTGATGTGTTCCGAGCGCAACCAGACAATCGATGGCCTTTGCCTTTTGCTCTAAACAGTCATAAATGATTTTGAATATGTCACCTATGGGGCCCGAACGGGTATTGTCGGGGATTATCAGCAGAATCCGTTTGCCGGCATAGTCGTTTTGCGCGAAGAACTCGGCGATTGCTTCGCCGGCCTGACTGTTTTCAACAAACCGGTCTTTATTTTGTCGTTCAATTACCATTGTTGATTCTTAGCATTTAGTAAATAGTCGTCAGGAAATGAATTCCTGCCCCTGCTTTGGGGTCCCGCAAGGCGGGGTCCCTCGCAGGGGTGACAACCTTGCGCAGGAATGACAGACTAAATGCTATTCACTATCCCTATTTTTCCCAGGGCGGTGTTTCCGGCAGATACTCGTCGAATTCTGCAATTAATTTTTCCTCGTAGTTGCCGGCGTATTTGCCGTTGATGAATCTATCAAACGCCTCATCGTGGAATCGCTTCCACGATTTGACCTCGTCGCCGGGATTTACTGGATAAAACAGGGCATCGTTGGCCTTGGCGGCCTTCATATCCCCCGGCGCATCGCCGACCATCAGGACGTGATTCTTTTCGTACCTGCCCTTCGTGGCGTAGTCAAGATGCTGGGCTTTTTTACCCATTTCCTGGCCGGCTATAATTTCTACGTATTTGGCGATGTCGTGTTCTTCCCACTCACGCGTAAGCGCCTCACAGGGCGTAGCTGAGACGACAATAGCATCTGCCAGCGGCTGGATTTTCTCCAGGCTCTCCCGCACAAACGGAAACGGCGGCAGCCCTTTGACAGTTTCTCCAATAGCCCAATTGACTCGCTCGCTCCATTCGAGCGCATGTTCCAGCTCACGTTTGGCATCGCCGTCCGAGGTCTCGGCAATAGCCTGCTTTAGCCCGTCGTTACTGAGCAGACTCTTGGGGTCATCGACCCAGGCAAAATAGTGCGGGTATTGCGGGACCTGAAAATTTCTGGCCTTCGTCATCGGATGAGACGGCAGGAGCTCCGCTATTATACGCTTGGCCGTTTTGTGTCGGTTAGCCCCGCGTGTTTTCGAAAACAGGTCGGCAAACTCCTTGCATTCACGAGCCGCCTGTGCCACCGGCTGCAGGCCGAAGTAGGCAATCAGCCACGGACAGAAACACTCCCGCTGCTTAATTCCCATCGTGTCAAAGGCACAGCCGTCTGAATCAATGCCGACAAAGAATTTCTTTTTGGGTTTGAATTCCTTTAGTGGTTTTGCTCGGTCAACATCCGCCATTTTGTTCTCCTAACTCTCGATTCTCGATACTTGATTCTCGATACTCGATATCAAGTGACGAACATCGAGCATCAAGCCATTTTTTAGACTCCGCTAAAAGCTGAGAAGCCTCCGTCAATGGGGACTACAATCCCGGTAACAAATTTTGCTGCATCGCTTAACAGCCACATAACTGTTCCGATCAGCTCATCCGGCTGGCCGAATCTTCCCGCCGGCGTATGGTCGATAATTGTCCTGCCGCGGGCGGTCAGCTCGCCGGTTTTTTCATCGGTCAAGAGAAACCGGTTTTGTTCGGTCAAGAAGAACCCCGGCGCAATCGCATTGACGCGAATGTCTTTGGAATAATTCTGGCAAACGTGCACCGCCAGCCATTGCGTGAAGTTGCTCACGGCTGCTTTGGCCGCTGAGTATGCGGGGACCTTGGTTAAGGGACTAAAAGCACACATACTGGAAACATTTAATATTATACCGGCTCCGTTGTCAGCCATCTCTTTGCCGAAAACCTGGCTCGGCAGTAAAGTCCCGATGAAATTCAGGTCGAAAACAAACCGAACGGCCTCGCTCGGCAAATCGAAGAAAGATAAATCCGGCGAGGTGGTGGCTTCTTTCTTGTTTCCGCCGGCCCCGTTAATCAGTACATCGATTTTGCCAAGCTCGGAATTGATTTTTTCGCGGGCGGTTTCCAGACTCTTTTTGTCCAGCACATCACATTTAACCGCAACAGCCTGACCCCGGCTGGATTTGATTTCGCCGACAACTTTCTCCGCGGCGGTTTCGATTATGTCCAGAACGGCGATTTTCGCTCCGGCACCGGCCAATGCCCTGGCCATTGTCCCGCAAAGAACACCGCCGCCTCCGGTAATCGCAATTACCTTGCCTTTAACGTCGAACAGGTCATTCATTTTCCACGTTCCTTTCGGAGATTAACCGTCGCCGTGCCGGCGACGGCTAAACAAATAGATGTATTACATATGTTTTGGCAATTTCTTCTCCAACGGTTTGCGTTCGAATCTCATAAACACGGGCAGGCCGTCCTCATCGATTCTTATGGGCGCTTCGCCCTGAATCAGCGGCCGAACGTAATCCCGCATCGCATCGGTGATATGGTTGCCCTTGTCATTTATGAACTCAACCGGCACTTTCTTTTCACCGTTGGCTACGTCCCGCAGCTCCGCCAGACCTGTCGTGCATTTGTATTGGGGGTCGTCTTGCCGGACCAGAGTTACCATTTTGCCGTTCACACCTTCGATCGCATTCTTCACGGCCATCTGCCCGCACATATAAGCCTCGTTGACGTCGGTCAGCGAGGCAAAGTGCATTGCGCTTCGCTGATTGGTGCCGAGCTTATTGAAGCGGGCCTTTATGCCTACTTCTTTTTCTATCACGGCCTTGAGCATCTCAGCTACGCCGCCGAGCTGAGCATGGCCGAAGCTGTCCTTGCCGAACGCGCCTTTATCTGCCGTTATGTATTCGCCTTTTTTATCCTTGAGTCCTTCGCCTGCAACGATAAAGACCCTGCCTAATTCTTTGAGCACTTCCTGGACATCGCTGACGAGTTTATCGAAGGAGAATGCCGCTTCCGGCAAATATACAAGATGGGGTGCATCTTCGGGACATCGAGCGGCAAGGCCTGTCGCTGCCGCTATCCAGCCGGCGTTTCTTCCCATCACCTCGAGAATCGTGCAGGTATCTGTTGTGTAGAGTGCCTCGGTATCCCGGCCGGCCTCGGCCGCACAGGTTGCGACATATTTTGCCACGCTGGGGTAGCCCGGACAATGGTCTGTAAAGGCAAGATCGTTATCGACCGTCTTCGGAATGCCGATACAAACCAGCTCGTAGCCGCCGTCCGCCGCCAGCTTGTTGACCTTGTCGGCGGTGTCCATAGAGTCATTGCCGCCGGCATAGAAGAAGTAGCGGATGTTGTGGGCTTTGAAGACATCAAGCACTCTCTCGAAATCGGCTTTGGATTCTTCGAGCGATTTTAGTTTGTATCTGCACGAGCCAATGGCCGCCGCGGGTGTTTGCTTCAGCGCCTCGATGGCCTCCGGCTTTTCCGCCGAGATATCGAATAAATCTTCCTTTAACACGCCTAATATGCCGTTGGTCGCGCCTATAACGTGTCCGATTTTGCCTGATTTGATTGCTTCCTGAATTACGCCGCAGGCACTTGAGTTAATTACCGCGGTCGGCCCGCCGGACTGTGCCACGATAGCATTAGGTTTTGAATCCATCATAACTACTCCATTACAAGTTTATTCGGGTCTTGATTAAATCACCGTACGTCGGCAGAATATACACGACGCCGGTGAAGATTTCAAGTGCATATTACATTTGCTGTTTGCTATTGACTATTTTGGGCTTTTCCGTACGCTATCTCCTTAAAGAACAGAAAACGAGCAAAATCGAGAGAACTACGAGCAGGTAATCTGGTAAGGTCAATATCATGTCTACCGGAGCAGAAGACGAATGTAAGATTTCCTGTCGCCTCGAAGTGCTGCCCGGCGAGCGAGTTATCGACAAGCTCACCAGTGCAAAAGTGTTTGGTTTTGATGCTGTCTCGCTGCCGGGAAGATTTCTGAATAGCTATCTTGACGAGCTGCGCAAGTGTCTGGGCGATAGTCCTTTGCCGCTGGCGTCGATGTCACTGGGGTTTTCAGGCTCACTGCTCAGTCCCCATGAAAGTATTCGTAAGCGGTGTCGAGACAGCTTTATGAAATTATTCGATATTTGCGCAGAACTGGGAGTGGGCTGCGTTAATGCGCCTCCTGTACTCATCCAGGATAATCCGGCTCGAATCACCGAAGCAGGAACGTACGGCTCGGTCACCGAAGCCCAGGATGCCTTACTTTTAGAGCAGCTGCCTGCCTTGGGTGACCAGGCGCAAAAAAGAGGGTTACTATTTCTCCTTGAACCGGTTAATCAATACGAGTCGGAGTATCTTAACACGGTACCTCACGCCGCTAAACTATGCGAAACTTTAGACCATGACTATATTGGAATCACGTGTGATTTCTTTCATATGCAGATCGAAGAGCTGAGCATACCGCAATCACTTTCCAAGGCCGGAAAGCGGATAAAGCACGTCCATGTCGCTGAAAATACTCGGGTCGAACCGGGCCCCGGCTCATTGAACTTTGTGCCGGGTTTTCAAACGCTAAAGAAAATAGGATATAATAGAATTATCGAATTAGAACCTCGCAAACTCTCCGGCCCGGCGGAAAAGGTGCTGCCGAAATCCGTCGAGTATCTGCGCAGGCTCTGGAAGCTGGCCTAAAATATCAGAATTTGAGAACTTGCCGCTCTGACGTTTACCTCGTCTTCGAAGGTGATGGAGAAATGGAGCTCGACGGCCAGAGAGTGCCTGTATGGTTCGTTTCCCAACCTGTCACCGGCCGGAGCGTGAAAAACCCGTAGTCATTTGACTATGGGTCATTTCACAACCTGTCGATGGACAGAGCAGGAAAAAGCTCGTAGTCATTTGACTATCCGCAGCCGTCATCTCACTTGGTAAATCTGCGCAATCCGTGGTTAAAAAATCTGTGTAATCTGTGGTTAAATTTTACTTGACAGCCAAGCTCTCAGTGGGTATAATACACCTCAACTAATGGAATAGAATCACACTATTAAACAGTTCATAGTCAATAGCAAACTTGTGCTCGCGAAAGCGGGTATCGCAAAGAGCAAATCGTAAATGGTTCATAGATCATGGTTCATAGTCAATAGACAATAGACAATAGTAAATCGTAAATGGATCCCGGCGCGCCGGGAGACTTAATTATGCAAAACAAAGCCAATTTCCGCAACGACAAAATGAATACAACCTTCTTTCTCACAAAGGATTATGAAAATGAAACCGCCTTCAGGCTCCACGAAAACAAACCCAATCAAACCCAATTTGAAGCTCTCCCATACCTTCCAAAGGAGCGGGAAGAAAAAAATCGTTCGGGGCGCCTGCTCATTAACCCGATGTTGCCTCTTTACAAACCAGGCAACGATCAGTATTATATCCGGGATATATGCCGATGTAGCTCAATGGTAGAGCACAGCTTTCGTAAAGCTGGGGTTGAGGGTCCGACTCCCTCCATCGGCTGTGGGTTTGGATGTGAAAGAACACCCTCAAATTAGGAGATAAACCATGGCTAAGCACTCTTACCTCAAATTTGTCATACCATTGGTTTTTATAGCTGGGTGCGAAAAATACAAATACTGCATTGAAATGGAACCCTGCGACGAAGGGATTGAACGAAAACTTATTTGTCCAGACAATTTATCTGAAGATGAAAGGGAAAGTATCGCCAAGTTATATGAAAAGCGGATCGGCTCCAACATATTTTCGGGCAGGTTCAAGGAGAATCTCCCAAACGATATAGGTGGGGCAGGATTTTATACGACTTTTAGCACAAGTATGGGACAGATGATTACCTACTCAGAGCGTTTTAGAGGCCGTGACGATTTGAATGATACCCTGGAGCAGGCACAACTGTTCGCAGACCGCTCTGTCGACTTCATAATTGGCTGGCTGGAATACGAGCTTGGCGATGACCCTAATTTTGTTAACCTTAGGGCTTTTTGCGATGAGAACATCAGGCGGGACTCGAAGAACGTAATGATTTACTTTTGGTTGTCGAATATCTTGAAAGAATACGAGAGCAGTGCCTTAGAAGAGATTGTAATGCGTCTGCAGCATTACTTGATTGAACGAGGCTATTTTAGCCCAAAGGAAATGCGCCTTTTGACTGAAAGCTCTGAGGATGGTGAAGAACAAGGCTTTCGGCTATGTCGTCGGTTGGTGGCAGATAAAATGGGTTATTCATCCGCCCAAATGGTAGCAGAGCGCTTAGTATTTTTATCAGATGGCAAGCATGCAGAAGATTCGATGAGGCGGTATGTTCGTACGACAGATTCTTTCAAGCAAGCTTGGGAAGAAAAAAAACGTGAGGAGAATGATCCTAATGCCGAACCACCCGAGATAGATATGGAAGATTTTATTACGGGCGATATCGATTTCGAATTTGATATATTCTCGTGGTCAGACAGCAAAATTGAGGTAAAACTGGCCTGTAAGAATAAACCTTTTGACACCAATGGCCAGTGGGACGAGCAAGTAAGTCAGGTTGTTTGGCTTAGCAGCATCGCTGGAGACGAAGAGTTACCCACCTTCTTTTATGCCTCATGGAGTGATCCGAACGGGAAATATCAAGAAGAGCGTTTTGGGCGCGTGGTACTCAGCAATAAAGCTTTGGCGGAGTACTGTATGTGGAGAGAAAATCTTGATGAAGGAAAAGGCAAAGAATGGGACTCCTTTATCTTAAGTCTAAATCCAAGTGAAGACTTAGAAAAGCAGGTCAGCTCTTTTCGGTTTTCGGAGGATAGGCAAAAACAGAAAGAATTGGATGTACAGGAGAGCGACTTAGCGGAAAAGCCGCGTAAGCTCATATTAGCCGGCTTAAGAACAAAAAAAGAGGAAAAAGAGCACAGAGAAACACAAACGAAAGAGACACAGTCAGATAAAGCCAAGTGTGGTAGGGCTGGCGAGGTATTGTCAGAGACCGAATAAATATGTTGAATCCGATTGGAAAATGAGTTTTAAGGCTACATTAAAACTGAGTTTAGACGGATTGTGAACCTCAAGGAAAAATACGATTCTCTCCAGGGAATACTCAAAAAGCTGCATAGAGTCGTTGTCGCGTACTCGGGCGGGGTGGACAGTACGTTTCTTTTGAAAGCGGCTGTGGATACCTTAGGGGCTGAGAACGTCCTGGCCTGTATCAGTGCCGGCGTAGCTGAGCCTTCGAACCAACTTGTCCGTGCTCAAAAACTTGCCGACCAGATAGGTGTCTGCCTTCAAGTTATCGATACCGATGAACTGTCCGACCCAAACTTCACCGCTAATAAAGCTGACCGCTGTTTTCATTGCAAATCACATATTTGCAAAGTCCTATCGGACATCGCCAAAGAGCAGGATTTTGACCACGTTATCTTCGGCACAAACTATGATGATCTTGACGACTTTCGTCCGGGCAATCGCGCAATGAAGCTCTTCGGAATCCGCTCACCACTGGCCGAGGCTCAGCTTACAAAAGACGAAATTCGCCAACTAAGCAGACAGCTAAATCTGCCCACTGCCGATTTACCTTCGTCTCCCTGTCTGGCCTCAAGGCTCAGCTATGGCGTGGAAGTCACTGAGCAAAGACTAAAACAAATCGACAAGGCCGAAGAATTTTTGCGAAGTCTTGGTCTGGTGGAGTTTCGCGTTCGCCATCATGACACCATCGCCCGGATCGAAGTTAATCCGCAGGACATCGAAAAAGTTACGATTGGGCCGGCCCGCTCACAAATAGTGGAGAAATTGAAGACGCTTGGCTTTAAGTTCGTAACCGTTGACCTGCAGGGCTTCCGCAGCGGCTCGCTGAACGAACCACTGTCGGAAGAGGAAAAGAGAAAAAGCCTTTAGTCAGGCAGGCTCAAGAATTTGCGAACCAAATTCACCGGTTCAGGAGTAAGCTATGTACCACAGAAAATCTTCCATATCGCCGAGAGCAGCGGTTTCTTTAGGCATTCTTTTAAGCTTGTGCATGGTCTTCGGTCTCTGTTCCTGTCAAGACGTCGGACATGCCGATTTAGACGGGACAGGAGCAAACGGCTTGGAGTTGCGAGTGATGAGTTTCAATATTCGCTATGGCTCCGCTAATGACGGCGAAAATCACTGGAAAAACCGCCGTGAAATGGTTTTTGACGTCTTCCGGAATCATCATCCCGATATTGTGGGTTTGCAGGAGGCCCTGGATTTTCAGATTGCCGAAATCCGCAAAGCACTTGCCAAATACGGCCAGATAGGCGTTGCCCGTGAAGACGGCAAAACCGAAGGTGAATACTCTGCCATCCTCTATCGGCTCGACCGTTTTGACGTGGATGAATCTGGAACCTTCTGGCTTTCCGACACGCCGGAGGTCCCGGGCTCAAATCATTGGGGCAATGCCTGTGTCCGCATCTGTACCTGGGCAAGATTTGTCGAAAAGAAATCAGGCAAGGCCTTCTACCTGTACAACACCCACCTGGACCACGTTTCCCAGCCGTCGCGCGAAAAAAGTGCGGTACTGCTGGCTCAGCGTGTTCACAATAGAAAACACCTGGACCCATTTGTCGTAACGGGTGATTTCAACACCGGCGAAAACAATCCGGTTGTGACGTATCTGAAAGGTAAGACCTCACTCAGCGGGCTGGACGGACGCGAATCTAACAATTCTGTCCCAATGGTCGATACGTTTCGCGTGCTGCATCCCGACATCAAAGATGTTAGGACCGGCCACGGGTTCCGTGGAAGCCGCCAAGGCAATAAGATTGATTATGTGTTCGCACCACCGGACGTAAAAGTGCTCGAAGCGCAAATTCTGTACGACAACGTTGATGGTCGCTACCCTTCCGACCACTTCCCTGTTACCGCCCGGCTTCGTCTGCCTGCGGCCGGCGAGCGCTGAGCGAGCTGCTCATAAAAGAGCAGGTATAATCGGGATGATTATCCCACGCGCTGCTGCATACGCAGCTCAGCGTTCTGGCTGAGCAGTAATTTCTGCAGCGCCTTGACGTCGAGCTTCCGCGGTGGGACATTTCCCTTGGCCGCCATCGCCGCTGCACAACCCGAAGCGTGCCCAATAGCCATCGCCGGCGCCATCGAGCGGGCGGACTGAAACGGCGCCTGCTCACTCGAAATGCAGCGTCCCGTCAGTACTAGGCCCTCGACCTTCTTCGGGACCAGGGAGCGATAAGGGATATCGAAGCCCTCATGGTTGAAGAAGAATCGCTTGCCGTGGTAGCTCGGCATCGGGTTCGAACTGATGGCAATCACATCGCCGAAGCGCCTGCACTCGATGGCGTCCTGCTCGGTAACGACATATTCACCGAGAATGCGGCGTGTCTCACGGACACCGATGCCCGTAGCAGTTTGCATTAGATAGACCGACTCGGTCCCGGGCTTGTTTCGCATCGTCTGGACCCGGTCCCACAGTTCCAGGCGCGTCTCGACCTCGGCGCGTGTGAGGTTCTCAACGTCCAAACCGTCGCCGCCGAAGCGGGGGCCCCACTTGACGACCCGGTCGCCGATACGGATTCCGCCGTACGAATCCTTGATGCTGGGCGGCAGTCCGCCGAGGCGGTACATCAGGCTCATGCCCATGCGGTCGCCCTTCCGGGCGGGACTCATAAACGGGGCGCCGGCCCGCGCTGCGATGTCACCGTCGCCCGTGGCGTCGATGACAATGTCGGCAGCGATGGCCTGTCGGCCGGACTTGGACTCCACGATTACACCTGTAACTCGCGAGCCGTCGAGCATGGGCCCAACGACCCAACTGTGCAGACGCAATTCCACACCGCCTTTCTTCACCATATTCAGGGTCGCGACCTTGGCAGCCTCCGGGTCAAAGCCGACGCAGTAGGGTATGTCTCCGTTGGCGACGTCGTGCTGGAATTCTCTTGCATAAGAATCGGCGTCAGCTACGCCGCCGAGACGCACGATTTCAGCGACGTACTCGGCCGGAATGCCTTTGACGGTCTGCAGCGCCTCGGGCGGCCGCTGGTTACGGAAGCCGTTGTAGCAGGTCATCAGCCCCGCCGTGCCGTTGCCGCCCAGGAACGGATAGCGTTCGACCAGCAGCGTCCGGGCCCCACTGCGGGCTGCCGCCAACGCCGCTATGAAGCCTCCGGGACCACCCCCGGCGACTACCACCTGGTAGCGGGCAACAATGGGCGTTCGAATTTCTTCGCGATACACGCCCGTCGCGGTCCGCCCGGCGGCTGAAGATGATAAAAGACCGCCGGCAGCTACCGCACCGCCCAGTGCTGCACCGATAAATTCGCGCCGCCCAATGCTACTCTGGCTCTTTACAACTTGTCTGTTTTTCTCGCCTTCCGGCATAGTATTATTCCTCCATATTCTCACGTGTTAAATTAAGCAAATCCATCCCGCCTTTTGCTCTTACGCTCTACTTTAACAGTGTCGCCGGGTCGAGATTGGCTGATTCGATGTCTTTGAAATACTTGACAATGCCGACTTTAAGCTCAACTGTGGCCTCATCATCGCAGACAACAATGCCCTTTGGGTGCAATTGAAGGGCACTGACCGTCCACATATGGTTGACGCCTTCTTCGACCACCTTTTGCAGAGCGCGCGCTTTATTGTGGCCGTTGACGATGATTAACACCTCGCGGGCATCCATGACCGTTTTGATGCCTACGGTCAAAGCGGTCTTGGGAACCTTATTGATATCATTGTCAAAGAATCTGGAATTAGCTAAGATCGTATCATAAGCAAGTGTCTTTACCCTGGTTGTGGACGACAAAGATGAGCCGGGTTCATTAAAGGCCACATGCCCGTCGGGGCCGATGCCCCCGATAAACAGTTCAATCCCGCCAAGGTCCTTTATCTTCTTTTCGTAATTTGCACACTCGGCCTGGAGGTCCTTTGCGTTGCCGTCGAGGATGTTAGTATTTGCCTTCGGAATGTCTATGTGACTAAAGAAATTTGTCCACATAAACGAATGATAACTTTCGGGATGGTCCTCGGGTATGTTGACATACTCATCCATATTAAAGGTTATCACGCACTTAAAGGAAACAACGCCCTTTTTGTTGAGCTCAACCAGCTCTTTGTACATCCCAAGGGGCGAGGAACCAGTTGGAAGCCCCAAGACAAACGGTTTGGAATTCGTGGGGCCGAACTCTTTGACCCTTCCGGCAATATAATTGGCAGTCCATTTAGACACTCTCTCGTAGTCAGGTTGAATGATTATTCTCATACGGCCTTCCTTTCAAAAAAACAGTCAAGATTTACTTGTACTCACGGCATTGTAGCATTTTACCTGCGATTTTCTCGACAATTTTAGTTTTTTTCGACTGTGTCTCTCTCAACGCGGGCAACGAAACCATTACCCTGAAAGCTTCGGCTCCCGATATACCGGGATACAAAAAATCGACTTCTCCAACCTTCCGGCCTTCCTTCCAGACTCCAGACTTCAGACTCAAGATTTGTATCTTTGGTCTTGTGTCTTGGGCCTTTGGTCTTGTACCGGTCTTCACCAATTGGCTTTGATTGGCTTTGAATTGGGTTTGAATTGGGTTTGTTTTTTTGGACTGCGAAATCATCGTTTTTTCTGTAATCCTTTGTTATAAGTGAGTTTACATTCATTTGGGCTTTATGCAAATTGGCTTTGTTTGGGTTTGAATTGGGTTTGTTTTCACCAGGTGTCCAATTGCTTATTTTTTCATAATCCATTGTATTATATAGGTTTGCGTTCACTTGACTTTTTCGGAAATTGGCTTTGTTTTGCATAAAAAGGCTGATTTGTAGAGGATCCTCGACAATTGTCGAACACTTTGGGTGGCGTGCTGGGATCCATTTCGTTGTCATTTCGAGCGAAGCGCAGCGAAGTCGAGAAATCTGGCCAATGATTTGAATAAACCTACTCACATCCACTATCCCCAATACACGATTCGATATACGACATACGATATACGAGCAAATATTTACCTGCCTATAAGGCAGTGGACCTGCTGGTCCTAAGGCCTTGCCACGCTGTGGCTTACAGATATGAAATATCTGATGTCTGTTGTCTATGAACCATGAACAATGAACTGCGCATTATACCATATTTTCAAACAAAAGTCAAAAGAAAATGGCCAAAAATGAACTTTTTTGGACCGCTCCCTGACGAGACGTAGCTAACGCGAAGCGGTGATTAACTTCTCCTTGCCAGCTTATTAGCCAAAATAGAAATTAAACCGCCGAGCATCACATATCCAGCAATTACTTCCGCCATAACCCACCATGCTGCCTCGTTGGTAAATGGTTTAATATCACCAAATCCCAAAGTTGTGAACGTGACCACACTATAATAAAGCATGCTACTAAAACTCCAAGGTAAATGGTCTACTGCAAAAGCTTTTGGCCCTAAGGTAAAAAATCTCACTCCAAAAAGGATTGCCAAAACTACCGACCAGCCCGCCCATAGTAAAATAGATCGTCCACAATCAGCAAGTATCCACCATATCCAGTAAGTAACTTGGTGTTTTCTTTTGAACTCAGCAAGATAATCTTCATCCTCAACAAACCTTTTGAATAATGGACTTCCATAACAAGTACGAGCTCGTATACCTTCGCATCGAGTCTTCCGATTGAACTTGACACCGGAGACATACGTCTCTTCCATATTAACTCTCTCAAGGTTAGTTCCTCGAAGATTTGCTCCCGGGAGAATTGCTTTCCGAAGATTTGCCTCCCAAAGTTGTGCATTTTCAAGGTCTGCCCCTTGAAATTCAGCATTCTCTAAGTCTGCTTTAGCAAGTTTTGCCCCTTTGAGGTTTGCTCCATAAAACCTTGTTCCTTTTAGGTATGAGTCGAATAAATCCACTCCTTCAAGATTAGCGCCCCAAAACTTAGTCTTCTCAGCATTACATCTATTTAAATTGGCACCCTTCAAGTTTGACATCCAAAAGCTAACCAACTTAAGGTTAGCCTTGCTAAGATCTATTCCGCTCAGATCCATATTCTCTAAATTTACAAAAACATTAGGATTCTTCTCTCTCCACTTATTCCATACTTCAACTCCTTGTTTAAGAATGGCTATATGTTCCGGGTTGGATTTTAATAAAGCGTTAAAATCACCTGGCACTCTCTCACCTTTGTTCACCTTATCCGAATTTCGATTAGCGTCTTCCATTTTCTTCTATCTTATTACCAAAGTATAAGGCACAAGCACGCTATTTATCTGATTTTAATTTGTACTTCATAAACGCTTTCTCAATAGATTCTCTGAGCAGTTTTCGAGCATTACCCATGTCATTTGCTAACATCACCTCTAAAATCTTGACTCGGCGATCCTCACTTCCGGCCACGCCATAGAGCCAATTCTGCTCCTCTTTGTTTGTTTCTGCATTGGCTAAGAGCAGTGTTAAATCGCGAGCGCGCTTTACATCGCTTAGAAAGCTCTTTATCTTTTCTTCACTATAGTGACCCAAACGGGCAAGAAATAATAGAAGAACCGATTTTCTGTTAGCTCTACATGCTTCACCGGCAGCGTCCTTGGTTTTCTCATTCTCGAGTTTATCAACCATTTCAGCAGAATCAGCAAGCGCCTCATCAAGATCGTTTAATAACCATTCGGGCAAATCCTCAGAGTCAAACAATTCAATTGGGCTGCGAGGAAATCTTTCAGCCTTCATACGAAGTTGATCGATTTCAACTCCTGATTCCCATATCGCATTTCTTGCATCTTCGTCTGTCGTAGCATTTTCTAATTTTTGCGCTGTACGTGTAAGTAATTTACCAGGGCTGTGTGCTGGATAAATTATCCTTGTTAGAATGGCAAGATGCCTTTGCTTCAAGTGGTCAGTATATTTCTTTATTATCTCTGCATGTCGTTTGCTTTCATCGTTGAACTCAGGCCCAAGTTCATTTAAAAGTTCAGAGGCTAAGACGTGTATATCGTCGGTGTCCTGGCGAATTCTTTCAGCAACTAGTATGTTTATCACTACATACAACGTAATTCCAATTATAACAGATGCTAAAATTGTCCATATCGGGTGTCTCATCAGAGGTTGAAAGAAGCTCAACATGATTTGACGTAAATTGAATAACGGAGGCTTCATTCGATCCTCCCTTCTTCAGCACTTTTTTGTTCAGAAGTTTCTTGTGGAAGGCTTCTTATCAAAAATTTTATAAAAATAAAAGTATTCCTAAAGACTAAAGCTATACAACAAAATGCTCCGCAGGCTGAGATGGACCATCCAACTATTCTTAATATGATGCTGAATTGCCCTGTGAATTTAGAAATAAAATCGACTAGTATTGAAGTAGCTACAAATACTCCAAAAATAAAAAGGCTTTCAACAGTTTGAATTGCAAATATTATGAGTTGCTCCAATGAAGCCGGTTTTCTATCAGATGTTTCCATTTTGGACGCCATAAGCACTTTTCCCTTGGCATCGATCAATTCGTTGTCTAATTAAAATTAAGAACGAAGTAAAAACTATTCCTTACTTTCTTACTTCTAACAGTCTAAGCATATCAATGTAACTGGTAGTTTCATAAATCTTCTTTTGTCTTACCTAAATCATATTTAATTGTTTCTGGGAACACGTCCCAGAGTATATGACAAAACCATTTCAATGGGATTATATAAGCTCCAATACCCATAATTGCATACCTAAATATAGGTTCTGGACTTAATTGTAATAATTGATCATATAATAAATAAAAGACCGTCAAGCGAAAAAGAACAACCTTTGCTGGCAAGTAAAGGAGTGCATCTAAAATGAGGCTCAGCCTCAAGCCTTTTTCAAATTTCTTCTTTTCGTCCTCAGTCCTCTGGTGTTCCTTTTTAAACGAGTTTGTGATATCCCGGTTTCTTGCCAAAAGAAAAAATAATTCGGCACATATAAAGCTAATTATAAATGGATAACGGGTAATGATTGTCCGTTCCTCCAATATAATATAGAATTTAAGGCACTACATGGACCAAAATCGTACGAAACAGCATAGAAGTCCCTGCAAAGTCGCTAAGAATTGACCTTACCATAACTTAGGGGATTTGTCAAACCAAAAAATACCCCAGTGGGATAACGCTTTGCTATCCCACGGGGCAGGCGGGAAAAAGTAAAAAGGAAAAAAAGATTGAAGATTGCCGCGCTGCCTTATAGGCAGGTAGGTATTTCCTCGCAATGACCTTTTTCACTCGCTGTTCAACATCCACTTGGTTTTTCTCCTTTTCACTTTTTTATTATTGTGAGTTAGTCCCACGGATAATTCAAATCTTTTCTTTTAACCGCTTAACGCGGCGTTCAGTCTCTTTGATATTATCGTGTATTTGTCTGACAAACTTATTTTGGTCATACTGTCCGCGCACCTGACGGAAATCTTCGCCGAGGTCGTCTGCCGAGCCGTCCTGCCCGAATCCTGTGCGACTAATCTCATTAAACTCTTTTTCTGCGTCGACAAGGACCAGCTTGAGAAACTTGGTTTTGGCCTTTTGGTAGGACTCAACATCCTCAATAAATTCGGCCTTTGCCAGTTTTTCCAAGTCACGATTGAAAACTTCTTTGTAAGCGTTTTTGACCCAGAGCCATTCATCATTTTCCGCGGCCTGGTGTATCTTCTCCATCTCAGTGTTAAAGGTCTTAAAATCTGCAATTTTTCCACTTTCTATTGCGGCCGTTACGTCAAGCAGTCGTTGCCTGGGCATAAGCTGTCCGCCGATATCGACCCAAACACGGCTGTAAACAGCCCCGGCTGCCGGAGTGGCAAAAGCTTTGCGAATCTTTTCGATTCCACCGTCGATATATTTTTCAGCTTTTGCCAATATCTTTTCAAGAAGATACATTTCAATGCCGGTGCGGTACAACTTTTGGCTTGTTCGCAACAACACTCGCTTCATTCGTACGCCGTTCATAGCGACGTCCTCGACCGATCTGTCGGTATTTTCCTGAAGATGTTTAAGTATCGAACAAGCTTTTATCATTTTGCCTACCGTATAGGGGCTGAAAACATCGAAAGAAATGATATCACGTTTTTTAGTGCCTTTGCGTCTGTCGCGGCTCCGCCATTTAGCTTCGTCCCGCATAGTCCCAACAGCAGTAAGGTACAGTCCGGGCACCATCGAGCACCTCCCGTTAGCATCTGCTTCCAGATGAGCGAAAGGAAAATCGGAGGTGTCAAAACTTCTGGTGTGCTTGCCCAACAAGATAGAAAAGGGCCCAACCTTGCATGGCCATATCACATACGAAAATGAACCGGCTTTGATCCCGCGTTCGAGTTTTCCCTCGTGGACGGGGCCGAGCTTGTACATATGGTTGGACTGGTTGGTTCCGCTGCCGGCGTTGTAGAAGCTTAAAAGGCAGGCGATCAATAAAGTAGATTTGTGGTGGCTAACGGTAAATGGGCCTGCAAATACCGAGCATGCTTCGCCCAGAAAGGCCTCGGAATTAGCAAAGAAAAGCGAGTTTTCAGCCGAAAATTGATTGCCAATCCGGCACCCCTGGCCGATATACACCTTCTTAAGGTTGACCGTGCCGGTTACCGAAGTGCCTTCCGCGATGATAAAGTCTTCTGCGACCACATTTGAGCCGACCAGCGTCGGGGCCTCGGCTGAGCTTAAAATAGTTCCATTCACGAGAGAAGCTGCAGTATTTATTACGGCGTGTGGCCCAACGTTAAGGTCTAAGATTTCCGTGGTCGAAAAGATTCGTGCGCCTTGACCGATTTTCCCACGGTCACAACAGACTTTCTCGACATAGCTGCGAGCAATTTCGGAAAGGTTTTTAATCAGGACAGGCCGGTAACGATGAAGGCACATCAGGTAGGCAAACTGAACGGAAAGCTCATCAAAAATCACGACTTCCCTTCCGCCGGCTTCATTGAGAGCAACAACCTCAACGCCGTTGCCGAACGTCGCGCCAGGGCAAGTTGCCATCGCTGCGACATTCTCAATGCAAACATCGGAAGCTATGTCATAGTTTGCAATATGGACGCCTATGCTGGATATGCGCGTGTTATCTCCAATTGTGCAGTCGGCGATAGTTGCATTGTAGATGCCGCTGGGTTTTTCAAGACCCTCGGCGGCCCAGCAACGCTGGGTTCGATCATGCCCGCCTCCGGCGGGCTTTACATTGTCTGTGAGCCGGCCGATGCGGACACGACCAAGAAACTGAGTGTTCCGTACACGAGCCGGATCGAAACCATCGGCAACTTCGACCAAATTCCAGTCTTCGGCGATGCAGCCCTGGTCTTGAAGAATCTTCAGTTCGGCTTGCTTAAGATTTCTGTACGTATTTTGCTGGGACATAATAACCTCATTTTTACCTGGCCGGCCCGTCTTGGCTCGGCCAAGCCGAGACAGGCAGCGCCGGCCTTGAACTTGCCCGCGGCTCGACTGAGCTCACCGAAGTTCTTCGGCGGGTAAGTTCGTAGGTGTCATTGGCAATAGCGGCTTCTTCATTTGTGGGAATGACGAAAACCTTGATTCTGCTGTCAGGGTCACTGATGTCAGCTTCCCGGCCGATGGCGGCCTGATTTGCGACAGGGTCGAGCCGGATACCTATCTGGGTCAGGTTCGTGCAAATCCGTTGACGCACCGAGACCGCGTTTTCACCTATTCCGCCGGTAAAAACTACAGCATCAAGGGTACCCAGAACAGCGGTATATGCGCCGATGTACTTGGTGATGCGATAGCAGAAAATATCAACGGCCAGCTTTGCACGGGCGTTGTCTTTTTGAACGAGCTCTTCGAGGTTTCTCATATCATTAGAGGCGCCCGATATTCCGAGCAGTCCGCTTTCTTTATTGCAAAGAGTGTTTAGCGTTTTTACATCATAGCCTTTATCAGCAAGATAAAACAGGATGGCCGGGTCGAAGTCGCCTGAGCGTGTTCCCATCGGCACACCTTCCAATGGAGTAAGTCCCATAGAGGTGTCAATGGATTTGCCTTGTTTGACCGCGGTGACCGAGCAGCCGTTGCCAAGATGGCAGGTGATGGCGTTGATATCGTATTTATCTTTGCCCATAAGAGTGGCGGCACGCCGGACGACATACCTGTGGCTGGTGCCGTGGAATCCGTACCTGCGGATACGATATTTTTCATAAAATTCATACGGCAGCGCGTACATATAGGCAACTTCCGGGATGGTGGTATGAAACGCAGTATCGAAGCAGGCGACCTGTTTTGCATCGGGAAGATTGTGTTGTGCGGCCCGGATACCCATAAGGTTGGCCGGATTATGCAGAGGCGCGAGGTCTGCGAATTTTTCGATTGAGGCAATCACCTTATCGTCGATGACCACCGAACCGGTAAACTCTTCACCCCCATGAACAACCCTGTGGCCAACAGCGGCAATTTCAGAAATATTGTTTATGACTCCGACATCTTTACCGACAAGGGTATTCAATATCAGGCCCATCGCCCTTTCATGGTCTTCGACCTTTTCCTCTACTGAGTAAGTCTTGGGTTCCCGCAAAGCGGGGGCCCCATCATACAAATGGGTCAGCTTTGAGACTTCGGCGCCGAAGGCCGGTAGGGTCGGACCCTGCGGTGCCGGGGTGATTTTCTCAACGATACCTTTCGCCAGGACCTTTGCCTCGGGCATCTGATACAGCTGATACTTAATCGAGGAACTGCCTGTGTTGATAACGAGCACTTTCATTTCATTTTTGCCCCAGCAGTGGTAGGTAGTTGAATCAAAGTTAATACTGTGGTCGAGACTATATCATCAACGCTTGCACCGCGCGAGAGGTCGGTTATCGGTTTTGCAAATCCCTGAAGGAACGGTCCAATGGCCTGTGCCCCGGCCATATATTGTGTGAGTTTATAGGCAATGTTACCCGCATCGAGATTTGGGAAAATGATAACATTGGCCTTTCCTGCGACAGGACTGTCATCCTTTACCTTTTTGGCGGCCACTCCGGGTACAATAGCTGAATCGGCCTGAAATTCGCCGTCAATTGCCAGTTCGGGCCTGCGGGACCGAGCTATCTCAACAGCCTCTTTGACCTTATCCACACTCGAGCTCGAAGCGCTGCCTTTGGTCGAGAACGACAGTAGAGCCACGCGCGGCTCCTCGTCAAGGATTCTCGCGGCACTTGCAGCAGAAGTCAGGGCTATATCTGCGAGCTGCTCTGCAGTAGGGTCGACATTGACCGCACAGTCAGCATAAATGAAGGGTTTATCCTCAGCTGCGAGAAAGTTGGGAATAACCATAAGGAAATAGCTGGAAGGGGTTTTGACACCTGGTGCCAGGCCGACGGTTAGAACAGCAGCCTGAATAACGGTTGCTGTTGCGCTGGCAACGCCGCCGATGGCGGTATCAGCATCATCGCAAGCTACCATCATGGCTGCGTAGAACAAAGGCCTCATCAATATGCGTCTTGCCATGCCGGCGGTCACGTCGACTCTTGCTTCAATGTATTTTTCAACATAAACGTCGAGTTTATCGCTTTGTCGAGGGTCGATGGTCTTGATGCCATCGAGCGTAACGCCGGCAGTTTCGATTGCTGCTTTGACCTGGTCAGGTTTTCCGAGCACAATCGGCTGGGCAATATCTTGGTCTTTGAGTATTCGGGCCGCCTGAATGATTCGCTCGTCGCTGCCCTCAGGAAAAACAACGGATATGCCTTTGCCCCTTACCTTTTTCTTAAAACTACCTATAATATCCATCCGGCTTCCTTGCGTTATTATTCTGCGAGCCCAGCACCCATTAGGCGTGAGCCTAAGCTCGCCTGCCGCCGGCCAAGGCTCAACAGGTGCCGGGGTGGAAACTATGAAAAGCACTAAGCACTAAATCCTAAATCCTAAACAATATCGAATGACCAAAATCCAAATTTTCAAAACAAAAATGCTTACGCTCCGTGAAAAATTGTCTTTCACCCTGCACCGTTCTGGTGCAGGGTGAATTTTGGTAATTTGAATTTTAAATTTGTTTAGGATTTAGATATTCGGATTTAGGATTTAATACGCAGTTTCTCCATTCGACTGATAAGCTCATCACCGAGCCTGGTTTTTGTGATTATGTGCTTTTCAATTTCAGCAACAAAACTATTTTTTTCAAATGCCCCCCTCACCGCTTTGAAGTCGGACTGCTTTGTTTCTTCCTCGCCGTCAAGGCCGTAGCCGATTTGAGCAGTGGCCGCAAATTCCTTTTTGGCATCAGCATAAAGCCTGTGGTCAAGCTCCACCACGGCTTGCTTCCACTTTGTTGCCAGCTCAATAATATCATCCGGCGTTATCTCTTCGATAGCTTTACCAAGTCGCTGTTGCAGCACGCCCGCCGCCCAGGTCCACTCGTACACAGGGTAATTATTATGCATCAACCGGAAGGATTCTGTTAGCTGCTCCAGCGTGCTGAGCTGTGAGTTTTCAAGGTCGCTAAGCATTTTTTGAACACTTTCCTGCGGAGCGAGCAAACCAGCTAAATCTACCCATTTACCTGTCCCTGTGGAGGTTTGCGGCGTCAGTGTGTCTCGAAGTTCCTCAACGTTTGCGAACTGCTTGTTTTCTAAATGCTTAATCAGGCAATTGCCCAGGAACTTGTCGATGCCAATTTGGTAAAGTTCGATGCCGTTCTCTAACGATGTGTTCTTAATCCTGACATTGTGGTATGTGAAGTATTCTGTGCTCTTGCCGGATGTTGCTCTAAGGTCTCTGAGCAATTGGCAGCCGTTGAGCATCTTTTGAATCGTATAGGGACTTAGAAGTTTGAAATTTATGCAGTCCAGTTTCCTGGGGTCTTTGCGCCTGTCGCGTTTCGGCCATTTTCGAGCATCTCGAACGGTCCCTACACTTCGCAAATTAACGCCGGGGACGAGAATACTTTCGTCCTCGTGCTCAATCAAGTATGAAAAAGGCAAATCCGAAGTATCTGAGTTTTTATAATGCCTGCCCATCACAACGGTAAACGGCCCAACCTTGGCCGGCCAGAGTATATATGAATCACTGGCGGTCTTGGAGCCGCGTTCGACGACGCCCTGATGAACGGGCCCCAGTTTGTACATATGATTGCTTTGGTTGGTTCCGCTGCCTGCGTTCAAAAAGGAAAACAGACCGGCAATCAGCAGTGTGGATTTGTGGTGCGTGACGGTATAGGGCCCGGCGAATACCGAGCAGGCCTCGCCGTGAAAACCGCCGCAGTTAGCGAAGTATATTGAGTTTTCGGCAGAATACTGCCTGGCTAATACGGTGCCCTGGCCTACAAAACATTTGTATATAATTGTGCCATCGGTAATTTTTGAGCCGCTGCACGCGATGAAATCTTCTGCGAAGACACCGGGGCCAATATAAACAGGGTCTTGGCGGCAGCTGTTGATTGTGCCGTTCTCCATCCTGATGGCGCCTTCGATGACCGCATCAGGACCAATCTTGACATTTTTCAAACTGCCGGAATTGATAATCCTGGCCCCGGCCGCCACCAGCCCCCACGAAGTCCTGACCGAAGCGACATATCGGGAAATCATTTTCCGAATGTTTTCAACGGCTTTTTGGCGGTGCCGGTAAAGTGCTAAAATGTAAGCGATTTGGGCTGTTAAATGGTCGTATATCGGCACTTCTCTGCCGCCAGCTTCATTAAGAACACTAACCTCCGTACCGTTACCAAACGAGGTTTCGCCCTCAACCGCCAATAAATTGACATTGTCAATAACTGCGTTGTCGCCGATTACGTAGTTGGCTATGTAGTTGTGAATATTGTTAATATATACATTGCTGCCTATCTTGCAGTTGTGAATTGTGGCGCCGGTTATGCCTGCCGGCTTCTCCAGCCGGCCATAAAACGCTACCGTTTTCTCAAGCACGCCTATTTCTATGTCGCCTGAGAAGTGGGTGAGCCTGACCCTTTCAGGGTTAAACTCTTGAGCAACTTTAACACTCGCCCAATCGCAGCACGTGCACCCCTGCTCTTGCAGCCGGCCAATTTCAGCTTCAGATAATGAACGAAATTTCGATGTCATTGTACATTCCCAGGGCCCTACTTTGTCAGGATACTTATTCTGACCAGCAAATCAACATTATATTATATTTCAGGAGTTTCAGCCGTATATAAGACTCTCGAAATATTTTTGTAAGCTTTCGGTTGTTAATAAGTTAGGTAATCCTCGCCGAGTGAAATAAATTTTTCAGACAGCTTAACGATTGCCAGGCTTGCTAATCCCCGTTCTTGGTATGCTGGGCGAGTGCCGCGGCGCCGATTATACCGGCATCCTCTCCCAGGGTGGCAAAGCATATTTCAACCGGTTCTTTCTTCAAGGTCCAGATATATTCGTTGAAGTAATCTTTTATTCGATTCAAAAGGATATCACCTGCAGCGATCATTCCGCCGGCAAAAACTATCCGCTTCGGCTCGGTGGTGTGCAGCATGTTTATACAAGTAATTGCCAGTGCCTTGGCCGTACCATCGGCTATCTCTTTGGCCAGCTTGTCGCCAGCGGCCAGATGTTCGTAAACGTCCTTACTGGTTATCTGGCCTTTTTCGTCAAGCACTTTTTTCAGGCTGGATTCGGCCCCGGCAACGCCGGGTCTGATCATACCCGCCTTCGGCGGGGCTTCGACGGCCTCGCGAGCCCTCCTTGCCGTCGAATCGGCGGATGCATACGCCTCCACACAACCTCTCTGTCCGCAATTACACTCTCTGCCGTCCGGGTATATAATCATATGCCCCAACTCTGCCGCATTTTCGGCGCATCCGTGTACCAATTCACCGTTACTGATAATTCCGCCGCCTATTCCCGTACCGAGTGTGAAAAAGACCATATCTTTAACGCCCTTGCCGGCCCCGACGGCATATTCGCCCCAGCAGGCCACGTTTGCATCGTTATCAAAAACGATGGGTGCTCCGAGTTTTTCGTTGAGCATTCGGCAGATGGGAACGTTTTTGAATTTTGGCATGTTAGTGGACTTTATTATGACGCCCTCGCTGTACTTCGCCGGCCCCGGAGTTCCTATGCCGACCGCGACGACGTCGTGGCGAAAAAGACCGGCATCAGCAAGAAGCTTTTCAACTGTCTGAGCCATTTTGTCAATAACAACCTCCGGCCCCATATCCGCTTTGGTAGCCACGGATGTTTTACAGATAAGCTTCAGCTCAGAATCAAACAGGCCAATCTTGATATTCGTTCCGCCCAGGTCGATACCGACAAACATTTCGCTCATTTCTCGTACCTCTGAATTCTACAGTGCCTAAAGTTTGGAGTGCCTTAAGTGCCTAAAATGTTCATGGCCATCGTTTAAGGTTGTCGATGCTCGTATCGATGCTTGTCATAGAAGCTTGACCCGCCAACGGCGGGTTTCAATCGGAACCCAGCGTTGCTGGGTCGCTTTTCCTCG
>JAUXAL010000088.1 GCA_030619925.1 Phycisphaerae bacterium | reverse complement strand
ATTATTCTCAGCATCTTTGCCGTGCAATAAACCGCTGTCATCCAGTCCCGAGCCGTTGATGGTATTTTCAGGCCCTTTAGCTACAGCGCTGCTGGAAGCTGTGGCGGTTATATTCTCGATGGGATAAGCAAGTAGCTCGGTCGTAAAACTCCAGACTTTGCCTTCGTATACCGTAAAGTCTGGTGGTCCATTGACCTCATCGACTCGCCAGTAGTAAGTCTTGTTGAAATCAAGGCGTTGGGCAGGAGCGTAGGTGGTGGCACTCTGGGCGATGCCGCCAATATCATCGTTTACGTCGCTGAAGTTCTCACTAAAGTAAACTTTGTGCCCACTGATTGGGGGCGCGTAAGCTCCCGGCTTCCAGCTAAGGACCACGTCTCGTGGCACATCTGTTGCCCCATCAGCCGGTCGTGGGTTAACGGCCACGGTCGAGACGGGCAGGATGTCCGCCAGACCATTGTTCATGATCGTTTGAATATCTTCAGGCGAAAGAACGGCATTAAAATAGCCCACCTCGTCAATGCTTCCATTAAAGTAGTCAGATGGACCGCCAGCGCGAGATTGAGCGCCAATTATAAACGCCAAATTCTCATCAAGCAAAATACCTGTGGCCGGTGAGGTTCCAGCTAATTGGCCGTCATGGTAGAGTTGCATCGTAGCTCCGTCATGGGTGGCAACGACGTGATGCCATTCACCGGTAGTGGTATTGGCGCTGAGACTAGGCTTAACGGTGTCATTGTACAATTCATAAAGGATGGTCTCTTGGTCGGCGTACATCATAACACCCCAATTTACTGCGCCAGGATTGCCACCGCCATGATGCTCACCCCTTGAGACTATATGGTTCCAACTTTGAGTGCTTGGGATATTGCACCAAAATGATACGGAGAAAACCCCGACATTCAGCGTTGGATCACTGCCGCAATCAACGTAACTCGATGACCCAGAGAAATCCAAGGCCTTGCCGTACACACCATCAATCCATGTAGGCCCGCCTCCGAGTGTGCCATCATGGCCATTCCCGGAGGAATCCTCAGTAATATCACCTTTTCCTTCGTCAAGGAGCCATATCCCAAGAATGCTTTCAGAATCAACTTCGGCATAGCTTTGTCCTGCAAACATCAAACTAACGATAAGAAAACTGATGCAAATTATGGTTAAGCGTGCCATTTTTTTTCCTCCTAATTTTAACTGAAAACTGATAGGAAATTTCGCTCAGGCCACACACCGAAGCAGAATACAGAATTTAGGATACACGATAATTTTCAATTCTGACTTCTTAATTCTTGTTGTGGGCCTGTCTCAAACAACCTCAAACAAAACAGCCAAAAAATTTTCACCTTCACTAAATTCCTTATATACCCAGGACATTTTTTTTACGACTTCACTTTACCTCTTTCCTTCAGAAGCCCGATATGGGCGGTTGACTGAAATGCGAAGCTCTTAACTCCTGCTGTACCTAAAAGCTATAAAGACTCCACCGGGGTCAGAAGACAAAAATCCCTACATTTCTCCAATACTATTTTATACCAACTTAGCAACTTCGCTTCAAGGTCAAATTTCCAATTCCCGCCAAAAACTTCATTTTAACGACAACTCTCTCGCCCTAAGCTTTAGCAAGTAAGCTTTGTCATGCGGGTTGGCGAGGCACCGCAATTCCCGCCAATTAAATTCGTATGTCGTATATTGTATTGCGTATATCGTGCAAAGTATTCCGCCCCGTGGTGTTTCCTTATTTGGTTAGATAAAATAGCGTAAAAGACGGTAAAAGTCAAAGGAAAAATCAATTCATTTGTAGGGCTTTGATTGTTGCAATTATTGGTAGTCCAATGGTATGATATAGGAGCACCGTTTATTAAGTTAAATGGGAAATTCCCAAATATATATCACAGTAAGATCGTTACACGGGTAGCAGCGGCGAAAATGAAAAACAATAGAACTCGGGAATTTGTTCTTTTAGGTCTGGTTTCTTGTATCATCTTTGCGCAGTGCTGCGCTTGCCTGCCCAACCAACGGCGGGCTTGTTTCGCCAAGGCGGTTGCCTTTGCTGAGGACGGCGGCCTGAAGATGTTGTATGACAACCGGATGCACCCTCAGGCGGTTGAATGTGACGGCAGCGTCTATATTGTGTGGAGAGGAGACAAAGGCCTTCCTTACATAATATCCTATGAGCTGAAAAGTCGCAAATTTTCGAAACCCTTTATGGTCCTGGCGGGCATGGAAAATAAGATCGATACCCGAAGGTACGAACGCGATCATCATTTTGCTCCTGTGATATGGATTGACAGTAAAGGATATTTTCATGTCCTGTCCGGCTGCCACAGCACCCCCGGCACACATCTGATTTCCAAACAGTTCGGAAGTATCCGAAGCAGCCTTGACTCCTGGGATACAGGGGCGCAAATCGCTCCCGGAATATCCTACCCCACCATCTTCAGCATACACGACGACAAGGAATTGATTTATTATCGCACAGGCGGCCACACCAGTTCATGGACATATCGTATAACAGATGACAATGGAAAGACATGGACCGGGCCTGCAAAAGATGTGACCGACATGGACATTAACGGCAGAACCGAATGGTCGTCGTACCAAACCACATTGCCGAGCCGGGACGGTAGATTCCTCCACGTGGCTTTCATAACCTACGACGATAACAAGTCCGACGATCCGACGAGGTTTTACAACCCGCGATACGACCAGGAAGTCGGGAATGAATGGAAGTATAATCTTTACTACGTCAAGATCGACCTGCAAGCCCACGATGTGACCAACTTCGATGGCGAAAGCATGAAAACGCCCATCGACATCGACCAAGCCGATGCAAAATGCAGGATTTGGGATACGAAATGGCGCGGAGCCGGCGTGCCGCCCACCATACTTCTTGATGAAAATGGAGACCCTGCTTTTTTGCATGTGCTTTCAGAAGAAACGCTTGAGGACCACCAGTACTATTACGTTAGACGGGCGGATGGAAAATGGAAGCAGACGCCTATTGCCCCCTCCAACCATCAATGGAATAGCTGCCATTTAGCGAGAGACGATGACGGCACATTGCACGCCTTTCTGATCGTCGGCGGCGGGTACCTCGATACCGGCGGCTATATGGACAGTTATGGAGGAGGAGCTGTTGAAGAATGGGTCTCTGCCGACAAGGGAAACACATGGAAGGAACAGCGGGACCTGGCACCCGAGGAGTCCAGATATCCGGGTTGGAAATACAATAATATTCAGCCGGTAACAAGACCCGATGGAAGCTTTGTGGACGGCTTGATCCTGTTTTATGGATGGCAGGACGGTAATGGGGATGGAACCGGCTTGCTATTGGATGACAGGCAATAGTCATAATCATTAGAAGAAGCAGATTCTTGTTAAGTCAGGGCCAAAAACTCCTGGACGGCATTGGCCCAGCCCTTATGATGAATGTAGGAAGCATATTGAATAAATAGGAGGAAAAATGACAATGAAGCACTTGCAATTAACGCGGCGCGATTTTTTGAAAAGCGCATGCGTAGGCACCCTTGCAGCCGTAGTTCCTATTCGCGTGCAAGCGGCACGGGCGAACGAGCGGCCGAACGTCGTGGTCATCTTGACCGATGACCAGGGTTGGGGCGACCTGAGCGTCCACGGAAACGTCAATTTGGAAACTCCGAATATCGATTCCTTAGCCCGCGATGGAGCCCTATTTGACCGGTTTTATGTCTGCTCCGTCTGCGCTCCGACGCGGGCCGAGTTTCTAACGGGGCGATACCATCCACGTGGCGGCGTGCACGGCGTGACGACCGGTGCGGAGCGATTGAACCTCGACGAGAAAACGATTGGCGAGACGTTCAAGGCGGCTGGGTACGCTACGGCAGCTTTTGGGAAATGGCACAACGGCACCCAATATCCCTACCATCCGAACGCCCGCGGCTTCGACGAATACTACGGATTTTGCTCCGGGCACTGGGGAAACTATTTCGACCCAATCCTCGAACACAACGGGAGAATCGTGCGAGGAAAGGGGTACATCATTGACGATTTGACCGACCACGCCTTGACGTTCATCGAACAGAATAAAGACCGGCCTTTCCTCTGCTACCTGCCGTATAACACCCCCCACTCGCCGTTCCAGGTCCCCGACCGGTTCTACGAGAAGTTTGGGGGTCATCCGGTCCAGATGCGTAACCGTGACCCGAAACTGGAACAGCTTGACAAGACACAGTGCGCCTTGGCCATGTGCGAAAATATCGATTGGAACGTCGGGCGCATTCTCCGCAAGCTCGGCGAATTAAATCTTTCCGAAAAGACCATCGTGTTGTATTTCAGCGACAATGGACCAAACAGCTGGCGGTGGAATGACGGGATGAAAGGACGAAAGGGCTCGACCGATGAAGGAGGCGTTCGTGTGCCGTGTTTGATTCGGTGGCCCGGCCATATCAAGCCGGGCACCAGGATTTCTCAGATCGCCGGAGCCATCGACCTGCTCCCAACTTTCGCCGACATAGCTGGTATCCCGATCGTTGGTACCAAGAGGCTCGATGGGATAAGCATCAAGCCGCTCGTTTTAGGGACGGCCAAGAAATGGCCGGATCGAATGATCTTTTCACACCAAAGGGGGCGGGTGAGTGTTCGTACGCAACGGTATCGACTCGATCACACCGGCAAGCTGTTCGACATGACCACCGACCCGGGGCAGTATCGCGACATCTCCAGGGAAAAGCCGAAGGTCGCGGCGGAGCTGTCGAAGGCGGTTGCCCGATGGAAGCAGGAGGTGCTGGGCAAAACGGCAAAGGACGACCGGCCCTTCACCGTTGGCTACGCCGAATTTCCCTCCACGGCGCTTCCGGCACGCGACGGAGTCCCCTGGGGAAACGTTCGACGAAGCGCCAAAGCACCTAATTGCTCCTACTTCACCAATTGGGTCAGTGCCGATGACAAGATGACCTGGGACATCGAGGTGGCAAGCAGCGGTAATTATGAGGCCGTGATTTACTACACGTGTGCGAAGGAAAACGTCGGCTCGACGGTCGAGTTGCGTTTCGACCGAAGCCGCGTTCGTGGAAAAGTAACTGAGCCGCACGACCCGCCGCTGGTTGGCGCAGAATACGACCGTGCCTCGCGAGGCAGCGAGTCGTATGTCAAGGACTTCCGGCCGCTTCGCTTGGGCGTCTTTCGATTGGCAAAGGGCCGTGGGGAGTTGACTCTTCGTGCGCTGGACGTTCCGGGAAAGCAGGTAATGGACGTCCGCGCCGTTATGCTCACCCTGTTGAAATAACCGCATATGAAGACTTGGCAACTCGACTCGGCGGAGCTGCGCCGGAGCAGGCCGGTCTTTCCATACTCGTACCCGTTTCATGAGTGACACGAGTACGGATATCGGCGTGGGGGTGACGTTGGCTGAAAAGGGCGAGACACATGTTTAGGAACGGGACATTCGCCTTGATTCTTCGCCTCAAATGGTGTATTCTTGTCTTGGATTTTGCGATCCCGCTGGTGGAGAAAGTTCGGTATCAGTATGGATAAAAGAAAAGCCTTTACTTTAATAGAACTCTTGGTGGTGATTGCCATTATTGGAGTGCTTATGGCGATATCGCTGCCTGCGATGCAGCGAGTAAGAGAACGGGCAAAGACAATTATCTGTCAATCCAACCTCAGACAATGGGGACTGATCTGGGCAGCATATACACAAAGCAATCATGAGCTGTTCCCTAAGTGGTGGTATCGTGACGGGGATCACTGGGAACAGTATCGTAGGCGCTGGATACGGAAGTTGCACCGACATGCCGGCGATGCGGCGCTCTGTCCCATGGCCACTAAGCTTGTCAACCCGGCGGGCGAGGTCGCTGGGATAAAGTACGGCACGGATGATTGGGCCTGGGGCAGGCTCGGGCCGGTAGGCACGATTGGCTGGGACCTCTACGGCAGCTACGGGATGAACGCTTATGCCTTCTTCCCTGACTTCGCCGAAGGCTCTGTCTGGGAGCAGTACGAGCATCTGTACTGGAGAACACCTCATGTCAACGGGGCAGAGCGGATACCCTATCACTTAGATTGCGCGGCTTGGGGAATGCGGGTGGCATCGAGCAATCCACCTCCGGCCGATAAGGGCCGGTTGCAGAGTGGCGGCGCCATGGGTGCTTTCTGCGTAGACCGTCACGATGGTGGCATACACAGTTTCTTCATGGACTGGTCTACCAGGAAGGTCGGGCTAAGAGAATTGTGGACGCTAAAATGGCATCGCAAGTTCGACACGGCAGGTCCTTGGACCAAAGCCGGCGGCGTACAACCGGAGGACTGGCCGGAATGGATCAGAAGGTTTAGAGACTACTGAAAATCAGAGGTCAGAAATCAGAAGTCAGAGTCTGTCCTTTGTCGTCTGTCATCTGTGCTATGTCCTCTCCGGACCTATATCGCTAAGAACTTATATGAGAAGTAAATATAGAGCACATCCTATTTTTAAGGTTATTTTGTTGGCTATTTGTCTGGCTGGTCTTCTTACAGGAAATTCATGGGCGGATGAAGATAGCAAATACCTCAACGCTGTCCGTGAGTTTGCTGATAACGTGCTCAAGTACGGGAGAGATACATATGGCCCCAAACATACGCCTTTATTTGTCGACGGCTTAAACATTCACACCCACGAGCCAGTGAAGTGGATTGCGCCCAACGGAGACAGATGGATTCTCTCAAATCTCGCGAGTCAACAGAATCTTTTCCGCACATTGGACGGCCTTACCAAGATAACTGGCGACCCCAAGTACCGACAGGCAGCGGTTGAGGCAATTGAGTATGCCTTTGAGAACCTGCGTAGTCCCAACGGTTTGTTCTACTGGGGACATGTCACTGCATACGATGCCAAGACAGATGATATATGTGGATGGGGAAAATTTGGATGGGGAGACATACATACGTTGAAATTGCATTATCCCTACTACGAGCTGATGTGGAAGGTTAATTCGGAGGAAACAAAGAGATCCATTGAGGCCTTCTGGTCAGCTCATATACTCGATTGGTCGAATCTGGACATGGATCGACTTGCCTACCATAAACATGCTTTGGAAGAGCCATGGAATCATGAATACAAGCGAGGCCCTACGTTCTTCAAGTCCAAGGGGTCTAATTCGTTCGGGCCTATCTACACCGGCACCTCTTTGATCCACGCTGGCACCACGTTGTACAGACTGTCGGGTCAAGAACAGCCACTGGTCTGGAGCAAGCGACTGGCCAAACGCTTTATTGACACCAGACACCCTAACACGGGCATCAGTGCCGAGGGGTATAACAGACGCTATCCCCAATTAGGGGACGATTTGAAGGAGCACTTCGCTGACCCGCGCACTATATATTTTCCATGGTACGCCTTCCAGACCCATGTTCATTATTATTATGCTGAGGATTCACAAGCCTATTCTTGGATAAGCTTGCTCTTGGCAGGCGAGATGCTTGGTGAAGAGGGTGAAGAATTCAGCCGATGGGCCTTAGAACAGTTCACAGCGTGGGGCAAGGCATCTTACCGTAAAAAGGATAACTCTTTTGTCCCCATACTCACGGACGGCACAAGTCTGGAAGGGTATGTATGGAAGGAAGCTCCCAGCAGTGGTTCAGAAGGACACGTGATTAAACCCTGGCCGGTTGGTATGCAATTTTTCTGGGCCTATGGCGTAGCCTACCATACGACCGGCGATGAATTCATGTGGGAGATGGTTAGGGATATTGCACTCGGCAACAACTTTGGGGACATCGGACAAACGCCGGCGCACCCTACACAATTGCAAACAGAAACGACCTGCTCCAGTGTTTATGGCCTTCTGGGATTTTTAGAACTCCATGCAAAGACAAAGAAGCAGGCGTATCTTGAGATGGCACGACGTATTGGTGATAACATTTTGTCTAGTCAGTTTCATAAAGGATTCTTTATTGAGAGCAAAAGACACATCTACACCAGGTTTGATTGTTTTGAACCGTTAGCGTTACTGCATCTGGACACAGCGATGAAGTCCAAAATAGGATCTGTACCTCGCGTCTGGCCGAGCTACCCACTTTTCGTACCTCCCTATCGTTACAAAGAAAACGCTGTGGACCGTCAGATCATCTATACTTTGACTGACTCACCCGAACCACCTCTCTCACTTCAGGAAGCAGCGGCTATAGGTGATGTTAATCTGGTAAGAACTCTCATTGAGAATGGAACTGACGTGGATAGCATCGAGGACTCTTATAGCAAAACTGCTCTTCATCGCGCGGCAATGAGTGGACACAGAGACGTGGTGGAGTTCCTTTTGACCAAAGGTGCTGATATCGATGCAAAGGATTATTCTGTAGCCTCCCCCCTCCACCGCGCAGCTGAGAAGGGCCACAAGGAGGTAGCAGAACTACTCATCGCCAAAGGAGCGGACGTAAATGCCAAAAATAATGATGGCCAGACGCCTTTGCACTATGCGGCAGCAAGTGGCCGTAAAGATATTGCCGAGCTGCTTATCGCCAAGGGTGCGGATGTAAATGCCAAGAACGATGATGACCAGACGCCGGTTGATGTTGCTTTAAGCCGAATTCGTAGCGAGGTCGTAAAACTACTGATTGAAAAAGGTGCCGACGTTTCCAGTATCCACTTAGCTGCCTACTTGGGAGATGCAGCCAAGGTAATGAACTTTATAGAACAGGGTAGTGATGTCAATACAAAACATCAGAGGGGAGGTACCCCACTACACTATGCAGCTGCGGCAGGGAGCAAAGAAGTCAGTGAATTGCTTCTTGCCAGAGGAGCTGACATCAAGGCCAAAAACAATGATGGCCAGACGCCAATTGACGTCGCATTTCAGCGGAAGCGCGAGGACATTGTTGGACTACTCTTAGAAAAAGGTGCAACGATTTCTACTATACATCTGGCTGCGTATGTTGGAGACTTAGCAAAAGTAAAGGCTTTTATCCAAGAAGATATCGATGTCAATACGAAGTATATACGTGGGCGTATGCCTCTGCACTACGCAGCCCGTCAAGGCCACAAGGAGATCGTCGAGCTGCTCCTGGCACACGGTGCTGATGTGAATCTTGGTGATAAGTATTACAACAGGACAGCCGCAGAATTTGCGATGGGACGCAACCATAGGGAGATTGTTGAACTGCTTGTCGCCAAAGGTGCTGATATTTCTCCTCTGTGTTTAGCTGCTTACAAAGGAAATTGGGCCAAAGTAAAGAGCCTAATTGCAGGCGGTGCCGATGTCAACATACGGACACCGTATGGCGTCACTCCTCTGTACGAAGCGGCTCTTCAAGGACATAAGAGTATTGTTCAACTCCTTATCGACAACGGTGCTGATGTGAATGCAAAGGATAATTGGGACTGGACACCTCTTCATAGTGCAGCTGAAAATGGTCACAGGGACGTGGCGGAACTGCTCATCGCCAAAGGAGCAGATATCAATGCAAGAGATGGGGACAGTCGAACTCCATTTTGGTATGCCCAAGATGAAGGCCACACCGAAATCGTCGAACTGCTGCGCAAGCACGGAGCAAAAGAATAACCAGCCCAGCCCCGACCCGTGACAGGCCGGAGCAGGACGGTCGGTCCATGCTCGTGCCAGTTTCACGAGTAGCACGAGTACGGGCATCGGGGTGATACGAAGAAATCATGAGCAAGCTCAATCTAAATAATAGCATTTCCTGAAAACACATGATATACTGTGGAAAATGAAGCCCAGTGTAACAGAGAAAAGCTCGATGGAAACATCGGCTGAAGTCTCGGGAAATCCACAGCATATTTAGAGGAGTTACCACAATGTCCAGACGCCTGAATAGACGCGAGTTGCTGAAGTATCCGATGGCCATGTCAATAGGTTGGGTGGGAGCACAACTGGCAAGCAATGATGCCCTGGCAATCGACTACACCAAGCCTGTCCCCGGCAGCGAAAAGCTCACAGTGTATCAGAACGATTCTCAAATCCTTGCTCGCTGGAACAATATGCCGTTGACCGCGTATCGAGCTCACACCACGCAGAAGCACCCATATTTCTACCCCGTAAGTGGGCCGATGTCGGGGATATCGCTGGTCAGCGAATCGGCATTGCCATATCCGCATCATCGCGGGCTTTGGCTCGGGTGCCAACCGCTGAACGGCGGTGATTATTGGAGCGAAGGCCCACTGGACAAAGGCCAGATTCGCTCCGTAGAATTGAGGCTGGGCGAAACAACAGCCAATTCGGCAGTGATTTTCAACCGCTGCAGCTGGGTCCGCAAGGACGCCCCTTCGCCCCTGCGCGATGAGCGGAAGTTCACTATCTCTGTGCCGAACGAGAGAATGTGGTTTTTCGACTGCCAGTTCAAGCTGACGGCTCAACAAGACATTACTATCACCAAGGCCAAGCATTCCTTCTTCGCCATGCGCGCGGCTTCCGACATCTCACCAACCTACGGCGGGGTGCTGATGAATTCAGAAGGCGGCGTTGGGGCCGAGGGTACCTACGGCAAAGAGGCAAGATGGTGCGGTTACCACGGCAAGCGGGCTGCGCGGCCCGACGTGGTCGAGGGCATAGCTATTATGACCCACCCTGACAATCCGTGGCGACCGATATGGTTCACACGTGACTATGGTCATATGTCTCCTTCGCCATTCAATTTCTTAGACAAGCCCTGGCGGTTTGACAAGGGTAAATCTATACTGCTCAAATACAGAGTTGTCCTGCACGCCGGTACCCCGGCTGAAGCCCAATTGAATCGGCTTTACGAACAGTGGGCCGGGTGAATTGAGAAAAAAGAAATTATGAACGCAAGAAATCGAAAAGCACATTTACTCGAAGGAGCAAGAACATGAAGCATAGAAATTCGAAGGGCTTGAGAGGTTTGGCAACTGCTCTGGGTAGCGTTCTGCCGGTATTGTTCTGTCTGGGTCTGTTAGTCGGACCGGTCAGGCAGGCAAATGCCGGATGGGAGCAGGTTCATGGGATATTGAGCAGGATTAATGCCCCCCGGTTTCCGAACCGGGACTTCAAGCTCACTAATTACGGTGCAGTCGGGGACGGACAAACAGATTGCACCGAAGCTTTCAGGAAAGCTATATCCGCCGCTCATGAAGCCGGTGGCGGTCGGGTGGTGGTTCCGGCTGGTTCATTCCTCACCGGCGCGATTCATCTGCAAAGTAATGTTAACCTGTACGTTTCAAAGGGCGCTGTTATCAGGTTTTCGCTGAATCCCAGCAAGTATCTTCCAGTCGTGTATACCAGGTTTGAAGGCGTTGAGTGCATGAACTACTCGCCTTTAATCTATGCCTACGAGCAGGAAAATATTGCCATAACAGGCAAAGGAACACTCGATGGACAGGCCAGCGATGAGAACTGGTGGCGATGGAAGAAAATCCAGGCTGATGATGTTAATGTACTGCGGAATCAGGGAGAAACTGGAGTACCTGTTGAGCGGAGAATCCACGGGGGCGGCAAACTATTAAGGCCCAACATGATTCAGCCCTACAAATGTCAAAACATTCTAATAGAAGGGGTGACAATCAGGAATTCACCTATGTGGCATATTCACCCCGTACTTTCAACAAATATCATTGTCAGAAATGTAAAAGTCATTGGCCATGGCCCCAACAACGATGGTTGCAATCCCGAGTCGTGCAAAGATGTCCTCATTAAAGATTGTTATTTTGACACGGGAGACGACTGTATTGCCATAAAGTCAGGCAGAAACAACGATGGTAGAAGGGTGAACGTGCCAAGTGAAAATATCATTATTCAAAATTGTGAAATGAGGGACGGACATGGCGGTGTTGTCATCGGCAGTGAAATGACAGGAGGTGTCAGAAATATTTTTGCTGAAAACTGCACAATGGACAGCCCGAACCTGGACCGGGCATTGCGAATAAAGACCAACTCGGTTCGCGGCGGAACAGTCGAAAATATCTATTTGAGGAATGTCACCATCGGCCAGGTTGCTGAAGCAGTGCTCAAGATCAACTTTCTCTATGGAGAAGGCGACACGGGTAATTACACACCGACCGTTCGGAATATCAATTTGGAAAACATCACCAGCAGGAAAAGCAAATACGTATTGTCAATCAGAGGTTATGACCGTTCACCGATAAGAGATGTCCGCCTGAAGAACTGTACGTTTAATAACGTTGAGAAGTCTAACGTGTTAGTTGGAGTTGAGAACCTGGTTTTAAGAAACGTGAAGATTAACGGTGAGCTTTTTCAATAAAGCTGTTAATGAGCCGGCCCCTTTCGGCAGTTCTCCACAGGACGCCTTTCGGCGAAGCTCGCGGTGATGGCCAAGCGGGTAACGCACGACTGGCAGCTCAACCTTAGTGTCCCTGTGGGCTCGTGCTGGGCCGCCAAGCATTCTATTTATCATCTTGTGACCGGGCCAAATCTGCAGGGCTGCGCCATATCTGTGTGTAACCTACTTTCTCATTCCTTCAACCGGCCACCAGGCCGGATCATCGGTGACGACGATCTTGGCGACGCTGGATGTCGGCGTCCTCGTACGTACTCGCAACGTATGTTCGCCGGCTGTGAGCGTAAATAGCTGAGGACTGCCCGTGGTCATATTTCCAGCGGGAGACCAGAGCCATTTATCCCACTGGCCGTACACACGCCACGTAACTGGTGCCTGTTCGTCAAGGAACAAATCGAAGATCGATGACTCGTTTTCTCTGTGAGTCGACAATCCCCAAATCGCATACTCACCAGCGCGCGGTATCGTGAACTGCCATATAGCAGTACCTCTCTGGCCACTGGTCGGCTTCAACACCTTGCCCCCCGCTGCCTCGATCCATATTACTCTCATATCCTCCAGCGTAGCGTTATCGCGTGTCAGTTCTATCCTGACCGGCTCAAATGCAACTATGTCAGCTTGGACAGCATTCGTCGGCACCGATTCGTTACCTGCCCTGTCGACGGCGGTCACCTTATACCAATATCCTGTATTTAATGCCAGGCCCCAATCGACAAATTCCGTCTCGGAAGGTGACCCGACCAGCGACGCCTGCTCACAGGCAAAATCGGCATTTCTGCTGCAGTAGACGTTGAAGTGATCGATGTCCGCCGCCTGCACGGGCGACCACGTCAGCCTTATCGCGTTAGGCCGAAGCGCATGAGCTGTCAGATTTGTCGGCGCGTCCGGCGCGGTACTATCCAGCGGTAGCATTCCGTCGGGCACAAACGCGGTATCATCAGTAAGCAGCACTTTGTCGAGGCATTCGCTGCCGGTGGTCGGCTGAACCAGCAGTTCGTACTCGCCCGCGGTCAGTTCAACAGCGGCCTGAGCCTTTTGCCATACCCATTCTTGGGAATAGCATTGTATCTTTCCCCATGACTTTGTGCGTAAGCCCGCCGTCAGGGCGCCATCTCCCTTGACGCGCGCCCAGAGATGATAAAGCGCGTTCTTCGGCACAGCCATCTTGACCACAAGGCAACCAGCAGCTACTTCATCGAGGCAGGCTACGTAGTAGCCATTGGAGCTGGTGCGCTGGTCGATGAACTCGCGCATCGGCCCCGACGAAGTCGGGTTTGATCCTGTCTCAGCCTCGATTGCCAGTCGCACAGGGCCCTGCCAATTCTCGTTGCCTTTTCCGAAGACTTCGTTAGACGCCCTGCTCTCTAAGCCGCTATACTCGACGGCTGTCACAACATAGTAGCCGCCAGGCTCGGCGAGGGGCACTCGCCACTGGTTTCCTGTCGCCGGCTCGGCAGTCAGGCGATGATATCCTACGCCGCTCTGGTTGCTTCTGTAAATGTGGTAACCGCGGGTTTCCCGGCTGCGACGCGGCTTCTTCCACGTCAAAACGACGTCTGTGCCTTCGATTTGCGCCTGTAGCTCTTGCGGGGGGTCCGGGAACCGGTTGACCCCGACATAGATATTCGTGTACTGGCCCAGCAACTCGACGTTGAAAAGCGACTTGGTCCCATCCGGGCTGCTGTTGGGATGCGGATGGCTGGAGTGATGGTCGGGATGCCATGTTACGCTGTGACTGTAATATGAGTTCGTATGTCTGAAAATTGTGTGACATATTTCTGAACCGTCCGTCCGCAGATAAAGGATCGACCCTGGGTAGTTCCCCCTGGCGGGGGTATCGGAGACGAACCACTGGCCGTCTCGGCATGGACCGCCATGCCCGCCGCTGCTCAATTCGAGGATGCGCCGCTTAGCGGTTCCATCATATCGTATCGCCCAGATGGCTCCGCCGGTGTAATATGTCAGCTCGCTTCCATCAGGCATCCAATCTGGATGGCCGCCTGATTCGGGGATAGAGGTCCTGTCTGTGCCGTCAGAAAGGACCGTCCACTGAGTGCGTGGGTCGTCGAAGTTGAAGAAAATGCGTCCGTCGGGCGATTTCGTGAACCGCAGCCGATGCCACCGCTTTTCAAGGTGTATTTCCTGCACCGCCCCCTCCGGCGTAGCGCCTTCGCCGAGCCGAGAGCCATCAAGCCCAACAACGTATATCGCGGACGGGTCCTGTGTTCCGCCCTGCCTACTGCCGAAGAGGAACCATTCTTCCGACGGATGAGGGGGCATCATCGAGCCCAGATTGCGGTTGACGCTTACAATCGTCTGAGGCTGGCCGGTGAGCGGATTGGTCGCGACCACGAGAGTTGTGTTTTCATACTTGATCATATGGTAGAACCGATCAGGATAAATGACGCTCCAATAGCCTGTGCGAACAAGTTGTCCATCCAGGGCGGGCATGGGGCGCAGGTCCGAGCCGTCAGCGTTCATAAGCCAGCGTTGTGTTCCTCCGGCTCTGCGAGTTAGAAACGCCATTAAAGAGCCGTTCGCATTCCAACCGGGGATATCGTAGTAGTCGTTCTTGTCTACAGCAGGATCACATGTCATCCGCCATATGATGCAGCCGGTTACAGTGTCATGGAAGACCGTACGTTCGGATAAGTAAGTTCCATCTCGCTCGGTATCAGTCAATCGCCGCCATCCTTGCCGTTTCGCCAGCTCGGTCAAGGCGTGAAATTCCATCGGGTCTTCAACGGTTGTAGCTGCATAGGCCGGCAGTATCAAGAATGCCCAAAATGCAATAACCACAAACCTCCGGCACTTCATCTTAATCCTCCATATTGCCTCCGCCGGAAGGCGTCCTGCGGATCGACAAATGTGTCGTGCAAATTCGGCCGCTGTCCGCCCACATCCGGGCATACAGCCATATGCCTCATATACATGTTACACTTATTTTGCCGAAGAGTCAATGATTGATACTCGAACGTTCTTGTATAAAGTAGTGAACAGAACGAATTGGAGAGGCGTTGCTTGATTTGTAGCGCCGGAAATCATATAATGTTGTTATTAGTCGGCAACTCCACCGGTAAAGGAATTGCGGCTATGGAAGTTGAAGTGGCACCGCAATTCAGATATACATGCTGACCCGCCGATATGGCCGGAATGGATGAGAAACTTTAAGGACTATTAATGAAAAACAGGTGCCTGGTTCTGCTGCGGCTGGTTCTGGATTTCCTGCCTATTATCAGGAGCGATTCGGTTTGAACAACCTCCCCCCCCACTTCCTCCGCTGCGGCCTACATCTTGTCAAGCTGTAGAAATTTTTTCTTTGCCCTCCATGTTGCAAATAGTTGTTTGTTGGGCATTAAAACGGGGTTTCCGTGTTGAAAACAGGGGTTTCAGTCCCATTCAAGCTTAATTAGCAGGCGAGAATTGACCCACCTGTAACTGACCGGGCACATTTTTGCATGAATTTTTCTTGAAGTGAAGTCGCTAAGTTGGTATAAAATAGTATTGGAGAAATGTAGAGATTTTCGCCTTCTGGTCCGGTAGAAAAGGAGTTAAGAACTTCACATTTCAGTCAACAGCTCATATTCATCCTTCGTAGTAAGACTACTACGGAGAACGGATTGGGCTTGTAAGGGAAGGAGGTGACGCCAAGTCGAAAGAATTGTCCTGGGCAGGCACGAAACAAGAAGTCAGATGCCAGATGTCAGATGTCAGAAATCGGATGTCAGATTTTTCTGTTTTCTGTATTCTGTTTTCTGTATTCTGTCCTCTGTTTCCTGTATTCTGTATTCGATGCTTGTTGAGAACAATGGGTGTTTTGGTGTGTGGCCAAAGCATGATTGTTCTTAATCTTTTTTGAAGGAGGACTATTATGTCTAAGAAATTGATTTATTTGGTTTCTTTTGTTTTAGTGCTGGGACTGGCTTTGACGAGTACGGCCGGTGCTGATCTTATAGGCTACTGGCCTCTCGATGAAGGTGCGGGCACCACTGTAGCCGATGCTACCGGCAACGGCAATGACGGTACCTTCAGTGGCAATGTGGAGTGGGTACCCGGTGTTATGGGCACGGCCGTGCGTCTCGACACGGCGGGTGAAAGAGTCGTGATCACCGCCCTCGATCCCACGGCAGCAAACAACGCCATGACGCTGGCTGCCTGGATAAACTGGGAGGGTCAGGGTCATAGTATTCTCCACCAGGGCATCATCGGCAAACGTCAGGGATGGACTCCCAGGACGAATGTCAAGTGGTTCTGGGAGGCCCAGCCGGACGGCGATGTGGCGTTTCGAAACGGAGATTCGTCTGTGACTGCTTCAGGGATCCTCAACTTCTATGTGAATGAGTGGGTTCATGTGGCGATGACCTGGGACAACGGCGCCGTGGTGCAGTATGTCAATGCCGAGGAAGTGGACACTGGGAATATTACTTTTAGAGATACCGCGGACGCCACCGTCGTGTCGATCGGTTGTGTTTCCGCCACCAGTAGCGAAACCTTTGTCGGCAGCATCGACGAGGCGCGGATCTACGACACCGCCCTGACGGCGGCCGAAATTGACCAGGCCATGAAGGGGGACACCACGTCCGCCAGTGCGCCCCAGCCGGCAACGGAGGCGACCGATGTGCGTCGCGACCCGCTTCTCTCATGGGCGGCCGGGGAGTTCGCGGCCAGCCACGATGTTTATTTTGGTATGGATTTCAACGACGTCAACGAGGCCAGCCGTACGGATGGTCGCGGCGTCCTGGTCAGTCAGGACCAGACGGGTACCACCTACGACGTGGGCCGGAAGCTCCAGATCGATACCACCTACTACTGGCGCGTCGACGAAGTCAATGCCCCGCCGGATTCGACAGTATTCAAAGGCGATACCTGGAGTTTTACGACCGAGCTGTTTGTCTATCCCATCGCGAACATAACCGCCACAGCTTCCAGCAGCGAGGTAGGTAAAGAGCCTGAAAATACCATCAATGGCTCGGGGCTGGATGACAGCGGTTTATTGCACGGCAAAGATGCTGAGAATAATGTGTGGCTCAGTGGTATGACAGGGCCACAGCCGACCTGGATCGAATATGAACTCGACAGGGTTTACAAACTTCATGAGATGTGGGTATGGAACTCGAATGAGAGTTTGGAGCCGGTCATCGGTTTGGGGTTCAAAGATGTTTCCATCGAGTATTCGGTCGATGGCATCGACTATACGACATTGGGTACCACTCACGAGTTTGCCCGGGCCCCTG
>JAUXAL010000082.1 GCA_030619925.1 Phycisphaerae bacterium | reverse complement strand
ACGTTTATCTGATTGTGGAAGATATGGGCACCGGTATGAGCAAGGAGGTTCTTGATAAAATATTTATTCCATTCTTCACGACAAAAGATGTTGGTCATGGAACGGGTTTGGGTTTGCCTGTGGTATATGGAATCGTTACCGGGGTGGTTTTGTTGTCATCTGATCAAATTACCCTCGGCTCATCCGAGTTAAAAGCGTTCGCAACCACTGGCTACTCGCCTGGATTCTACCCAGATATGAGTTTTTGTACCCTACGCGCGTTCGAACCCAAGCCGAGATGTACACGCGGCGTCGTAACAGCAATTGTCTACAGCGAAGACAAACAGACCGCTTAGATTGATCGTAAAACAGTCCGCGCAGGAGAAACGATACACGGTGTGAAGGTTGTTAAAATATGCCGGGAAAGCGTTGAATTTGAACGGAGCGGCAACGTTTGGAAGTAAAAAGTAGGACAAGAGACGTTCTGGCGACCGATGAAGCTTGATGAGAGACGGAAAGAAAACGTCCTTATGCCCGAGCCTACGCCCGGATTGGTGACCGGGATAGACTACTCCGATGAGAAACCATCTGCTATAATGGCTGGGGAAGTAGTGTACGAAGGAGACATGATCGACGGCATCAATGTTGTCGAAATACACCGTGACAACGTTGAATCTTGAAAGGGCAGCAGAGTCTGGAGGCAAATAGTACGAGCGAACGTTGTACTCCTTAACAGATGATTTGCCGGGTTGTCATTCCGCACTTGTTGCGGAATCCAGGCTCTTGATATATCGGGATTCCTGCTTGCTTAGGAATGACACCCACCGTCTGAACTGTTGCAGACTACTAGTTTCGTGAGGCAGTAATATGCCAAAGGTGCCGAAAGTTATGGTGCTGCTCGATAAATCACGGGCTGCAGATAGGTTATTTTTGCGCGGAATCGTCAGATATTCTCACCTCCTTAGCCCATGGAGAGTCTACACCCGCCCGCCATTCTACATAAATCCCAGTGGAAAGTCACGTGTGTTGTCCAAGGCGAAGAACCAGCGAATGGACGGCATCATCGCCAACATCGATGACGCAAAGATGGGCGAAGCCCTTATTGCCACTGGGTTACCCACAATCGTCATTCCTATCAAGGAACGAATTGCTGGTTTTCCCTGTATCTTCGACGGTGGGGATACACCGGGGAAGATGGCTGCTATGCATTTGCTTAGTCTGGGATTGCGCAACTTCGCGTTTTGCGGTTTTGAGAATTTATGTTGGTCTCAAGCGCGCGGCGAAGACTTTCGCAAAAGAATTGTCGATGACGGCTTCTGGACACATTTTTACAGGGTACCAAGGTCGAAGATCCAGCGTCTGTGGGAGAACGAGCAAATCATTCTCGCCGATTGGCTCAAGTCGCTCCCCAAACCAGTAGGGCTGATGGCTTGCAACGACGACCGTGGCCAATACGTTCTTGAAGCCTGCCAAACAGCGGGCCTGCGTGTGCCTGATGATGTGACCGTTATCAGTGTCGATAACGATGACCTAATCTGCGATTTGACCGTCCCCCCACTCTCGAGCATAGCTCTCAATCACGAAAAGGCAGGCTATCAGGCTGCGCAACTACTTGATGAAATGATGGCAGGTAAGAAAGTCGACGGCAAAGAGATAATTCCTCTGGAATCCTCACATATTGTGATCAGACAATCGACGGATGTCTTAGCAATCGAAGACCACGAGGTTGCCAAGGCCGTTCGTTTCATCCGCGGACATTCCAGGGAGGCAATTCAAGTCTCTGACGTTGCGGCCAGCGTAGCGGTGTCACGCCGCGTTTTGGAGCGCCGATTTCGAGAAGTACTCAAGCGGTCAGTGCATGACGAAATCGCACGTGCTCGCGCCGAGCATGCAAGTCGGATGTTGGTAGAGACAAACCTGTCAGTATCGCAGATTGCCCGACGCTTGGGATATCCCAGCGACAAGCACATAGCTCGGCAGTTCCGGAAAGAAAAAGGAATGACCCCGCGCCAGTATCGCAAGATGTTTGGCCGAAAATAGCGGAACAAAATCACCTTCAACATTACGCAAAGCGGCCTGCGTACACGTTGTGCGCTAGCGTCGAGGTCGGTCTTGTGTCGCAAAAAGGGGGGGAAAAAACGCAAAATGGCGTTGTCTTAACCATGGGTCGTTGATAGCATTGATTTTAGAAGCTGCGTTTGTTACCGTCGCAGAGCGGCCAAAGCATTGTACTGTTGTTCTCGAATAAAGATTCTTAAGTATTAGTTGAACTTCAGAAAAGTTCCGTTCTCATTGACAACTCGTAGTGAGCTTCTGAAAGGAAGGAGGTATTAGCAAGTCGCAGGAAATTGCCCCGGGCAGGCACCGAATTTGGTGGGCGAGCAAGCATATTCTGTTTGAAACAACGAGTGCTTTGGTGTATTGCCAGTGCATACCTGCTTCAACTTTTCTTCAAGGAGGTTTACCGTGTTTAGAAAATTGATGTGTTTCGTTTGCTTTGTTTTTGTGCTGGGGTTGGCTCTGCCAGGAGCGTCTAATGCTGCTGACCCTGATCTTGTTGGCTGGTGGAGGCTTGATGAGACATCCGGCACCGTCGCTTATGACTCAAGTGGCAACGGCAACGACGGCACCGTCCGGGGTAATCCACAGTGGACTACCGGGAAGATAGCCGGTGCGCTGGCATTTGATAACAGCGTTCCTTCCGCCGTCGAAATCAACACAGCGGGCATGTCGGCATCAGCGGGAACGGTTGCTTTGTGGGTGTATCTGTCGCCCGATCAGAGTGCGACCGGTCCGAGGTACTTATTCGGCCACATCGTGACCCAAACATGGGACAACAGGCTGGAACTGTATATGGAAGGTAGTAACACAAACCTGGATATCGGTCTTGGTTCACACGGCAGCAGCACGGATGTGGTAACGCTGGCTATTGAAACTTGGTATCACATTTCGCTTACCTGGGATCAGGGCAGTTACGTGGTCTACCTGGATGGCCAAGTGCGGGACAAAGGCAGTTACACCGGATTCGACACCCTCAATCCCAAAGCGGAGATTGGCAACAATGGCAGTGATAGATCACAAGGTTTTAACGGTCTTCTTGATGACGTCCGCATCTACAACCGGGCTCTGACGCACGAAGAGATTATAGCTGTTTGGCGAGGTGACTTTGCCTTGAGTTCTGAGCCAAACCCTGAAGACGGAGCCACAGACGTGCTGAGGGATGTGGTCCTTGGCTGGACGCCGGGACAGTTGGCCCAGACACATAATGTCTATCTGGGAACGGTGTTCGACGTTGTTAACGACGCCGACGTAACGAATCCGCTGGATGTACTGGTCAGTGAAAACCAGGACGCGCTGACTTATGCTTTTCCCGGCCTTCTCGAATTCGGCCAGACGTATTACTGGCGGGTCGATGAAGTCAATGCTCCACCCGACTCGACAGTCTTTAAAGGCCATGTTTGGAGCTTTACGGTCGAATCCACTGGGTATCCAATCCCTGGTGAGAGGATAACTGCCACAGCTTCTAGCAGCGATGTAGCTAAAGGGCCTGAAAATACCGTGAACGGCTCGGGACTGGATGACAGTGGTTTATTGCACGGTATAGTAGGTGTGGACAGTATGTGGCTGAGCAGCCTGGCGGGGGATCAGCCAACCTGGATAGAATATGAGTTCGACAAGATATACAAACTTCACCAGATGTGGGTATGGAACTCGAACGAGAGTCTGGAGCCGGTGATCGGTTTAGGGTTCAAAGATGTTTTCATTGAATATTCTCTCAACGGCACCGACTATACAACATTGGGTACAACTGCCGAGTTTGCCAAGGCGCCTGGTGCGCCCGACTATGCACACGACACCACCGTTGACTTGAGTGGCGTAGCAGCAAACTATGTCAGGCTTACAGCCAACAGCAACTGGGGAGGCATCCTGAACCAATATGGTCTGAGCGAGGTGCGCTTCTTCCATATACCTGTGCATGCAAGAGAGCCCAACCCTGATTCTGGGGCAGCAGATGTGGACGTGGATGTGACCCTTGGCTTTAGAGCAGGAAGAGAGGCGGCTAAGCACGACGTGTACTTTAGCGACAGCAGGCAGGCTGTGGTAGACGGTACTGCCGATGTTACTACCGTGACCGAGACCAGCTATGGTCCCCTGTCCCTCGATCTAAGCAAGACTTACTACTGGCGGGTCGATGAGGTCAATGAAGCCGAGACCCCCGCAACGTGGCAAGGCGACCTCTGGGACTTTACGACACAAGAATATTTTGTCGTGGACGATTTTGAGTCCTACAATGACCTTGACACCGATGACCCCAACAGCAACAGGATATTTAATACGTGGATAGACGGATACGAGCAGCCGACAAACGGTTCTATCGTAGGTTATGATGTTGCTCCTTTTGCCGAGCAAAATATCGTTCACGGTGGCAAGCAGTCGATGCCCTTGGCCTACGACAACTCCGGCACGGCAAATTATTCAGAGGCGACCTTGACGTTGAGTTCCAGGCGGGACTGGACTGTAAGAGGTATTGAAGCATTGTCGCTGTGGTTCAGAGGCAATCGGGTAGCCTTAGTAGAGGAACCGGCCGGCACCTTTACGGTGAACGCCTCAGGCGCAGATATCTGGGGCACCTCCGACGAGTTCCGCTACGTCTGGAAGCAATTGTCGGGCGATGGCGAGATCATTGCCCAGGTGCTCAGCGTGGAGAACACACATGAATGGGCCAAGGCAGGCGTGATGATACGTGATACGCTGGATGCGGGCTCACCCAATGTGTTCGTAGCAATCACTGGTGGCGGGGGCGATGGCGCAACTTTCCAGTGGCGTCCTGCTCCAGGTGGTACCTCCAGTTCATCGCGTACACTGGTTGGCATATCGCCGCCTGCTTCTGTCAAGCTGGTGCGTAAAGGTAGCCTATTTACCGGCTATGTCTTCCTGGACGGCCAGTGGCAGCAGGAAGGTCAGTTGGTTGCGGTTTCGATGACGGACCCGGTGTATATAGGCCTGGCGGTGACCAGCCATGCGGCTGGTGTGGCCTGCAAGGCCGTATTCTCCGACATCCAGACCACCGGTGCGGTCAGTGGACAGTTCACGGAGCAGGCTATTGGCGTTGATATGCCTTCTAACAGTCCAGCTCCGATGTACGTGGCTCTGGCCAACAGTGGCGGTACTCCTGCGGTGGTGTTCCACGATGACCCCAGTGCAACGCAGATAAGTAACTGGATGGAGTGGCTTATCGACCTGAAGCAGTTTAGTGATGGCGGCGTGAACCTGACCAATGTCAATACGATTTCTATTGGTTTCGGCGATAAGAACAATCCCCAGCCTGGCGGTTCAGGTATTATGTACTTTGATGATATCCGGCTGTATCCGTCAGCTATGGAGCCATAAGCCAACCAAGCAGTAACTGGTCAAGTGGTTGATATGATGGATTTGCATCAGTTCGGGACCCATACTAATTAGTTTTGTATGGGCCCCGCTCGTATTCATAAGTACCGAGTTTACGCCCTATCGCCCTTTGTCGTCGCCTTGCCCGGAAAACACAAAACGCCCAGCCCCTTGATTCGCTACTTGCGTTAGTGGTAATGCTGCAGTTGATAATTGATTTTCCTCAAAAGATTTTCTTTCGGGAAGGCATCGAACCGTGAGGAACCACGGTGACGGTATCACCCCGGCTTGTTGGAAACCTCAGCAATAAACCGGAGAGGTCTTCGGCTCTTTTACTGTTTCGGTAGAACGTCACTGTCTTGTCCGGCCAGGGGTTGCGAAGGCAGCATTCGCCGCCAAGCTGGGATTGGATTTGGACAAACTCGATTTGCCCTTTTTCCATTGATGAGCTGACCAGAAACGCCCCACGGGCTAACAAGGTGAAGGCAGCATCCCATGAATTGGGCCAGTCATTGAAGATCCGCAGCACTGGCTCGCGTTCAACCTGCTCAAGTAAGCTCGACAGCATCGTTTTATGGATTCCAGAAGCCAATCCGCCGATGTGTTCGGCATCGATCGCACCGGGCCCTTCGCGCAGGCGAAGACGGTTGCGAAAGATCTGTGCCCCACCGATTCCGGCCGTATCAATGAAGCTGTTGAGCCGGTTGAAACCGAGGAAGCGACTCTTGAGTTCCGGCTCGGGCCCAATCGGTTCGATCCCCCCCTCACCGCCGTAGACGAAGGCGCCGTAGGCGCGACGGCTGCGCCGAGACTGCTTTGGCAACTCTACAAGGTTATCTTTGATCTCCTGCCAGATCGGCCGCAGGTCGGCATCCACGCCCAGAATCTCCGAGGCCCGAATCGCCAGTGGAAAGATCATGTGCATGCAAGAGACTTCGTACGACGTGTCGGACGAGTTCCAGCTTCCCTCGCCGCTATTGACGTGATGGATGTGGTACTTGCCGTCTTCGCCCTTTTGGAAGTTGGGAAAGTTGCGGTAAAACTCCACCGAGCCCTTGATCATGGGATAGGCACGCTCGCGCAGCCAAGTCTCGTCCATCGTGTACTGGTATCGCTGCCAGAAAAGCGCAGCAATCCTGGCGCCGGCTCCCATAATGTGGGTCACGTGCCCGAACGGACCTCTACCCTTGTCCCGGAAGACCCACCGGCCATCCACCCACTTCCCACTGGCTTTCCAGTTCCAGCGGGAATTGTGCGGCTGCTTGAACTCGGCAAACCGGCGGAATTTTTCCGACCTTTGTTCCCAAGGCTTTTTCATAAGGTACAGCTCCCGCATCTCAGCCGCGATGTCGTTGGGCAGGTCCTCCAAGCCATCGAACCAGACCGTCTCGGGAATCCAGATACCCTGGCTACCCCACTGCTGAACCGCCGCGCGAGCGCATGAGTCGCGCATCCGGTAGTACATCGAGAACATCGTATCCATCAACTCAAGCCGTCCGCTGGGCATCAAGTTACTGTAGTATGCATTAGTGTTGGCCCACCAGTGCTGTGAGCCCCACCGACTCAGATCACCCGTAGTCCTCCAGAGCATCCCGCCGAAACGCGGCGGGTAATTCCCACGAGAGCTCGCCCCCATCAAATAGAGGAAATACGTGTAGTTCTGCTCCACGAAGTCAGCTTGGCCATCGGGGCTGTGCATGTATACAAAGCCCTTCGACCAGAAATCGTTCCACCAGGCTGAGGTGTCCGTTAGCAAGCCGGCGAAACTTTTGGCTGCCGCAGCGTCCAGCTCCTTAAGCGCCAGTACGGCTACGTCCTCGTCCGAATTGAAGCTGGCGGCGCTGGCGATGAGGATCGTAAACCGCCCCTTTCCAGGTGCCGCCGAGAGACGAACGGTCGAGTCGTTAGCGTATTTCGCCTTCGACGGCCGACCCACTACGCCGATGGCGACCGCTGAGGCGTTGTAGTAGTCCCCCTCCCGGAACTCCTGAGTCAGAACGATCCGACTGTTGCGAATGTCAAGCCTGGAGGTGGCAGTGTGACTACGCGTGCGGAACATCACACTATGACTCTTCATGAGACCGTAATTCCGTCTGGAGTGGTATTGAATGGCATACCGTAACATCCTGAGGTCAATATTCACGCACGCGGGTTGGCTGCGTTGATCGTCGACCTCGACGGCCATCACGTCACGCTCGGGCCAGGCCAGCACACGGGCCGTGATGCCCTTGCCCTGCACCGTCATCAGGGCGTCGTATAACGAAAGGTGTTGTCGGAATGCCGTGCTAACAAACACGTCCTCCCCGAAATCGACGAAGTCGATGTCCACATAACCGCAGCCACTGCTGTAATCACTGTCACGGACGGGAAAGCTATTCGTTTCGCAGTTCTCCGCGAACACGTCCACGCGGTTGATCTGGAACCTCAGCGCGGCGGGAGTCGTCCAGACCAGACTACCCATACGTCCGTTGCCGACCGGTATGCCTTCCTCGCTTCTGCTCACCGGCTTGTCGTAGTCAAGGTCCGCCCGTGAGACAAGACTCCTGTAATCCACCTCGATCAAGCTGCCGTCCGTGCCAGCAGCAGCTCCTGACAGCAACAAGGCAACGACAAGCACAAGGCTTGCCAACCATCGTCTTTTCGTGATGCTCATAATGTCTGCTCCCTTCTTTGCGGTGGTGTGTTCCATGTCCGCCAAGAAACGTTCTGAATGCCTTTGCGCTCGACTTCAAACAAAGGTTCAAGGCTGCCCGAAAGCCTGCCCGACGGCGGTCAATTGGTCGATGAACGGCTGGGAAATCAAACCATTGGGCTGAATCGGCACATCCCACGTGATGACACCGCCGTAGTTCCTGATTTTGCGGCTCCATGTAATCACCTGCTCTTTGGAGAATCGCGGTGAGCCCATACCCCACCTCTGGCCGAGATAGCTCAATATGTGAACTTGAACTCCATCAATTTTTCCATCCACAACTCTCCGTATTTCCACCCGGTCCAAATCATTGATCTCACCGGCGGTGTAATCTTCGTGCGGAGTAAGAGAAAGGATCCGGGGTACCACACCGGGATTGAAGGCGACAATACTATCCGGGTTGCCCGCCCTCGCTGCGGCAGCAAAACTGGCGAAATTCGGAGGTTCCATGGAACGGTACATCGAGTTCGGCCAATAACACCCGTCGAACCACCAGCCGGCGACTTTCTTGTCCCAGCGCATGGACCATTTCCGGATCACCTTCTCCCATTTGAGCTGGAACTCACGGTTCCGGTAAGCGCCTCTCTGCCATTCTAACGCCTTTATTGCAGCGCGATCGCGACCCGGAGCTCCCGATGGCAAGTATACCATCAGCTTGATCCCGTGCTTGCGCAGTGCTTCATACAAATCCGCCACTAAATCCCGTCGTGAACACTTGCTCGGCCGGATTCCAACATATCTATCATACGTTGCATTAGGAGAGAGATAGTAACCGGAGTTTTGACCTATGGTAATGAGGTAGTAGCCTGCTCTGACCGATTCTATCTGCTTTGCCAATCCTTCCACATCGAAATTGTCTATGAGGTTATTCCATTCGTCGACGCTCATTTCCATTTTCTCGACGCGGGCTATCCAGTCCGCCAGATAGTGGTTCATCACACCCCATCGAGCTTCCTTCATCCAGGCAGCCTTGCCCTGTGCATTTCCAGAAAAGCCTCGAATGAAAGAAAATAAAACAGCGACAACAAAAAACAAAAATTGCCGTCTTGAAAAATGAATCAATCTTGTCATTCCACTCAAGCCTCCTGCATATAATTATCTCTATAATTCTAATTCTGGCTTAATCTCATAAGTGCCGGCATCTCTATCGATGGTCACCGTCGTACCATCTGCAAAAGTGCTGCGCTCCTTGCGATAGTTTTTATCCAGGAATTCGTGGTTAGTCATTTCCAATAGAGCGACCCTCTCGTGTAAAGCACAGATTTGGCGCATCAGGCCCATATCCTTTTTATTACTAATGTCTCTGGGGATGGTGGCAAAACCCCCGTTCAAGAGACAACGCAGATGATCTCTTAACTCACCTTCAGGAGTCATTACAGCATCATGATAAACCAGATTGTAAAGCGGCACTGAAATACATCTGCCTGCGTTTGCTCCGGTACAATAATCTACATAAGGGACAACCCAATCCGCCCCATCCTCTGTACCCACAATTCCCAGATTATTACGCGCCCACTTAAAACATACTGCCCGATATTTCATGCAATCGGCCCGTGTCAGCGGATGCTCAGGATTAAAGTCTTCGGTAGGCGGCACATAGCCGAACACATCCAGATAGCTGCCCTGCATTCTTATACTGTGTTCAAACATCAATTGATAGTTCTTCACCACATGGCCTGGAGCAAAACGCGCATTCAAATAAGCCATTTTCCCACCATCCCAATAGTCCATAAACGGAATATAGCCCTCTTTCCATGTACCGAATCGAGTCCCGGGAAAAGCTGTAGGCCGGCTCATTGTATCCTCCTCATGTACTGCAAACTGCGTATCATAAGAAGGAGCATCAATATAATAATCGCGATATTGGTCGTGCAGATTATAAATATATCCAAGCTCCTTGCACGTATCAGCCCATCGTTTTAATCCTTCCCATCCACCAGCTGCCGGAGCCGGCGGCAGTACGTCCGGATGTTGACGGTCATATCCCAGATAAGGCCAGCCAGCCAGGGTTACATACAACCGCTCAATTCCACCAGCCTTTAGCTCACGAAGCCGTTGTGCCAGCTCGTCAAAGGTCGTTACCCTATAGTTTCTCTCCGGATTTTCTGGATCGTAGCGACGACCACCCGGCTTGTAGTTTCTCAAAGCATGCTGACGTAAATGCGGAATTCCTATTAACTTTGCCACAAGAGGTTCCCGCGCAGTCTTTTCCTTCAGAGAAACAAATTGACCCGTGTCCATCACGTGCCGACGATAACGCTTGCATAGATTTACATAGTTTCCCTTTTGGAAGAAACACATCCGTACAGAACGTGGATAACGGAGCCTACCAAGAGAAGCCAGCCAGCGAGGCCCAAGAACCGTCGGACCTCCGGCCGGATGAACAAACTTGTAAGCTGCATCATCGGACGTTTCCACGATGAGGATCATAGCTGACTTACACTTTTGAAATCCCCACCACGACATCGACCAACATTCAATGAGATTACTTTGGATAATGCTCACATCACCGGCTACGAGCGACTCTTGTCCTCTTGGCACATTGCGGTATGGATGATATGTTTCGGGCCAGTTGCGAGGAAGTAAATTGCCCCTGACATGATTCAATACTGTGTAATCTACATCATTAGCATCCAATTCCTTTGGCCAATCCAGTTGTCGGACTAACGCCTCGTGCTCAATCGCCACTGCCTCACAAACCAGTTCCTCTGCCTTGCCTTCCAGGCATACCGTCAGACACAATGCTAAATCCAACTCCAATCCTTTATTCAAAAGACCATTGTGACGAAACTGCTCGAACCTGATTTTTAGGCCCGTCTTATATCCGGTATCATAGGGCATAATGTCAATCTTACCGGCATCAGTGAGACGAAGGTAAAATTCCTCTCCTTTTGACTTAACCAACATATCGTTTTCCAATGATGGCACCATCATCCAATTGACAGGACCGGCCTGGACTTTTATCGACAAGTCTGATTCGCTTAAAATTACCTTATTCTTTTTGCCTGAAATAATCCATTTTCCTTTCTCATGCGAAACTGTGACCGCCGGTGCCCTCCATTGCTCGCGAGATACCGGAGGTAACTCCTCGGCAAAGACCACCGACGAAAGAAAAACTGCCAACGCAAACACAATAAGATTGAAATGATACTCTCTCATTTTTGCGCCTCCAATCTATAAAGTAGACACCTTCGGCTCCATCCTTCGATCGAACACGCACGAGAATCTCCTTTTCGTTGCGAAGCAGTTCCATCGACTTGATGATGACTGGATTCCGGATGCCGTCAAGCTTGAGGAGAGGTGCGGATGCGATACGATCCAGATCTTCCATGGTCGGCGTAACTTGCGACACAGCAGGCGTGCGCCGCGACATGACGAATGGAAAACTGCCGACAGCCGTGGCCAGTAAAGAACGACGTGATAGTTTCATAAATCGAACCTCCAAAATAACATCTCTTAATCAACTCATTGTAATCGTTTCATGGGAACAACACCATCACTATCCTCAACACGAGTCTTAGATCTGAATACCACTAAGGATAGCATATGTGATTGATTTCAGAAAGATCAATTGTACTTAGAGTTGCTCATATACAAAAGTGTGCTCTAAAGCTCTTTCTAAAATATGTCCGTGATCTGCCCACTAGAAGAACTCCATCGACATTGTCAATAAAGGACTTATGTGATCTTGCCACATCTGTGCTTGACTCCACACCGACGAGGCCAGGGACTTTGCTCACTTGGTCCCCTTTATATCGTCATACACAGGAAGTGTGCCTTGAATTGAATCCACTCCGAAAAAACCTTAAAAAATCTTTAACTTTTAGGAGAGTTCTGTTGACAAAGTCAACCGAGTTGAATAAAATTACATATTGGTGAATCTTCTTGGGCATGTGGTTGATAAGGACTATGGATGCCACATCATGGATTTCGATTGTGCCTGGATGGCACGTCACCGGTTGTGTTGCCGCTGTCTCAGATGGGAGGGCTTCTAAGAGGTTGGTTTGGTCGAGTTGCCTTGTTTTGGTGCTTGGCTTGGTTCTGACAAATCCAGTTAATGCCAGAGACCTGAGCCTTGTCAGGAGGAGGTTACATGCGAAGGGCCAATAGATGATCTGGGCAGGTTTGTAGGAAAATGTGCGCCCGTCTGGTGATGGTCAGAAAGTACAACAAGTCACACTTTTTTGGAGGAAGACAAAGATGTTCAGAATACGTAAGCATTTGATTCTCGTTGTGTTAGGGATAATTGCCTCCACCGGGTCACTCTGCCTGGGTAAGGTCGTGGGCGTGGCTGACGTCGTCGTGGACGGCGTAGTCCTGGTCAGTGCCAGGACTCCCGATGGCTACGAGGTAGTCGCCGGTGTCAACCTGCACTTAGGAACGTCAACTTCACGGCTGGGTGACGCTGGGGATTATCCTCCCCAAAACGCCGACGATTTTGACTTCATGACCAGGGCAGCCAATGACTATCCTCTGACCTGGGTGTTCGGCCGCATCTGGAGGGACACCAATGGTGATCAGCCCGACTTTTTCATCTTCGAAGCTGCGGGATCAAGAGAAGTGACCTATTTCCGCGCGCTGTTCCCCGATGGCAGCATGGGTGAGCCACTCGTCGTGCCAACGGACGCATGGCTTGATACTGGGGTTGTGGCCGGGCAGATGATAGCCGGGCTTGCTTTCTCCATCACGGACCTGAAGGATACCTCCGGCAATGATCTGCCCATCAACGCAGAAATTCAGGGTCTCGTCGTCGGTCCCCTAAGCGGTACCAGCGGTAATGTCGATCCTGTGGTCATCGCTGCCGTAATGATCAATGAAATAGCCCGTGGCCCTACTCCTGCAAATGGGCAGACGGATGTGCCTCGTGATGTGATCCTTGGCTGGACTCCGGGAGAGTTTGCTGATAAGCACGATGTGTACTTCGAAACTGTCTTCGACGATGTCAACAAAGCCAGCAGAACTAATCCGCTTGGTGTCTTGGTACGTCAAAATCAGGATGCTAATAGTTATGACCCTGCCGGCCTTCTGGATTTCGGCCAGACCTATTACTGGCGGGTCGATGAGGTCAAGGCTGCCCCGGATTATACCATATTTAAGGGTAACATCTGGAGCTTCACGGTCGAGCCTTTTGCTTATACGATTGCTGGTGAGAACATAATTGCCACCGCTTCCAGCGTGCAGCAGGAAGGTATGGGTCCTGAGAATACCATCAACGGCTCAGGACTTGATGCCAGTGACCTGCACTCAACAGACCAGACGGATATGTGGCTGAGCCGTCAAGGTGGGCCGCAACCAGCCTGGATCCAGTATGAGTTCGACAAGGTTTACAATCTGCATCAGATGTGGGTATGGAACCACAATACGGGGCTTGAGGGTCTTTTCGGCCTTGGGATCAAAGAGGCTACCATAGAGTATTCGACCGACGGCACTGACTGGACGGTACTTAACGGTGTTATTGAATTTGCTCAGGCCCCTGGTGCAACAGACTACGCACACAATACCGAGGTCGACCTCGCTGGTGCGGTAGCCAAGTATGTCAAGGTCACCGTTAACAACAACTGGGGTGGCCACCAGCAACATGGTCTGAGCGAGGTACGCTTCTTCTATTTGTCGGTCCAAGCAAGAGAACCTAAACCAGCTTTGGGGGCCACTGATGTCTATCCCGATGTAGTGCTTAGCTGGAGAGCGGGAAGAGAAGCCGATACGCACGATGTGTACCTTTCTAACAGCGAGCAGGAAGTGATAGATGCCAACGCTTCGGTAGCCACCGTATCCGAGCCCAGCTATGACGCCGGGACACTTGACTTAGGTAGGGCCTACTACTGGCGGGTAGATGAGGTAAATGGCGCAGAGACTCCTGCCACCTGGCAAGGTGAGGTGTGGAACTTTGCGACGGCCGAGTATCTGGTGGTTGACGATTTCGAGAGCTATAATGACCTTGACCCCACTGACCCCGAGAGCAACAGGATATTTAACACGTGGATAGACGGATACGATAGTCCGACAAACGGCTCTGTGGTTGGCTATTCTATGTCACCTTTTGCCGAGCAAACCTTCGTTCACGACGGTCATCAGGCTATTCCGTTCTCCTACGATAACACAGGCACTGCGAGTGTTTCTGAGGCTGTAGCCAGTATTGCTAACTTACAGAGTGGCGGTGACTGGACCAGGGCCGGTATTACGACCCTGACGCTTTATTTCCATGGCAACACCGATAATACTGTTGACCAGATGTACGTCAAGGTCAACGGCGTCAAGGTGGTATATGGCGGTGATGCGGTTGCCCTGGCCAGGCCATTGTGGACGCAGTGGAACATCGATCTTAACTCGTTGGGTGTGAACCTTCAGAATGTCACCCAGCTTGCCATTGGTTTCGGCGACCCGGCCAGGACGACGCCTGGCGGCAAGGGGCTGGTTTTCTTTGACGATATCCGGCTGTATCGGTTAGCTCCTGAGCTACCGGGCGAGATGATCTGGTTAGAAGCTGAAGCCGCTGATACCCTTGGAACGAGCTGGCGGCTTTATGATGATCCTGCAGCCAGCGGTCGGAAGTACATCGGCTCAGAGAACGAAGATGGCAACCACAGTAGTAATCCCCCTGGTGCCGACTGGATAGCCAGTCACAACTTTACCGCTGCCGGTGGGGTTTACAAGGTTATGCTTCGGGTTAAGACCGACAGCGACTCATTCTGGGTGCGGATTACGGGTGCTACTAATCTGACTCCTGGCGAAGACCCTGGTAACGCCGGCACTGGCTGGGTGAGGTTTAATGGGATGCCAACTGGCAGGGTGTGGCACTGGGTCGATGTTTTCAGTAGTGACCACAACGATACGGTTGCGAATTGGACGCTGCCGGCTGGGCCGCACACCTTGGAGATTGCCAAGCGTGAAGATGGCGTGTGGTTGGACGCTATCCTGATAACGGACAAGCTTGACTAAACGCTCTTGTTGGCTGTGCTTACGTGGAAAAGCGTGTGAAAAAGAACGCACTGATTGGTGTGATTGTGGGTTCTCCGGTATTGGCTGCTGGAATAACCTATATGACAAGCTCTCCGAAGGGCGGCATCCCCAAGCATTTTGCCCAGGAGATGACCTGGGTCAAATGCCGCAATCCAAAATGTGGGGCCGAATATCAGATCAGCAAGAAGGAGTACTTCGAGTACGTAGAAAAACACCATGACCCGCGGATTCCCCAGGCGCCCTCGCTGATTTGCCAACAGTGCGGTCACATTTGTGGGACTATTAGGAACCCTGCGTCCTGACCGTCAAACCAAAAATTAGGAGGTATGATAATGAAGATAGCAAGACGTGACTTTTGTAAAGCTGCTTTAACAATCCCTTTGGTTGCTCAAACAAAAGCTGATTTGTACAGTGGTACACAGCGAAAGTATCCATATTTTGGCAGGGATGAGAATTATAAAGAATTTAAAATCATCGAGGAAGGATTGAAAATTGTAAAAATTGAAACCTTCACTAAACCGAAAGTGGGTGTTGTCCGTATCGAAACTGATGACGGGTCCATAGGATATGGACAGATTTCGCCCCATGAAGCAGACTTCTCTACCATGATCTTACATAGTAAAATTGCGAAACGTTTTATAGGTAAGGATCCAGCCAATATTGATATACTTGTCGATAATTGTATCGAGGCCAATTACAAATTTCCATGGACTTATGTTTGTCGCGCATTAACCGGCATGGATACGGCAATCTGGGATTTATATGGAAAAATAAAGAAAAAACCCGTTGTTGAACTGCTTGGCGGACAAGTGCGTAAAATTACAGCATATGGTTCCAGTATGAGAAGGGATATCACCCCTGAAGACGAAGCCTCTCGCATGGTAGCCTTGCGCGATAGCAAGGGTTTCACTGCCTTCAAACTCCGAGTTGGCACAAAAACAGGTCATGATGTGGATCAATGGCCTGGCAGGTCAGAAGAGCTTGTCCCTACTGTCAGAAAAGCCCTTGGTGAAAAGATTGATCTTTTAGTTGATGCAAATAGTTGTTATACACCACCCAGGGCTATCGCTTTGGGGCGAATATTAGAAGATAATAACGTCGGTTTTTTTGAGGAACCATGCCCGTATTGGGAGTTAGAATGGACCGCTGAAGTGGCTAAAAAGATCAATGTCCCCATCGCAGGTGGTGAACAGGACAATGATTTGGCACAATGGCGCCGAATGATTAACATGAATGCGGTTGATATTGCACAACCGGATGTGTGTTATATTGGTGGTTTAACCAGGGCTCTTCGTGTCGCTAGGATGGCCCATAAAACTGGAAAGCTCTGTGTACCTCATTCTTCTCATTTTTCCATGGTAATGGTGTTTACTTTACACATGCTTGGTGCTATTCCGAATTCCAAGTATATAGAGGCTAGCATAGATGATACCTCCGAATTGAATCGTGAAAGTCGCGCGATGTATGAACCCCAATTAACTGTGGTCGATGGTAAAATAATGATACCCAATGGACCAGGTTGGGGTGTAACCTTCAAAAAAGATTGGCTTGAATCTGCAGAATACCGAAAAAGTGAGTAAAAATAAAAATTTAAAAAAGCATAGAGGTATAATTCAATGAGGAATTTAAATCGTAGACAATTTATCAAGTCTGGAAGCGGACTTGCAGCTGCAATCACTTTAGGGAGCGGCTCAGCCTCTTTGCTATCTAAATCTTTAAAAAAAACTAATTCTATAAAAATGATCGGTATCCAGATAGGTGCTCCCTCTTTTGTTGATGAAGGGGTCGAGGCGTGCCTCGACACGATCCAGAAGCGCGCATGCGTCAACACGCTTTTTGCGATGGTCTATTCTTACAAGGAAGGGCTCTCAGGACGGGCCTGGCCGCCGGTCGATCATGGCCGTCAACAACCCCGCCCCAAATTCCACGGTGGCTACTATGCGACGCTCCATCCAAAATATTATCGCGAGACTCTGTTCAAGGATAATATCCAGGTTGTCCGGGCGCCCGACGAAGGGGATTTTGACCTGCTGGCTTCCGTCATACCCGCCGCCCGCAAGCGTGGAATCAAAACGATTCCTTTCCTGGCTGACCAGATTCATGAAGATATCCCCCAGTTCGAGCAAATGGCGGAATGGGATCTGCACAACCGGAAGCTCTCCCGGGTCTGTTTCAACAATCCTCACTTCCGCTCCTACCTGCTGGCGATGGTCGAGGACTGCGTCCGCTCCTACGAGATCGACGGCTTGCTCTGGCGGTCCGAGCGCTGGGGCGCACTGAGCAACGCGCTCTCCCTGAGCCGCGGGGCCGGCGCCGTGAAAAATACCGAGATCGCCTGCTTCTGCCCATACTGCCTCGAAAAAGGTAAAAAACAGGGGATCAATGTTGAACGGGCTCGCGAGGGATACCGCGTCCTCGAAGACTACGCTGCGGCTGCCCGCGCCGGGCGCCGCCCCATCGACGGCTACTACGTTACCTTCTGGCGGATTCTCCTTCGCTACCCCGAAATTCTCGCCTGGGACATGTCCTGGTACGACAGCCTGCGCGAGATCTACAAAACGGTTTACGCCAAAGCCAAATCCATCAAGCCTGATCTTCCCGTCGGCTGGGCGCTGCCCCATACGGTTTCGTTCAACCCCTTTTATCGCGCGATTGCGGATCTCCAGGAACTCGCTAAATACTCCAATTTTATCAAGATCATCGCCTACCACAACGACGGGGGACCGCGTTGTGCCAAGTATGTCGATGCCCTCCACAATACCTATCTTCAGGATCTCTCCCGCGACGAAGCGCTCGCCTTCGAGTATCGAATCATGGGCTTCTCCGAGGGCGGCTACGATGAGATCCACGCCAATGGATTATCGTCCGATTACGTCTACCGCGAGACCAAAGTGTGGGTCGCGGGAGCCATGGGTACGCCCCTTCAAATCTGGCCGGGGATCGACGTTGATGTTTCACCGGGCGAAAACGATCCGCCGCGTTCGCGCGAAGGCGTACGCGACGCCGTCCTCGCCGCCTTCCGCGCCAATGCCCCCGGCATGATTCTCGCGCGCATGTATTCGGAAATGACTCTGGATCACCTCAGCGGCGCGGGGGACGCGATACGGCAACTCGGTTTAGTTTGATTTATTGGACGTCCGCGTAGGGTACAAAAACTCATATCTGGGTAGAATCCGGGCGAGTGGCCAGTGGTTGCGAACGCTTTCAACTCGGATGAGCCGAGAGTAATTTGATCAGATGACAACAAAACCACCCTGTGTCGGTTCTCAGTTCCAAATCA
>JAUXAL010000040.1 GCA_030619925.1 Phycisphaerae bacterium | reverse complement strand
ATTGGACACTTGGTGAAAACAAACCCAATTCAAACCCAAACAAAGCCAATTTCCAAAAAGCCCAAATGAATGTAAACTCACTTATAACAAAGGATTACAGAAAATACGATGATTTCGCAGTCCAAAAAAACAAACCCAATTCAAACCCAATTTAAAAAGAGCCAAAATGGACGTAAACATCTATTCAACAAAGTATTATGAAAATAAACCACGCCTTCGGGCTCCCGGAAAACAAAGCCAAACAAAGCCAATGTCGAAAATCAAGGCCGGCGAGTTAGGAGCTTAGTATGATAGTTTTATTGACGGACTTCGGGCAAAGTGAATACGTAGGCGTGATGAAAGCAGTGGTTTACAGTATTGCCTGCGATGCAAAAATAGTTGATTTGTGCCATAGCATCTCGCCTCAAAAAACAATAGAAGCTTCGTGGATACTCAAAAATAATTACAAATACTTTCCAGAAGGCGCAACATTTTGTTGTGTAGTTGACCCTGGCGTGGGAACAGAAAGAAAAGCAATAGGCGTGAAAACAAATAGTTATTATTTTGTCGGGCCGGATAACGGACTGCTCTGGGAAACACTTAAAGAACAGGGCATAATTGATATAAGACAAATTCCCATTCCCGGAGATGCGAGCCGCACATTTCACGGCAGAGACGTATTTGCAAAAGCGGCGGCCAATATTGATATAGGTAATTTCAAGACAATAGGTAAAACAATCAAAGAGATAAAGAAATTGGAACTTCACAAAGAAGAAAGAGAGGGAATGGTTGTTCGAATCGACGGATTCGGAAATATCATAACCAATCTGGCAAAGCAAGAGAAGGATAAGTATTCCGTGGCTATAGGCGAGAAGAAATATGTGATGAATTACTATCCGAATTATTATACAGCAAAAGACAACGAATTATTCCTGCTCGAAGGCTCAAACAGTACGTTAGAGATTAGCTTGAAAAATGGAAATGCAAATGACAAATTGCATATAAAAACGGGAGAAAAAATAGAAATATCATAAGAAGATAAATACGATACCGGCCTTTTTACTGGTTTTGTGCGCCGTTAGAAATAAGAAAAGATTTTTAGGGGGGTGTTCCGAGGATTTGCAGTGAGTCCTTGATGAGCGGCAGGGTTCTGGTTGTCACCTGTGGGTCGTAAAAATCGCCGGTTACCTCTACTCGCACAACAGCCTGGCCAAGACCTTCGGTAAGAGATTGTAAAATGGAAGGATCGGCAGTGGCGAGACGCCGGCCTCGGGCGGTGAGAATCAAATCGACATTTCGGGTTTGTAAATCCATCGAGCCTGAGCCGTTAAAGGCGATGCTATCACCGGATAAATCGAGCTTCTTAACGAACAGGACGTTGCGCTTGATGTATGAATCAATGAGCATCTGGTCAAAAGCGAAGTCCTTCGGCTCTGTTAGTTGCAGTACCTGCAAGAGCTTGGCCAGTGGCGAAAGCTCACCGGCCTGCATATCGCTTATTGCGAGTCTGAATATGCCGATACGTGAAGAATTATCGCCAATCCGGGCATTGATGCTCAAAGAGCCGCTCATTTTCCCGGTCGTATAGCCGTTGTCAGGAGTCTCTTTGAGCTTTGTGTCCGAGAGAAATTGTTTTAAGTCAATATTGTCAAAACCTACCTGCAGCAGATACTCTCCGGCACCGGTTAGTGGGCCCCCATTTTGCAAAGAAGTCGCAAAACGAGAAGGGCTCCGGTTTGCAGTATTTCGCAAACCCGGTTGGGTCCCATTCGCGTTCTCTGGCGAATGGGGGTCCGGTCCCGAACCCAGGCGTGAGCCCCAGTTCAATGGGTACCGGAGCTGCTCAGCGGGCTGTCTGAATTCGAATTTTCCTGTCAATTTTCCGCCGTAACAATCGGCAATTAAATCTTCGGTGGACCAATTTCGCAGGTTAGGATCATAATAGATATCTGCTTTTAAGTTAGTGAAAGATTTGCCCTGAATGCTGAGATTGTCCGCAAAAAGATTAGCCTGGCCATTACTGAAACCGTCGCCGGTTTTGTACAGACCTCTTGTTTTCAATATTGCATCCCATTCGGTTTCGGCATCAGATACTTTGAAAGCACAGTTTTTGAGTATGACGGCACCGTCGAAATCAATCTGCTTTCGGCCATCATCTGTGGGCCAGATCCGGATACTCTCGAAATCCAGATCAAATCGGCCAGCAGGCGAGAGCCCGTCGTATAAGGGCTTAATTTCTTCAGGCAAGGCCTGGGCGAGCTGGTCGTCGAAGAAAATGTCGATGGCTGAGAGCTCTAACAGGGCGCCGGTGAAAACATTATCAGCCAAGTCTATTTGGCCGTTTAGTTTTATAGTCGAAGTGTTTCCTGCCGCCGGGACACTGTCACCTGTGGTTGCAGCCATATCCTTAAACGTGATACTATTCTCGTCTATCGTTAAGGTGCCGGTAATGTCTTTTAGCCGATAGGGAAATTGCGGGAAAGTGACACTGTTACCCAGACAGTCCACAGTTATCCTGTAATCAGGAGGGTCTGTGAGGCTCTCTTTGTTTAAATCGGCACTGAGATTTACTTTACCTTCCGGTTTCAATTCGGAGACGATTTTCTTCGATGACTCCGGCAACAGATTAAACAAATCATCGTTCAACCGGGCGTCCTGGAAATTCAGCGACAAGCGATAGCGAGACTGCTGGCGCTGCTGGCTTAGCCATATTCGGCCGGTCAGGGAAACCAAACCGTGGGGACAATGACCGGTAAAGTTTTCGACAGTTACCAAATCAGGGGTAAAAACAGCGTTTGCCGATATATTAGAGATAGGCAATGGAAATTCGTCTAACTTTAAAGAAGCTTTTTTAAAAGACAAATCGGCCGTAAAACTTATGGGGGCAGAACTCTGACCTGCAACCTTTATCCGACCATCAGCCAGGCCGGCAGGGTGAAATTGATTGTATAAATCCCTTTGCCTGTCCGGCAATGCCGCCCGGAGTGTCGAATCCAGAGGGATATTATTTACCTTGATTGAGATATCATGCGTCGAGCTATCGGTGCCGGGGGCCCTTATTTCACCATTCAAGGTGATTTTACGCTCGTTCACCTGCGAAACCACATCCGAAAGGATTACTCCATCGCTATCGAAAGAGAGTTTGCCGGTGAGATTTTTCAACGGATAAGGAAAATTTCGGTATATAGCTTCGGCACCGCGCAGTTCAACCGCCAATTTTTTTCCCTTGTCCGTTTGTGACCGCCGGTCGAACTGGTAATCTATCGCTGCCCGCCCGGCCGGGGAGAAAGCAGACCAGGATTCTTTCCGTTGTGTGCTTAGCGCATTATACAGGTCATTATCCAAAGCCATGTTGTCACTTGTAATTCGGATTCGGTATTTCCAATCTGGGCCGAAGTCTCTCGACCAGCCGTTAAAGAAAAGTTTGACGTCGCCGTGCTTACCGCTCAGATTGTTCAGTTCCACACTATTTTTGGCAAAATCTATCTCGCCAACCACATTCTCTATCGCGTATTGGAACTTGTAGTCGCAAAACGCAACATCCTTACAATAAACTTTGCCGCCCAACGTACTTTCGTTTAGTTGGTTCAAATTGCCGGATGCCTCAAGGTCAATATCTATCCGCCCCCGTGGGCGATATCGGTTGAAAAATCTTTGCAAAGCGGCAAACGGGCTGGACTTTTCCAAGAAAGCAGGCCCGACTAATGCGAATTTATCCAGCGCGGGACTGCGTTTAGAGTGCAAATCCTTCGCCCTTAGCTTCAGTGAAAAAGTGTTGCCCTGGTCATACTTCAACTCGGCGGCCAAGACATCTATTATCCATGCCATCTCAAGCTCAGGGACATCCATGGACGCAATTCCTCCTGCGACCGTAACCCGGCCCGGTTTCCAAAATCCGGTCAAGTAGCTCTTGCCAAAACCGCGGACCATCGTAGCTGTGGTCATACTGAAGCGGTAGCCCTCCTGTGTTTTCTCATCGAATTCAAATCTCGCATTAAGAGGTACTGAAAGAGCAACTTTTACCTGTCCATTTGATATCTTACTATATCGCAGCGTTCCCGCTTTGAGGTGAACACGGGGCATCCTGCCGGAAGTGCCTTTAGGAAGCATGATTTTAAGCGCAGATAAATTCCACGAGCTGGTGTCCAAATCGTATTGGGCATTGAAAACAAAATCATTGACATCTATCTCTTTTAGCTGGGGCCGCAGTAACAATAAGCTGCTTAGACTAAAGCGTGCATATACCGTTTCGGCCTCGAGTATGGTGTCATCGTCGCTTTGCTTTTTGTATGGGCTGATTACAAGATTTTCGATGAAGACTGAGCCGTTAGCGTGGTAATCAACCGATTCGGCTTTTATCCTCGTGTTGGTCAGCTCAGCAAGCTGTCCTATGGCGATGTGGCACAGACCCCGGCCTGCCAGGATCAAAACGAACCATAAAACGGCAGCCAAAATCAAACCTGCGAGAAACCAGCGGGAAATTCTTTTGGCACTTGCGACTATGAAAGATTTGTTTAAATTTATCGACATCCCATCAAACTAAAAACCAAAAGCTAAAAACTAAAAAACCATAAGTAAGATTTACGTTTTACACTTTTCTATCGCCTTATCCGCAATGTCTCGGCGGCAATAAGCACCGTCGAATTTTATTTTGTCCACAGCTCTATACGCTCTTGCTTTTGCGTCGTCGATTGTCTGGCCCAGTGCAGTGACGCCCAGCACTCTGCCGCCGTTGGTAACAATATCCCGGTCATTACCTTTTGTGCCTGCGTGGAACACAACAACATCCTGCATTCCGTCGGCTTCTTCCAGGCCGGTTATCTTCCTGCCCTTTTCATAATCGCCCGGGTAACCGCCGGAAGCCATCACCACACAAACCGCCGGCCGCGGGTCCCATTCGAGCGAAATTTGGTCCAACGTGCCGTCACAGGCCGCCAGACAAACTTGCAGCAAATCGCTTTTTAGGCGCATAAGAACCGGCTGGGTCTCAGGGTCGCCAAAGCGGACGTTAAATTCCAGGACCCTCGGCCCGCCGCCGGTAATCATAACCCCCGCGTACAGTACACCTTTATACGGTGTATCGTTGCGATTCATACCATCGACCACCGGCACAAGAATTTCACGCACAATCTGATTCATCAAATCGTCGGTAACCACCGGCGCGGGACTGTAAGCGCCCATTCCGCCGGTGTTGGGGCCCGTGTCACCATCGCCGATGGGCTTGTGGTCCTGCGACGATTCCATAACATAGATATTTCGCCCGTCCACAAAGGCCAGTATCGAGGCTTCTTCGCCGAGCAGTTTGTCTTCAACGATGACTTTGTTGCCTGCTGAGCCGAATATTTTGCCGCACATTATTTTTTCAGCCGCTAAAATCCCATCGGCTGGGTCATCGCAGACAAAGACACCTTTGCCCTTCGCAAGACCTGCGGCCTTTACCACCACCGCTTCGTCCCTGCTTGCGATGTACGCTTTGGCATCGCTGAATCTATCGAAGATTCTGCCCTCAGCGGTGGAGACCGCGCTTGAGCGCATCAGCTGCTTTGCAAATGCCTTGTCCGCCTCAAGCTGTGCGGCATCGGCGCTTGGCCCGAATGCCTTTATACCGGCGGCTTCAAACACATCAACCACTCCCGCTGCAAGCGGGGCCTCCGGTCCGACTATTACAAAGCCCACATCATTCTGACGTGCAAAGTCCAGAAGCTTGTCGGTATCATCGGCGCTAATAGCAATATTCCGCCCACATTTGGCTGTACCGGGATTACCCGGCGCGATATAGAGTTGGCCTAAGCTTTCCGATTGAGCCAATTTCCAGGCGATTGCGTGCTCGCGTCCGCCGCTACCAATTAACAGTACATTCATCCGGCACCTCCAATTAGATTCTGCTGCCTGTCAGCTTTCCTGTTTGTTATTTACTATACGCTGTCAGTCTCAAATAATCAATAATCATTTCTGTGCACCTTGTGCCTGAAAAAGCTACGGGCTACCTACAAAGTGCAAATCATAAATCAAAAAATCCCTTGCCACTGCGATCCGCTAAACGCTAATACTCAACGCAAAACAAATGCACCTTGCTGTTATCGGCTAATTCGGCTATTCTTAAGATTACAAAACCTGACCTTCACCTTGCCGGGAGCTGACTTTTGCAAAATAATCTAAAAGGAATTGACAGTGTCAAATAGTCTTGCTTTGGCCTATCACAATCTTTCGATTATGCTCGATGCCGGCGTACCGCTACTGCGTTCACTCAATACCCTCAGCTCGGGCTTAAACCCGCGCATGCGAGCGGCATTTCTTAGACTGGCCGACTCCGTTTCGAAAGGCAATACCCTGGCAGAGACAATGACCAAAAGCCCCAACATATTTGACCCGCTGGACGTAATGCTCATCCAGGCTGCTGAAACATCCGGCAGCCTGCCCGAATCATTCAAACTCTTATCCCAATGGCACGAATTCTCCGGCCGTATCAGAAAAAAGATGCTCTCAGGAATGTTTCTGCCCATTCTTCTAATTCATGCGACCGCGTTTATCGCCCCGTTTCCGGGTTTTGTCCTGGGCGACTGGCAAATAGGACCCTATCTTATCTCCGCAGTAACAATCCTTTTACTGTTTTACATACCAGCGGCGATAATCTTTATTATTCTCCGTATGACACCGAAGACCGGCCTCTTTCGCAGACTGCTCGACCGCCTGACGCTAAGAATACCGCTCCTGGGCCGCGCTGTTTACAAGCTCGCCCTCAGCCGTTACTGCTGGGTGTTCCACATGCTCACAAAGGCCGGCGTTCCCATTACCGATTGCGCCGAAAGGGCGACCTCGGCCGCCGCCAATGCCGTTGTAACCGACCTGGTCAAACCCGCTGCCGCAAGTGCAAAGGCCGGCAGGTCCGTCTCCGACGGATTTCCATCGAAACTACCGGCGGATTTTCTGGAAATTTGGCGGGTTGGCGAAGAAACCGGCAAGCTCGACGATGTTACAAAACGCCTTGCCGACGACAACGCCGAAGCCGCCGAGTTCTGGTTCAACGAGTTTGCACGCTGGCTGCCACGCCTGATCTACTGCCTCGTTTGTCTTTTGATGATTTATTACATCTTCGTAAACTTCTCAAAGGTAATGAGCGTAGTGCCCTAAGCCTTTTAAGTTCTTCCACAATTTCTTTGAGTCAGGTGCGATTATTTGAGAAATTACCATTGGGCCTCAACGTAAGGCCCTGTGGGGCCTTCCGGCCTGGGCTTTGGCCGGGACTTGAGAATGGCTTCTGCAACTGCAATGTCACTTTGTCGGGTAATTTTTATATTCGAAGAGTCTGCTTCCACAATTGATACTTTATGACCCAACGCTTCGATGAGCTGGGAATCATCGCTGATTTTGCTTTGGTCCAGATTCTTGAGGTTTTCGTATGCCTTCCTGAGCAGCGAGGCTTCGAAGACCTGCGGGGTCTGAGCCTCGTAGAGACCTGCTCTGTCAACTGTTCTGATTATTATATTATCCTTCACCTGTTTTATGGTTGCCGCAACCGGGCAGGCCGGCATGGCTGCACCGCTCTTGGCAGCGGCGGCAACCACCTTGTCAATCAATTCCGCTGTTACACAGCATCGGGAGGCGTCGTGGACGGCAATAAGGTCGATACCATCTTTGACCAGTTCGAGGCCTTTACTGACGGTGTCAAAACGCGCATGGCCACCGAAAAAGATTTTTACGCCAAAAAACTTCAGGTTAGGCCCCCATTTGACGTTCACCAGCTCCTCGTCCTCGGGCGCAATGCCCAACAATACCTGTTTTACGTCGTCGCGGTTGTCGAAAAGCTCGACGCTTCGCAGAAAGACCGCGCGGCCGGCCACATTAACGAATGCCTTCTTTCTTTTCCCGCCGAACCGGCTGCTGGCCCCAGCGGCACAAATAATTGCAGCAACACTCTGACTCATAGCGAGAACTCCTGTTGTTTTACCACCAAGACACAAAGACACCAAGATATATTCCCCACACGTAAGTGTGGGGTCTCTTTCTTTTTTCTCCTCCACACATTTACATGTGTGGTATCTTTCTTTCTTCGTGCCTTCGTGGCTTTGTGGCTAATATTCAATGCCTCGTCTGGCGGGCAGACCTTTATCAAACGGATGCTTGATACTTTTCATTTCCGTCACCAAATCAGCCAGCTCTATCAATTCTTCGGTTGCACCTCGGCCGGTCAGGACAATTTCGACAGCAGGGTCTCTTCTGTCGATGATATTTTTGACATCTTCCAACTTGGCCAGGCCTTTTGAAAGGCAAAATACAATCTCATCGAGTATCAGCACATCGTAAAATCTTTTCTCTGCGGTTTGGGCGATTCTCTCAAGGGCTTCGCTGATTGCAGCCTGCATCTTGGTGACGGCTTTTTCGTCTTCCAAGGATTTAGGCATATCCCAGGGCGTATCAAGCGCTTCGACCCTGACCCTGACAGCGCCCAATTGCAGTGCGAAACGCTCACCAATATCAAGAGACGGCGGCTTCAAAAATTGATAAATCAGGACCTTGTTTCCCTGGCCGGCGGCACGCAAGCCCAAGCCAAACGCAGCGGTGGTTTTGCCTTTGCCGTCTCCGGTATAAATCTGGACAAGCCCTTTTTCCAACATAGCGGTATATTAAAAGAACGAGGGATAAATTAAAAATTAAAAATTGAAAAATTGACTCCTGCGGATAATCTGCATAATCAGAGCCGGCGTAAGCAAACCCCGCCCAGGGGCGCCCCCGGCGACTTCGGTGTCGAGCAGAGATTTTCAAATTGCGCGAATTTCCTTGCAATGCGGAGAAAATTTGCGTAAATTACCAGTGTTTTGGCGGCGTAGCTCAGTTGGTTAGAGCATGGGATTCATAAGCCCAGGGTCGTTGGTTCGAATCCAACCGCCGCTATTGATAGTTTTCAATTTTGAGCTTTTAGTTTTAAGTTCTTTCGCCCCCATCGTCTAGTGGCTTAGGATATCAGGTTCTCATCCTGGAGACAGGGGTTCGACTCCCCTTGGGGGTATTTTTTATTGATTATTGATTATTGACTATTTTCTATTTTTTCTGTTTCGCCCTCGAGCGATGAGTAGCAGCAAAGAAAACGAACAGTTAATGAGACTTGCCATCGAGCAGGCGCAGATTGCGGAGGAAAATGGTGATGTTCCCATAGGGGCGGTCATTGTTTATCAAGAGCAAATAATCGGCAAAGCGTACAACCAAAGGCAGCAGCTTCAGGACCCTACCGCACACGCTGAAATAATCGCTTTGACGCAGGCGGCGGCATTTATGGAAAACTGGCACTTGAACGGCTGTACGATGTACGTTACGTTGGAGCCGTGCCCAATGTGTGCAGGGGCGCTGGTGTTGGGTAGATTGGACAGGTTAGTCTATGGATGTGATGACCCAAAGACAGGTGCTTGCAAAAGTCTTTACAACATTGTACAAGATGAAAGACTCAACCATAAGCTCGAAGTTACAAGCGGCGTTCTGGAAGAGCAATGCCGCCAGCAGCTACAGGAATTCTTTGGCCGGCGACGCCAAGAGAACAAGAACAATCAATAACAGCGCCCTATCCGCCGAGCTTGACAGCCGTGCCGTAAACTAAAAGTTCGGCGGCACTTCCAACAACACTCGTTGTCATATAGCGGGCATTGATTATTGCATCGGCTCCCATCTGTGCCGCCTGCGCCATCATCCTGTTAGTAGCTACTGTCCGAGCCCTTCCCATCATCTCTGTGTATTCAGTCAGCTCACCGCCAAGAATCAGTCTGACTATGGCCGACAGGTCTTTGCCCAGCCAGATAGCAAATACCGTATGGCCCTGGACGAGACCGAGAATCTCACGCGTCTCTCGGCCGGGTACTGTGTCGGAGTTGAGCAGCAAGACACTGCGGTCGGTCTCTGCAGCCGGTGGCACCTCAACTGATGGCTTGATTTTCAATTGTTCCAAGGCCAGTGTTACCAGAACCACAAGGAAACCGCCTAAAAGGCAGAAAATCGTTATCCGCAGCCACCATGGCACGACCGGGTCATCGGCAACGACCACGTGCCACGGCACGCCTGCAAAAATGCAAACGAACAGACCAATCACAAACGCCAACGAGCCAATTTGTCGAATTACTTTCATAGTTTCTCCTTTCCTTAGACGATTAACATCCAAAATTGTCATTCCCGCGCACGCGGGAACACATTCCTTCTCAGCTAACATCCCAAATCAGCGACTCTGGCAAACGTTGGCAAGTCAGGGTTCGCTGGATTGAGTTGTCAGGTATTTTATACGCTCTGAAACATAAACTAAAGCCAGAAGAAAAAATACTATTCCTTAATAAAAAACACGTAACATGGTTTTATTGCACATATTATCAATAATCCTACAAACCACCAGATACATAAATCCATTATGTCAGGTATTATTTTGGCTATGATGAGAGCAAAAAACATTGCAACGTCTTGAGCCAATTTTACATCTATATGATAGTCTGTCTTTTCTGCCGCGCGGTTCATTTTTTTCTGAAAAAATCTCCCTCCGACAAACCCCCGTCCCTGCGGCGGATTGCAATTGCAGCCCCCTTTTTCTGCTGCTATAATGCTCACAAAGCCGAACTATATAGCAATAGTAAATAGTAAATAATAAATTGTAAATTGAATAGGAGAGGTGTCGGAGTGGCTTATCGAGCAGCCTTGGAAAGGCTGTGTAGGGCTTGTCCCTACCGCGGGTTCGAATCCCGCCCTCTCCGATTTGCTGTAGGGACGGCAGGTAGCGCCGAAGAAAGACCAAACGCTATCGGTCTCTGTGCAGTAAAGTTTTGCGCAGCTACTAAGGAGAGTTGATAGTGACAAAGGCAAAAGCCCGCGAAAGAAGGATCATCCGCACCGGACCTTATCCGGAGCTCACGCTGACCGCGGTGCTCGTAGGCTACGGACTGGGGGTTCTCATTGCCCTTAGCATCGGTTACGCCAGCTTGATACTCGGTTTTTCCATTGAAGGCTCAGAGCTGGCTGCCATTCTGGGATTCGGCATTTTGCGGGGCCTGATGGGCCGAAGCAGCATTGTCGAGAACAACATCAACCAGACTATCGCCAGCGCCGTCAACGGTGCTTCGGCAGGGATGATGTTTTCTGTCCCGGCCCTTTTTATTCTGGGAGAAACAGAATTCAACCCCATTCTGTTGGTCTTCGCCTGCATTGCCGGCGGAATTTTGGGTATCGCCTTTATTATCCCGCTTCGCAAACAGATGATTGACTTCGAACGGCTTACCTATCCCGGCGGCGTCGCCGTTGCCACGATTCTAAAATCTCCCGGCGCAGGTGTCCGCAAAGCCTTGCTCCTGCTCTCGGGGATGGCTTTGAGCGGCGTCATTTACTTTGTAAGCCAGCTTGTTGGGTTCGAGTACTGGAATCTGGGCAAATATATCGGAATGCCTGAACACATGAACGGTATCTGGTATGTGTCTCTGATGACAATCGGTGTCGGCTTCATCGCGGGAAAAGGAGGTTTCTACTTCGTCATCGGCGGTTTCGTCTGCTACTGGATTTTGGGCCCGGTCATGGCGGGCTATGACCTATTGCCCGCGTCCGAGACACTTGTAAGCCTTGAGCAGACAATGCCCGAATATATGAGATTGAACTTATTCAGGCCGGTCGGTATTGGTATGCTCATCGGCGGAGCTCTGGCCGGCATCGTCCTGGCGCTGCCGCTTATCGTCAGTGCCGTTGGCAGCATGCAAAACGCGGCGAAAATGAAGACATCGCTCTCAAAAGACGAAATGCCGATTCGCCTGCTTTATATCGGTATCGCCGGTGCGACAATCCTGCTTTTCGTCATTTCCATTGCCTCTGTAAAGGAGATGGGCATCCTTCGAGGAGGACTGATGGCCCTGCTCGGCACCATCTGGATTTGGGTTGCAGGCGTGATTCTCTCTGAATGTATCGGCCGGACAAACTGGTCGCCGCTGAGCGGAATGACCCTTATTGCAGTTACTATGCTCATCGTCATAAGCAAAGGGCTCGGCGACACCGCAGCGATTGTCTCGTCGATTATGGTCGGGGCGGCTGCATGTGTGGCAATGGCCCAGGCAACAGACCTTATGCTCGACCTTAAGACCGGCTACCTGGTGGGGGCTTCGCCGAGGAAGCAGCAAATAGGGCAGTTTCTCGCCACCTGGCTGGGGCCCATCGTAATTATGCCCCTGATCTTTATTCTCCATAGGGCCTATGAATTGGGCAGCGAACGGCTTTCGGCACCCCAGGGTCAGGCACTGGCCAGTATGATACAGGGTATCCTCGGAGGAGAGGTTCCCGTGCACAAATATATAGCCGGTGCCGGCCTCGGCGCCTTGCTCAGCGCAAGCGGAATCGGCGGCCTTGGTATTCTTGTCGGCCTGGGCTTCTATCTGCCGTTCAGTATCGTACTGACCTACAGCATCGGAACGCTGCTGCGGGTTTTGACAGACTGGAAAAAGGGTCTGCAATTCAGCGAAGAGGTGGGGATTCCCGTTGCCGCCGGCTTCATCGTCGGTGAAGCGCTGGTCGGGGTCGGCTTCGCTTTATATTACGTTATCGCCGGTGCGATGGGCAAATAAGAAGAGACGCTTATGAGAAAACTCGGATATTTACTGATAACCATTGGCTTCCTCGCCGGTGCTCTGGCAGCAACAGTAGACCAACAGAAGGTGCCATGGGGCTATTACATAGCTGCGCTGCTTGCCGGTGCCGTGGGTATTGCGCTGGTCCGCTCCGGTGAACGGAAGGAAAGCCGGGCCGAAGGAAAACTGGCTTCAAACATCCAGTCTGTTGAAGCCAGCCTCAGCCGCATTGTCGAGAATATGACCCGGCTCAATTCGGAGAAACAATCCATCAACACGTACGACGTGCGCCACCGCATCGACGAACTCTTTGCTGAGGACCTGACGACCTTCGTCGAGGCCCGCCAGAGCATCGCCCATGTACACGGGCTAAGCGCGTACGCCGACGTGATGAGCAATTTTGCAGCGGCCGAACGGTATCTCAACCGCGTCTGGTCAGCCTCGGTCGACGGGTATATCGACGAGGTCAATACCTATCTGGATAGGGCCCAGGTACAATTCGCCGAGAGCCTTGAGAAGATTCGTCAGCTGGCCGGACAAGTTGCGTGAAATCACCTCTGCAAGCCTGCCTCACCCCGGGCATTTTTTGGCTTTTCGCTTATTGCGCTTTTCCCCGCGCGGTGCGATACAGCCAGTACGCTACACCCACAAGCAAAACGATACCCACAAGCGAGCCCATCGGCATTTCCCACAGCGGCAGAGATATATCCTTCTTGGCCAGAATCACAATCGGTATCGCCATCAGGATACCCATCAGCGCCTCGCCCGTAATCAGCCCCGAAGCAAACAGCAGCCCGCTTCGACTCGAGCCCTCGACCTCTTCGGTATGGCTGTTTCGCTTTTTGTTGTAGCTCTTGAGGGCCTGGTGTATCAACCCGCCGGCAAAAATCGGCACCGACAGCTCGAACGGCAGATAAAACCCAATCGCCACCGCGAGCACCGGCGTCCGAAACGAGCTGCCCTTTTTCTGCAGGTACAAATCCAGCGCTATCACGCCTGCCGCAACCACCATCCCCAGATAAACATAATTCCACGGAAGCCCGCCCTCAAAGACGCCTTTCGCAACCGAAGCCATCAAATTCGCCTGCGGTGCCGGCAGTGCCTTCGGACCGGCATCGGCCTGGCCGGCAAAACCGTAGGCCTCCTGCAAAAGCATCATCACCGGCGCCAGCACCAGAGCCGCCGATACCGTCCCGACCAACTGCATGACCTGCTGCTTCCACGGCGTCGCCTTGACAATATACCCGGCCTTTAAGTCCTGCATATTGTCCCCCGCTATCGCCGCCGCACAGCAAACCACGCTGCCGATGATGATAGCCGCTGCGGGGCCGTTCTTGGCGTCCGAGCCCATCAACACAACCAAAAGCAGCGAAGAAACCAGAACCGTCGCAATAGTCACTCCCGATATCGGATTGTTCGACGAGCCCACGAGACCGGCCATATAACCGGCCACTGCAGAGAACACAAATCCCGTCACTAACATTATCGCCGCCATCGTCAGCGATACATATACCTGCTGGACAAACACCTGATACAGCAAATACAAAGGCACAACAGAGCCGATTATAAGGATCAGAATCCACTTCATCGGCATATCTTTTTCCGTCCTGGCGATGTCAGTTTGCCCGCCGGCCATATCACGATACGCCTTTAGCCCGCTGGTTATCCCGCTCAATAGTGACGTCCGCATATGAAAGATCGTCCAGAGCCCGCCGACGAGCATCCCCCCGACTCCTATATACCGCGTCTGAGAGGACCATATCTGGTGTGCCCATTCAACCACAGTCTCGGCCTCCGCCGGTCGACCCTGCAGTGCCGCGCAAATCGGTATTGCAATCAGCCAGTTACAGAATCCGCCTATGAATATCAACACGGCGATATTCAAGCCCACTATGTATCCGACCGAAAGCAGTGCCGGGCTGAGGTTCGACCCGAAATACGCTATGCTACCCCCAATCGCCTTTGCACCCTCAACCGCCTCAGGCCAAAGCCCCAGCGCACCTGCCCCGACCTTAAAAAGCCCGCTCGCAATCGCCGCCTTGGCGATACACAAAACACCCTTGCCGCCTTCCTGTCCAGTCTCGAGGACCTCAGCCGTCGCTATACCTTCCGGGAACTTGAGCTTGCCTTCAACAATCAGCGACCGCCGCAGTGGTATCGTAAACAGCACCCCCAATACCCCACCGAATCCGGCGATTATCGCAACCCACTTGAAGCTGAAGCTGTCCCACGTGCCCATAATCACCAGCGCCGGCAGCGTGAATATAACGCCTGCCGCCAGCGACTCGCCCGCCGACGCCGCCGTCTGAACGATGTTGTTCTCCAGGATATTGCTCCGCCGAAACAGTCTCAGCACACCCATCGAAACAACCGCCGCCGGTATCGACGCCGAGACAGTTATCCCCGCGAACAGCCCGAGATAGGCATTGGCCGCCGCCAGCACAACCGAAAGAACCACACCCAAAACAACTGCCTTAACCGTGATTTCCGCTAATGACTGTTCTTCAAGATTCATAGCTCACCTGTTCCAGACTGTAAATGGTAAATGGCGAATTACCAATAACCAATAACTAATTATTTCACGAACTGGGCGACAAAGTATTTCGGCGTCAGAGGCTCACCCGTAGCCCTTTCAATCATCTCGTTCCAATGGTAGACTGCGCCGGCCTCGAAGACTTTTTCGGACAGAAAATCTCCGACCTTTTTCTGACCAACATAGCTGACGTTCTCGTCTGATTCAAGTCTAAGAATATTGTGAACGATATGATGATGCAGCTGAGACGCCAGTAACTCACCAAGCATATAGTTGTGATAATAACAGGGCGCAATGGTGAAATGGATTTTGGCGGCCCAATCCGGCTCATCACGGCCTGGCGGCCTCTTCACAAGCTGATATTTTTCAACAGTGTCCCACCAGAGCGATTTCAGGTCCTGGTCGGGGTCTGCATAAAGCTGCTTTTCGAAATTATACATCACCATATCCCAACGAGCGAAGATGATTTGTTTGAGCCGTGCGTATTTACCGCTTACTTTTTCGATTTCGGCCCGCTGCCGGTCTGACATCTCCAGCATTTGCTGCATCCAGTTGGGATTGCGGCTCAATCGGCCGAAGAACATGGCAATCGCTTCGGTGGTGAAAATGTGCGCCGGCTCTCTAAGCAGGTAAGGCACTTTTGGGTCATGGTATTTATCGTAAACGGCGTGGCCTAATTCGTGCAGTGTCACCTCCATCCAGTATTCGTTATTTTTAAGATTGCACAGAATGCGCACATCGCCTTGCCGGTCTATATCCGTGCAGAAAGCGTGGGGATTTTTGCCCTCGCGCTCATACAGGTCGCTGTTGGCAAGGATAGATTCCACCGGCAGGCCAACACCAGAGTAAAATCTTGCCCCCAATTCTTTGACATCTTTATCTTTATAATAAGCGTCTAAATCCAGCTCATATACCATCGGGGTTTCCTGAAAGAACGGGTCGTGGTAATGCCAGAGCATAAGTTCCGTAACGGCAACGCCACACTTAGCCGCCAACATCCGGTCCAAATCAGCCTTTAACTCGGCAAAAGGCTCATTGGTCAATTCGTACAATTCATTGAAAATCTTGTCCAGCTCCTCGACATCCTGCTCAGCAGTTGTCAGAGAAAGAGTATGATAATTGTCAAAGCCAAGTTTCCGGGCCGCCCGGTTCCGCAACTTCACTAACTGGACCAGGTCATCCGCAACCTCGGCTCCTACCTGCTTGCTGGCCAGCCACGCTTGCTTTCTCCCGGCTGAATCCGTCTCTGTTTTTAGAATTTCCTTAATCTCATTATCGGTGACCTTTTCTCCTTCAATGGTGCCGCGAAAAGTACTGAAGTTCTTTTCAATTTCCGTGCCAAGGTCAACGATTCTTTTCAACAGCTCCGGCTCTATCTGGTTCTCAAGATAGCCGTTGTACAACGCATCCAATTGCCGTGCCAGTTTTGCTTTCTTCACCTCCCCGGATTCTTTCATATCTTCAAGAAAGGCAAACTCCTGAGGGTCGCTGTAAACCTGGCGAATCTCCAGCACCAATTTGCTATATTTATCATAATCGGCGGACTTGCCGGTAACCGCCGCGCCCCAGTAAGCAAGATTCGCCTCTTTCTGCATAGGTTTGACTTTTTCAACGTGCGCTGTAATGAACTTCTGTAATTGGCTTTCCCTTGCATTAGGCGCACAATCAAAAACAATAACGCTTACCGCCAGCGTCACAATTAAGGTCGATAAAGTTTTCATAACTTTATACTCCCTTCAAATAAATCTCCTGTTACCAGCTTAGATTCTTCCTCTTTGTTTTTTAGAAAATAGCTTACGGCTGAAGGATATTATCGCCTCTAAACATTGAAATCAAGCAGATTTTGGATGACCACAAATAACAAAGGGCCGGCCAAAGACCTTGTTATTGCGTTTGAGAGCGCCCCTGTTATTTTTCACATTCAGCCATTTCTTCTTTGAACTCGGGCGGTGACACGAATACTATATAATGTTATGGCTAAGAGCAAGTATCTGACGGCACCAATCCCATCGGAAAAAATGCCCGCAGGAACTCCCTATATTCTCACCAATGAGGCAGCGGAGCGCTTCAGCTTCTACGGAAACCGATGTATCCTGGTCTTCTTCATGACCCACCTTTTGAAAAGCGCCGGTGGTCAGCTTGACCCGATGAACCCGGAGCAAAGCAAATTCTGGTTTCACCTGTTCGTCTCGGCTGTGTACTTCACACCGCTTATCGGTGCGCTGATTTCCGACATTTGGCTGGCCAAATACAGAACCATTATTCTTTTCTCGATCATCTACTGCTTTGGGTTCTTTGCTCTGACCGTTGATCATACGCGCTTGGGTCTCGGCGCCGGTTTGGTCCTTATCGCCGTAGGCTCAGGCATAATAAAGCCGTGCGTCTCTGCCAACGTTGGTGACCAGTTCGGAAAAACCAATCAGCATCTCATGGCCAAGATTTACATCTGGTTCTATTTTGCCATAAACTTGGGCGCTTTCATTTCCAATGCACTTGTTCCTGAGCTGCTGAAGCGATATGGGCCCACCGTCGCTTTCGGTACACCGTGCGGGTTTATGGTCCTGGCGACAGCGGCCTTTTGGGCCGGACGTAAGAAATTCGTACACATCCCCCGCGGCGGCATAGAGTTCGTCAAGGAATGCTTCAGCGGCGAGGGACTCAAAGCTCTGGCCAAACTCTCGGTTATTTACATATTTGTTGCGCCATTTTGGTCTCTGTTCGATCAGATCGACTCGTCCTGGATGCTTCAGGCTGAGAAGATGAACCGTCAGTTGCTGTTCTTCAAGCTGCATCCCACACAGATCGTGGCCGCCAACCCCTTGATGATAATGCTCCTTATCCCCGTTTTTTCGTATGTTATCTATCCAGCGATAAACAAAGTCTTTCCCCTCACGGCACTTCGGAAAATCGGCATCGGTCTTTTTGTAGCAGCCTTGTCTTTTGTCGTTCCCGCCTTGATCGAGACACGCATAACCGCCGGGGCAACGCCCAGCATTGTCTGGTTGATCTTTGCTTATCTGATTCTGACCTCTGCTGAAGTGATGGTCTCGATAACCTGCCTGGAGTTTTCATACACACAGGCCCCAAAGAAGATGAAGTCCTTCATCATGGCCGTATTCTTTTTGTCCATAACGCTCGGAAACGTCTTCACCGCCGCAGTGAACAAGTTCATCCAGAACGAAGATGGCACAAGTAAGCTCCCCGGAGCCAGTTACTACTGGTTCTTTGTCGGTGTGATGCTGGTGACAGCGGTCGTCTTTATCCCCGTCGCCGGTCGCTACAAAGTGAAAGACTACATCCAGGATGAAGCACCCACACAGTCTTGATTGAACCGGTGCATTGTTTAGCAGTCGCCGGAACGGCGATGTAATTGATTAAAGTTCTTTGAGCAGAAGCTCTCGAACCACAATCTTCATCGGACCGAACTGCTCTCCCGGGTGGACCTGAAAGCCAATCTTGCCCGAATCAGTAGTGTCGTCGTGTACATCAGCGACTTTGTGGTCGTTAATCCATACCTGAAGATGGTCCCCTTCGGCACGAACCTTTATCGTGTTCCAGCCTTCACGGTCCACGAGCGTCTTGTCCTCATTCATAGCAAGAAACATCTTGCCGGGACAGTACAGCGTGCCCGAATAACACACCGGATTCTTATATTCGAGGATGTCGGCCTGGTAAGCCTTCTGGGGTGACTGGTACCGGAACCAGAGGCCGCTGTTACAGGGCCACTCGACCCGGTAGGTAACGGTCACCAGGAAATCCCCGTACGTATCTGTTGTAAACAGGTCACCGGGAGCGTTGTTCTCTCCTTGGGTTCCTACAAGGAGGCCGTCTTCAACGACCCATCTGGCACCGCCGCTCGTCTCCCAGCCGGTCAGGTCCCTGCCATTAAAGATTTGAATAAATTCTGCTTCGGTCCGATCTGCGGCCACTTTTTCATCTTCAACGGCCTTGCGACAACCCGTTGATAAAATCAATATTATCATACATCCGGCAGCAATGAATTTGCGCAACATCATTTTCTCCTTTTGTTTTGCTGAAAAACCAGTTCTGCGAAGAGGACTTCGCCCGTCTAATCCTGCCATATGTCGGCTGTACGCGCTTCGACGTCCGGCATCTCCGGCAGAGCAGCGCTCGGAACCGGCTCATACCAGAACGTCGCACACGACCAGTCGTCCTGAGTCTCTATCAGACCTTTTTTCCACGCAATCTGCTGGATTGTGATGCGGCATTCCTCCCGCCACGAAATCGGGTCAGGCAGGTGCCAGCGATACATCGAGACGAAGTTGTTCTCATTCAAACTGCAGCCGTTATAAAGGTACGGCGTCTGCTGCATGCCATAAGACAGGCAGACGTAATCCTCACTTCCCGTCCCGCAAATGGTAGGAAAGTCTGTATCGCCGTCCATGTAAATCTTGATTTCACCTTCGCCCCACCATTGGCCGGGCGTCAGATTGCGCACGCCGATGACTGCACCCATGAAGCGGCCCTTGTTCTTCCGCTGCGGCAGCATTACGAAATCCTCCTTCATTGTCGTGGGATTTTCCCTGCGAAACAGCACATGCAGCCGGCCGACGTCATTCGGATGCTTATCTTCGGTCGTGTAGTCAATCTGATAATACAACGGCACATTCTTTTCGCCTTCGTTTGTCAGCGTAATCTTTGCGCGTTTGACAAACGGCATGGGCAGCCAGATATTCATGCCGGCGTTCGTGCCTAACGAATGCACCGCCGAGTAATGCGGCATCACCTTGCCATGTGCAAAGCCCATAAAATCACCAATCGGACACTCAATGCTCGGATTTTCCTGCTCATCCCACCAGGCGCGTATCACTAAGCTCCGCAGGTTGGCCGGGTTGTTCCTGGTGGTCATCCAGATATGCCGTATGGTGCCGATGCCCTGGATGTCGCAAAGCTCAACATCCTGGCCGGACTTCAATGTTATCATCGGTGAGCCTTTTCGTCCCACACCGAGCCTGCTGGCTGCTTTGCCGCTCTCGCCCGGCGCGCCGGTGCGATTCTCAAACGAAATCGAACGCGAAACCAGCCCGGTATCAAGCAGATACGGCTCGGCGACAATATCCGGCGTTTGCTGCGGTGACGCGCAGCCCAACAGCAAAACCGCTAAAACAAAACATAACAATTTTCCCAATACGCTTCGTCTAACCATGGCTTTCCCTTTCAGTAGTACAAGATGAATTTTCCAAATCGCTCCTTTAAACAGATACCTTGAACAGTTTAACCGCACACGTTGCAGCCGTCAAGCTGCAAAAATGCGTGGGACCGGCTCATATTTCCAAGTAGTGAAAAACTTTCCATATTTTCTTGCTTATGTCACAATAATACGGTATATTCTTATTTGAGGAGCCCCTACGTAAATTGATATAACAAGAATACGGCTGAGCAGCTTCATAATTTCTATGGCAAGGTCGGCACTGGTGCCGGCAACCGTGTGCACAGCCTCTGTCCGGGTCAAAACGGCTGTGTGACGCTATTTTGCCCTGACGCCAGAAAGGATGGTGTAACATGAAATGGTTTGAAGGTTACAGAATTAGGTTGTTGTTGGTTGGGTTTATTGCCGCTGTTGTGCTTGGCGGTGGCATTGCGAAGGCAGATTTCACCTTCGGCACTCCCACTAATCTTGGGCCACCTGTCAACACTTCGGCTAACGACGGTGGGCCGAGCATCTCGGCCGACGGCCTGTCGCTCTACTTTAAGTCCCGTCGGCCCGGCGGGTATGGTGATTGGGACCTATGGGTTACGACACGGATAACAAAAAACGCTGAATGGGGCACGCCGGTTCACCTTGGCTCAACTGTCAACAGTTCGGCTGGCGAGAAGGGCCCGAGCATCTCAGCCGACGGCCTCTCCCTTTTCTTTTATTCCGACCGGCCGGGTGGGCACGGCAGTTTCGATATATGGATGACGACGCGGGCAACGACAGAGGATGACTGGGGCACACCGGTGAATCTTGGGCCACCTGTCAACAGCTCGGCTAACGACCGCAACCCAGACATCTCTGCTGACGACCTTACGCTCTATTTCGTTTCCAATCGGCCTGGTGGATATGGGGATACGGACTTCTGGGTTACGACACGGACAACAAAAAACGCTAACTGGGGCACGCCGGTGCACCTTGGCTCAACTGTCAACAGCTCGTCTGCGGAAAGGCAGCCGACGATCTCAGATGACGGTCTGTGGCTCTTCTTTCACTCCAATCGGCCAGGTGGGTCAGGTGGTGAGGACATATGGGTGTCGACACGGGCAACAACAGACGACAACTGGGGCACATCGGTGAATCTTGGGTCAACCGTCAACAGTTCGGCTCACGAATTTCATCCCGACATCTCTCGCGACGGTTCTACCCTCTACTTCGGCTCCACACGGCCCGGCGGAATCGGTGGCTACGACCTATGGCAGGTGTCAATCAGCCCAGTCGTTGACTTTAACGTCGATGGAATCGTTGACTCTGCCGACATGTGCATCATGGTTGACCACTGGGGCGAAAACTATTCCTTGTGCGATATTGGCCCAACACCTCTCGGAGACGGCATAGTGGATGTGCAGGACCTGATCGTCCTGGCTGAACATTTGTTAACCTATCCTGGCGCTATGGCCTACTGGAAGCTTGACGAGACAGAAGGCGACATCGCCTACGATAGCGCCGCTGATAACGATGCCGTTGTGTTTGGTGATGCTGTCTGGCAGCCTGCCGGCGGCCAGATAGATGGAGCGCTTCAATTCGACGGTATTGATGATTATGTCAGCACGCCGTTTATCCTGGACCCCGCGGATGGGGCATTCAGCGTCTTTACCTGGATCAAAGATGGCGGCCCAGGGCAAGTCATCATATCTCAAACAGGCGGTGCGAATTGGCTTTTGGCCGATCCAGCAGAGGGCAAATTGATGACGGAGCTACAGGTTACTGGCCGGTCCAGCTTGCCACTGATGTCTGAATCCGTAATCACTGATGGCCACTGGCACCGTATCGGCTTTGTGTGGGATGGTTCCTATAGAACCCTGTACATTGATGGCACTGAAGTTGCCAAAGACACACAGCCGCAAGCATATTTGGAAGCTGCGTATGGTGGTCTGTACTTTGGTGCTGGAAAAGACCTTGACCCAGCCAGTTTCTTCTCCGGCCTGATTGACGACGTTCGCATCTACGACCGGGCGATAACTCCATAGACGACCCGGTCACCGGCCCTCGCCCTTTGCAATAAGGGCGGGGCTGACGCATTCGAACTTCTGCTAAAAGAATGAAGCGGATTATTTCAGTATCGCGCAGAACAGATATTCCGGCCTTTTACGGTGACTGGTTTATGCGCCGGCTAAAGGAAGGCTTTGCCGGAGTAGTCAATCCGTTCGGCGGACGAAAATATATTGTGTCGCTCAAACCCGAAGACGTTGTTTGTTTTGTGTTCTGGTCCAAGAACTTCAGCCCTTTTCTTGAGAACCTGAAAATCATTGATAGCCTGGGGTACAAATTCTATTTCAACTACACCGTTACCGGCCTGCCGTCTGTTTTTGAAAGCAATGTAGAAAAACAATCGGCCATCGAAACCTTGAAGCTCTTAAGCAGGACGTATTCGCCGCGACATATAAATTGGCGCTTCGACCCAATTATTATTTCAACTATTTGTGACCGCGACTTCTACATCAGGGCCTTTGAGGACCTTGCGTCCGAGCTGGCCGGATATGTGAAACGTTGTTATTTCAGTTTTGTCACCGAATACAACAAAGTAAAACGCAATTTTGAAGAGCTTGAAAAGACAATAGGCCTTAAAATTACGAATTGCGGTGACGATTTCAAAATCGAATTGGCAAATGAGCTGGCAGCTATCGCAGAGCGTTTCGGGATTGAGATGTTTTCATGCTGCGGCGATTATTTAGTTGGAGAAAAAGTCAAAAAAGCCCACTGTATCGACGGCGGTATTATCGAGAGCCTGTTCTTCCCAGAAGGACTGCAATACTGCCAAAAACCTACAAGGAACCAATGCGGCTGCACGGAAAGCACCGACATTGGAGCGTATGACACCTGTCCGCACGGCTGTGTCTACTGCTATGCAAATGCAAACAAGCATAAGGCCTACAACGCCTTTAGCAGTCACGACAAGACAAGCGCCTTTTTGGGCTACAGCAAATCCGAATCAGACAGATGGCTCGAAGAAGTTCAAAATGGCAGAACAGAAAAAGGTCATGAACAACTGAAATTGTTTTGACAATTGCTGTATCGTGATGGGATAGCCCCCAAGCCAATCCTATGTGCTTCCTACCGCACTTCTACGTACGGTAGAGTCAGCGGCCAATTTGAGGACCAATTGTTCCATCGCTACTTTTGCTTTTGCTCGGCCGGTCTTTATGGCGTAATCGGTTTCGCCTAACTGCTGTAAGTATCCGCCGATTTGTTTCAAGGACATCTGCCGAAGTTGTGCAAAAAAGTTCTCTTTGTTACTCCATATTCGAACTCTGCTTGCAACTTCATCACGTCGAACGCCTTTTTCAAGCAGGACTTTGGCGTTGAACATCCTGCGGAAATGAAATGCAAAAGCACCGACAACGGTGTACTCCGTTGATTTGTCCCCTGCGAACATTCTTCTCAGCCGCTCTACCGCCTGGGCCGCACGGCCGACGATAACGGCATCAATCACTGCAAAAGTATTGAACAAGCGATTATGGCCGATAAGCAATTCAATATGCCTGGGCGTTATGCTCTTGGCGGTATCTGCGAACAAAGCCAGCTTGTCGATTTCACTATACAGCCGCGTCAGCTCATCACCAACCAGCTCGATTAGAAGCTCGGCCGCGTCCTTAGTTAATTTTTTATCGTGTGCGTCGCCGGCATATTTAGACAGACGCGCAGGAAGCTGCCACGGCTTAGGTTGTGTTACCTTGATAAGTTTGCCCACCTTGGATAACTTCCTGGCCAACTTGGTCTGTCCCTGCCAGCTGCTTACGGTCAATACGAGTATGCCGGTGGGGCAGGGATTATCGAAATACTTCTCAAGCAGCTGGCGGTTTTTAGATATGAAATCGTCTGCACCTTTTACAAAAACAACCCGCTTGTCGGTCAAAAATGGTACGGTTCGCAGCTCATCCAGCACCTCGGAGGCCGAGACCGAAGCTGGGTCGGCGTCAAAAAGCCCGGTCGTTCTCTGCGATGGCTCCAATAAACGGTCGAGAAGTTCCCGGCCCTGAGCGTTTACAAGGGAATCTTCTTTGCCCGCGATTACATAAATGGGCTCGTGCATAGTGTAAAGTGCCTAAAGTGTAAAGTGCCTAAAGTTATGGATTATTTTAACTTTAGCTCACTCTTCGTCCCTTTTACTTTCGCCTTTTTGCTTTTTTACTTATTCGGCGTTTAGGTTTAGATTTTGGCTTAGCTTTAGGTTTTGATTTAGATTTCGACCGCGGCTTCGGTTTAGGTTTCGGTTTCGGCTCAGCTTTAGCCTCTGACGCCGGCTGCGATTTCTGATTGCTACCGGACTTGTCCTTCGCATTGTTGTTTGCATCTTCGGCCGTTATCTTTTCAGCGGCAACGAGTTTATCGCCGCCCTTGAGCTTGATTAAGCGCACGCCCTGTGTGTTTCTGCCAATCGAGCGGATCTGGTCAAGCCCGGTGCGAATAATCATTCCATTGGCGGTTATCATCACCAAATCATCCTTGTTCTGGACGGCCTTGAGTGCAACCACTTTGCCGTTTCGGGCGGTTGTTTTAATGTTTTTCAGACCCACTCCACCCCGGCTCTGCGGTCGATAATTTTCAAGACCCGTCCGCTTGCCGTATCCGTTTTCACAGACCGTGAACAGAGCGGCTTTTTTCTCAACAATCACCATATCGACCACCGTGTCACCGGGGCGCAACTTAATACCTCTGACACCTCTTGAGGCACGGCCCATCGAACGAACCTGGCCCTCGTCAAAACGTATCGTCATACCGTCTCGCGTACCCAGTACAATATGGTCACTGCCTACGGTTAGCGCAACACCAATCAAATCATCGTTAGGGTCGAGATTGATGGCGATGACGCCGGTCGTTCTCGGGTTGCTGTAAGCGGACAGTTTCGTCTTTTTCACAAGGCCATTTTTTGTGGCCATAATGAGCTGTCGCTGCTGTGAGTCTTGCTCGCCTTCGCCGTCAAAAGTACTGACGTTGATTATTGATGCTATTTGTTGGCTGCTCAGCTTCAGCAGGTTGACGATATTTCTGCCCTTGCTCTGTCTCGACATACTCGGGACGTCATAGACCTTCAGCCAGTAACATTTGCCGCGATTGGTAAAGATAAGCAGGTAATCGTGTGTAAAGGCGACGAAGAGATGCTCTATAAAATCGCCTTCTTTTGTAACTGAGCCGATGATTCCTCTGCCGCCTCTACCCTGCCTGCGGTATGTATCAATCGGCATTCGTTTAACGTATCCGCTGTGACTTACCGTAACAATAACCTCCTCTTCGGCAATCAAATCTTCGACAGCAAACTGCTCGGCCCTGGTTGTGATCTTCGTCCGCCTGGCATCGCCGTATTTTTCCTTTATTTCGTAGATGTCCTCGCGAATGATATCCAGCAGGACCCGGTCACTGGCCAATATCGCTTCATAGCCCTCTATCTGCTCGGTAAGCTCGGCGTACTCTTTGGCGAGCTTTTCCATCTCCAGACCTGTCAGTCTTTGCAGCTGCATTGTCAAGATTGCATCGGCCTGCGGACCGGTGAGGAAATGTTTGCCTCGGCTTTTTTCCTTAACAAAGGCTTTAGGCAGGATTTTCTTCAGTGTGGCCAGCTCAACTAATTGCAGCGGCTTGGCCATCAGGTTCAGCTTCGCGGCGGGAGTATCAGGCGACTTTTTTATCAATTCGATAATTTCATCAATGTCACTAACCGCCAGAATAAGGCCTTCGAGAATATGGGCCCTGTTTCTGCACCTTTTCAGCAGGAACCCGGTTCGCCTGCGGACGACGGTTTTGCGATGGTCAATGAAGCAATCGAGCATCTCCCTGATATTGAGGGCTTCAGGCCTATTATTAACCAGAGCGATATTAGCAATAGCAAAAGTGCTCTGCAAAAGACTGTAACGGTACAGCTTGTTCAAAACGACTTCGGTATCGGTGTCCCTTCTCAGGTCCACGACAATTCGCAATCCGTGACGGTCTGATTCGTCTCTGATGTCGGCAATTTCGCCAATTGTACCATTTTGGACACAACCTGCGATTTTAGAGACAATCGTGGTCTTGACAACCATATATGGTATTTCAGTTATTACGATTCTTTCCCTGCCTCTTTTGGTTACTTCGATATCTACTTTGCCTCGGACCGTCAAATGGCCGCGACCGGTAGTGTAAGCATCCATAATGCCCTTTTTGCCGCAAATGATTCCACCCGTTGGGAAGTCCGGGCCGGGCAGACGCTTGATAATATCCTTGAAGCCGCAATTCGGGTCTTCAATGACCAGCAGCAAGGCGTCGCAGACCTCGGCAATATTGTGCGGCGGGATGTTGGTCGCCATTCCCACGGCGATTCCGGTAGAGCCGTTGACCAGCAGATTCGGAAACTTTGAAGGCAAAACTGTCGGCTCCTGCCGGGTCTCGTCATAGTTCGGCACAAAATCGATGGTGTCGTGGTTAATATCTTCGAGGATTTCCATAGCCGGCGCAGCCATTCTTGCCTCGGTATATCGCATGGCAGCCGGTGGGTCGGAATCGATACTGCCGAAGTTGCCCTGAGGGTCGATCAGCGGATAACGCATGTTCCACTCCTGGCCCAGGCGCACCAATGTTCCGTAGGTGGCCTGGTCGCCGTGAGGGTGGTAGTTGCCGCTGGTATCGCCGACGATTTTGGCACACTTGCGGTGCCTGCTTCGCGGGCCGAGATTCAAATCGTTCATCGCAACGAGTATCCGTCTTTGAGAAGGTTTCAGACCATCGCGAACGTCCGGCAGGGCACGCGAAACAATGACGCTCATCGCGTAGTTGAGGTATGAATTCTTGAGCTCATCAAGGATGTGCCTATCCTCGAATCGCTCCTGTGGCTTCTTGACTTCCTTCACCCCGTTAGAAATTTTCCGTTTTTGCATCATTTGCCCTTTTTGTGTTATATTATTCCCCGTTATAGAATTTCTAACGGGGTTCATATCTTAGTATCTCGTATTTCGGGTATCGTACTGTCTGTCCGATATTTGTAGTTAGGTTACCTGCAACCGGGCAAAAAGTCAAGAAACACCGATGATTTTGAACAGTTTTTACTGTTGCTCTGTGACTGCCCTGCTGATGGGCTGTCTCCCCCTCTTAGTTGCGAATCAATGGGTCCAAGGCTGCACCATGGGGTTCTATGAGAAACAATGGGGAACTTCAACTGCATTTGCTCCTCACTATCACCGCAGCCAGACCTAAGCAGTACCAGTGTAGTGAGTTCGGCAATCACAGCAATACAAGCCGAAAGCGGAACCATGCGTATTACTATGGCTAAAGTAGCTTCTTTCTGACGTGCCTTAACGCGCCAGTGCCTCGATGTCCTCTGCGCTCAGCACCCGGTTGTAGATGCGAACGTCATCAATCAGGCCGGACCAGAAATCGGTTGCAGCAAGGTATTTTCCCGCACCAAAGTACAGACCACCATCCGAATGTACCCCGCCCACAACATTGGTATCCTCAGCAACTTCTGCTCCATCCACATATAGGTACCTATACAACCCATCGAAATCGTACACAAGGCCGATGTGGTGCCACTGCCCATCTGTGATTACGGATTCTGACACCAGTGGGCTGAACACGGTGTCCATTAACCCAGTCATAACTCTGCCATCTGATGCACCCGCACAGAGCCACGCGCTTCCCGGGTGAGTAGTACCGCCAATAGTAGTATCCCTCTGAGATATAATGACTTGCCCTGGGGCACCGCCTTTAATCCAGGCAAATACGCTGAATGCCCCTTCCGCTGGGTTCAAGACAAAGTCGATGCTAACGTAATCGTCTATCCCGTCGAACTCCAGCGCACCATCTACCTTGCCACCAATAGGCTGCCAGAGTGGATTACCGTTGAGGGTGCCATCGTTATCGCCAATGTTGTCATAACCAATGGTGCCTTCTGTTTCGTCCAGCTTCCAGTGTGCTGTCAGGCGAAAATCTTTGAGCCAATATTCAGCAAAAATAGCTAAGTCCTGAATATCCACTATACCATCACCATTAGGTGGTGGAGAAATGTCAACCGATGATTCATCCTGCAGCCAGTACTCAGCAAGTTTGGAGAAATCTTTCAGGTCCACCTTTCCGTCTGCGTTAAAGTCAGGCAGTAAGAACGTCGCCAGCTCGGGTATCAGCACTGCAGAAGTGGCAAGAAACCCCACCGCAGAGCGGACCATATTGGTGGCGAAAGCATAGTCGATATAATTAGGCATATCTACGGAATCCAGCGGGCTGTGGTAATAGGGATTGAACAACACATCGAACTCAATTAGCAAGCAAGCTTGGAAACCTTCGCGCTCGAACGAGTCATGGTCGCTTACATCTACATCACCAATTATATAACCAATTATACTTGAGTCTATGTCTATTGACGAAAGGCCGTTACCATAGAGGGATATGGCCTCCGCCAGCGCCTGCTTGAGCGGCGCCGAACTGTCCCGACCATAGATTACCGCTGTGTTTAAACCGCTGCCGTTATAGGCAATCATATCCAACGAAATCATACCAAGAATGTCATCGTCCTTATGCTCTTGAGCGTAAGCTCTGCTGCCGTTGCGTTCTTGTTCCTCTCTGTCAAAAGCAATAAAAACTAAGGTTGCTTCGAATTGGTATTGCGACAGCACGCGGGCGGCTTCCATTACTCCGGCAGTGCCGCTGGCATTGTCGTCGGCGCCGGGACCATTCTTCGAGTCGTAGTGTGCGCCAAGGATGTAAATATCATCAGGCCGAACCGTACCGTAATGAACCCCGACAACATTATAATAGGTACCGCCCTCGTACTCAAAGGGATGAAGGCTGGTGTTCAATCCAAAGCTTTCAAATTCCGCGTATATGTTGCTCTGGGCCAGGTCGTGTTCAGGTCCCCACTGCCTGTCATCGCCCAAATGGGTATAGAGCACATCATCAAGGTAATGCCTGTACATTGTCTGGCTGACTTGGTTGACAATGTCTTGCGGTTGGGCAGCGAGCAACTCAGCAAAGGCCGATTCTGAAGCCCAAGGGGTAACTACAAACAGAACTGCTATCGCCAACACAAAAGCAGCTTGTTTTCTCATTTTCCTTCCTCCACCATACGTCCCGTCCTCTCTCAGCGAAATGCGACTGTTTGTCCAGAACTTTGCGGCGTTTAAATTAGAAAACTGCCGGCTTTTTTGTGAAGAAAGCTTGGCAGGAAACAAAAAAAGCCGTCTCATCACACCTGATCCAAATTTAATATATCATATTGACAGAAAGATAGCGAGGGAAAATTACGGGACTTGTGGAAAATCATAGGATTTCTGCGGAAACGCTGCGGAATTTAATAGCGAATCGTCCTGACTATGCGTTATTAAAGCAACACTCCGGTGCCACCAGCTTGTGCTTTGCAGAGTAGTACAAACTTGTTTGCGGGTGTTGAAAATAATCCTTTTGCCTGCACTTGCGTGCCTCTGCGTCGCACGACGCAAGTCGTGGCAGCAGGCGTAACCGCAGGTACAAGTGTGCTTGCTACTCTGCGAAGTCGCCGACGCTTCAAGGCTGTGGCGACACTGCTCTGCTGAAGCTATGCAGTGCGGAGCAGAGCGAAGCAGCTACGAAGCGCGAGTCTCGTTCTCACAACTCGTCGTGGCGGAGCACGCCGTAGCCAGATAGTTTCATTTATTTTGCAAACATCAATAGAGTAAATGTTCAACACGAAGTAGTCCAACCAGTGCCGCCGGGATGCCGGCTGAGAAAATTTGGAAATATAGTCCACCGCTCTACCACAAAGTGAACTTACGATGTGTAAAACCGGTTGAAAACAAAAAAAATTTGAGGCGCAAGGTCAATAGTAGCATTGACTTCTGTAAAGTCGCAAAAAAATCCAGCAAAAAAAATTTGATTTCTCCCATAATAGTCCGATAATAACCACTAATGGATTGGCTCGGGACCTCGTTTTGCGGGGTTCCCGACTGCAATGGAATGGAGGGTGTTCTTTAGAGGAGAGAACATCCATGCAGGACACAATCAAGGATGAGTGTTCCCGCGCCCCGCGGGCCGAAATAAACCCCGACCCCGTTAGAGACCCCAGCGCGCCTGGCTCCAATCCGAGTCAAGACTCTAATTCTAATGCCAGTCAAGTCTCTAACGGGGTAAACACTGATGAAGCGCTTGCCGAAAAGGTGGGGCCGCCAAAGTATCGGACATGGTTTAACAACCCCGCCACACTCACATTCGCTGACGGACGCCTAAAGATTCGCGCATCAAATCTTTTCATAGCAAGCTGGATTAAAGACCATTTCTTAAACCAAATCTCTTTACCAGTTCGGGCGGTTACAGAGCGCCTTTTTAAGGAAACTTGGAACTGCCCGATTAGACCTAAAAATATTAACACTTTTGGAGGAGAAAGATATGAAATGAGAAACCGTAACGTCGGCTCGGAATAGGGCCGGAAAGGTACGGAGGGTGAAATTGCAGGGCTAAAGCTCCTTTGAAAATAAGGAGAAAACTGCCAATCTCGCTGAAGATATACAACGCCCAAATGTCGTTGGTATGAACAAACGGTAAAGTTTTTAGAGAGGAGGTGTAACAGGAAAAAAGTCTGAAAAGAAGGGAGAATAAAATGAAACGGATTTCAATGTTAGCAATAGCAATGTTGACAATTGTGCCCAGTGTGACTAAGGGCTATTATTGTAGTTACGTTTCTTCTATCCGTTACCGTACTCGTTGGTCTCCGTACGTTCATGGTCTGATCTCTGGTGACGTTCACTACTCACCCTATGCTTACAAATACGGCCATTCCGGTTTAGTTTCCGACGATGTCCGTTACTCTCCTTATGCTTTTAGTTACAAACATTCTTCTGGTTTGATTTCTGACCATGGCTCCTACTCCCCCCATCATGTTTTATATTACATCCATTCTGGTTTGGTTGATTGTGACGCTCATCGCTCTTCTTATGCTTTTCGTCATAATCCCTTGAACCCGCCTGGTAGGATGAAAAAGACCCACAATGAAAAGCTAAAAGCTCGTAGGGCGATAGTAGAAAAGTCAAAACGAGACAGAAGAAAAATAAATATGACCAGACAAAAAGGCCGAGAGGAAATAATCTGCAGATATCTGAAAAGCAAAAACATAGATTTCAAAACGAATAGATTTCTAAAAATAGATAACAAAACAGTGAGTGTTGACTTCCTGCTTGAGGACAAAAATATAATTATAAAATACTGGAACCCGGAGGAAATACAATCTTTAGCCCAGCAGCCGGAATACAAAAGACTCTTTTACGAGAAATATAAGGAAAGCTCGAGTAGCTTTTGCGAGGAATATAAGAAAGCAGGCGGAAAAGTTTATCAAATAGAATCAGCAAACGAGAGAGAAATATTGGCCAGACTAATGCTCTGTCACGAGCTAAATGATGGATAAAAACGAAGTGAAATAGTCAATAATCAATGGTCGATAGAGCTTTTCGATATGAACTCCGAAGCGCAGCGAAACGACCCCGGCAGTTACTCACTTTCGTTTGAGCCGCCATAGATAAAACGCTGCTCGATATTGGGGATACAGTCCAACGAGACAATCCAATACATTACCCGGCTTAGACGGCTGTGTCGGCTAAGAACCGTTCTCAAGCTCTCCGGCCAGGGAAATTCGAATCCGCTGGGCCAGTAAACAAACAGTGCCTTGCCCACCAGATAGTCACGCGGGACAATACCCTCGCGGTACGACAGACCGTTATTTGCCTTGCCCGGTCTGTTCCACCATCTGCTGTCCTGACTGTTGGGGCTATTGTCACCCAGTACGAAAAACTCATCTTTTCCAAGGGTAAAAGGGTTGTCCTCTGCTGCTCTGCCCTGTCCGAGACCGTTCGGTGCGGTGTAGTGGATATCCCTGAAAATGGCCACGTGTGAGAGCGTTAGTCTGCCGGAGCCGAATATCCTCACTTGCGGCTCGATCTTTGTTTTTCTGGGTCCGGCGGCTTCGGGTGAGAGCCCTAAATCCCAAGTTAATTTTTCGCTGCCGAATTGAAAAACCAATTGATGGTCAACATTGGCGAATTTAACCAGAGCCGATTTATTTATTGTCGGTGGCTCGATTGACTCTCGAGCTAATTCCGTGATTTTTCCATTTTTCTCATTTTTTGTGATGAACATTTCACCTGTTAAATCGACCCAGGCTTTGTAATGGGTTTCGTATTTGCTCAGTTCTATGCCTATACGTCCCTCTGATTCATGCGGATTTGCGTAAAAACGTACCATCAGGTCGCTGCAATACGGCAGACGTTTATAATCTCTAACATCGTCGTAAGCGTAGGTGGCTCTGAAATCATTGCCGATTGAGGTACTATAAACCATACTATTGATTTGGTCGGCCGAGCTGTCCAAACGGAATAATGTGGGGCTGGCTTCGTCAATTTCCCATAAACTTCCGGCCTTAAAGGGCTGGGCCCATTGGTGGTGGTTAAAAGCCGGTGCGTAGGGAATAACAGGCTGGTAATCATTGTCATAGACCGGCATCCACAGCTCGTTCTGGACTTTAGGCGGTTTTCGGGCGATTTTCCCGTTGATATAGACATCACCGTCGATTATTTCCAATTTTTCTTCCGGTAGACCCACGAGCCGTTTGATGTAATTTATTCGAGGATCAAGGGGATTTTTGAACACTATAACGTCCCACCGCTTGGGTCCGAAGAACTGATAGAGGCATTTCAAGACAAGTATCCGATCACCGTTTGCCACCGACATTGCTCCGCCGGTCGCCTGGTAATAACCACAGCTTGGACAACGAGAGGAATATGATTTCAGATTTCCGGGCGGTGGAACGTAATCCTCCGGAAATCCATAATTTTGCGGCACAAAGCCATACTCGTATCTATATCCGCATTGCCGGCATCGCAGCCGAAAATGGGCCCCTTTAAGGGTATCGGCCATACTGCCGGTAGGTATGCGGAATGCCTCCATTACAAATGCCCTGAAGACAAAGGCCAATATGAAAGCCGTTATCAGCCATTCAAAGGTGTTTGCAATATCAGCCGCTCTATCTCTCTTTTTTTGAGGTGGCTTACTGGAGCTGCTTTTCTCGGTCTTACTTACAGCCATAAATACCAACCCTGCCGCCCCCCTTCGTGCTTTCGCAAGAAAGCAGGGGGGTAAACTCTGTGTTCGCTATTTCAAAAAAGTCTAACCAGAACATTACAAATGACCATTTACCCTGCAAAAATAGTATCTGAGTCACACTTTACAGACTCACTGTAAATCAGCCAAGCAGATATAGAAACGCTAATTATGCCGACAAATCCTTAGCGGGTCAATAAACTATTTTGTCTTGAGACCATTTTGCAAATAATCGGCAATGAAAGCCGGCCGGCAACACCATACACGAGCACTCCCAAAAAGCTCACGAAAAGCTCCAATACGGGCTTTTTTTGTGTCCCGCCGCGGAGGCGAATCTTTTGACCCGGCTTTAAGCTATGATACAGAAACGTAGTTTTTGAACACATCGGCGGGATAAAACAAAGGCTGTATTTACATAACATCTTGCGAACAAAGGAGTTAGCGTCCAATTGTTTTGCCAAAAGTTTATTTGTCAACGCTTCACGTCCTCCAAATTTGTCGCTGAGCGTCTTTATTTAAGGGGGCCCTATAACAGCGGTGGCGGTGTAAGTATGCTCAGATTTTCCTCCGGGCCTGAGGTGGTGTTAGAATTTTTTTTTAGAATCTGAAAAATTCTGTGCAAAAATTGCTTGCCGTATAGAAGTCTTTATTGTATAGTACGTTGTGGTATTTGAGAGTTTTCACTTTGCCGGTGAGTTTGCAGCAGACAAAAAAAAATCTTATACTGCAAAACACCGCCAAAGCGGCTGCTCCTGGGTCGTAAAGTTTAGAGAGGTATGCGTGTGATGAGCTGTTGGATAACCAAGAGTGGTAATTCGTTATACAGCAGCTTTTTTTTAATGTAAACAGAATCCAGTTTCTAAATTGCTCTTTCCTGAAAACGAGGTGGCTTATGGCAACGATTACAAAAAAAGAACTTATCGACCGGATTGCAGAACGCACACAAGCAAAAAGAGTAATAGTCAAGTGCATCATCCAGGCGTTCCTTGACGAAATAACAGCGGAACTGTGTGAGAATAACCGTTTGGAATTCCGAGACTTTGGTGTCTTCGAGACCAAGACGAGAGCCGCGAGAATTGCACAGAATCCCAAAACTCTCGAGCGTGTTGAGGTCCCTGCAAAGCGAACGGTGAAATTTAAGATGGGCCGACTCATGAGAGAAAATCTTTGTGCCGCCGCTGTAGAATCCACCGAAACCAAATAATTGTTTTGAATGGGACCGAATCCAATAAGAAGCCGCCTTCCACAACACAAGGCAGCAAGTTTCACTTATGAACTATCAGCTATAACACGTTGTGGCAAGCGCAAAGAATAGTCTGTGTCGGCAAAGTTGTTCAAAAGGAGCGTTTTATGTCAGACGGAAACGTTAAGTGGTTCAACCCAAGAAAGGGTTACGGATTTATCGCTACCTCCGATGGCCGTGATATTTTCGTCCACTACTCAAGTATTTCAGGTGATGGATACAGAGCTCTTGCTGAAGGCGATCCAGTTACTTTCGATATTGTCGAGGGTGAGAAGGGTCTAAGGGCTGAGAATGTAGTTGTCGAATCAGCCTCAGAAAGTGAAAAAGAGTCGTAAAGCCACTTTGTATCTTGGCCCCGAGAGGAGGTTATAAACGGGTCTTGTTTTTTCATTGCCTAATTGCCTGATTTAATCCTAAAGAAGCGGTAATAGCAGTTATGGTAGACGCGTAGCTTGAGCGGTTAGGCCGCTCACCGTCGAGACACGCAACACGATATACGACATTATGATTGCCGGCGAGTTCAAATCCGGTCTGGACTGCAATGTTCTTGTGCTTAACAAGCATTATATGGCCATCCGTATTGTAGGAGCCAGGCGGGCGTTTTCTTTGCTATTTCGCGAGCTTGCCGAGGTCGTCTCGCTCGAGGAAGGCCGATATTCCAACTATGATTTCCAGAGCTGGTGCGATGTAAGCCAGCTCAGGCGTAATTTCGAGCCCGATGGACACGATTGGGTCTCCACCGTAAACTTCCATATCGCCGTGCCGCGAATCATTCGGCTGTTATTCTTCGACCGTCTGCCGCGAAACGAAGTAAAGTTCAATCGCCGAAACATCTTCGCCCGCGATAAAAACAGATGTCAGTATTGCGGCAAACGTTATCCAACCAGCGAATTATCGCTCGACCACCTAATCCCAAGGAGCATGGGCGGCAAATCAATCTGGGAAAACATAGTTTGTGCCTGCGCAGACTGCAATGTTAAAAAAGGCGGCCGAACCCCAAAGCACGCCGGGATGAAGCTGATTCAGAAGCCCATCAAGCCGAAGCACAATCCGCTCGTTCACGTTCATCTCGGCCACCAACGTTACCGAAGCTGGAAGCAGTTCCTCGACCACGCCTACTGGTCCGTAGAACTAAAATGACACTTCTCGGTGTCATCACAAACCTTCAGCCCCCGGATTTATCTGGTGGGTTTTTCATATACGACATACGAGATACGAATTAAAGCCACGGATTACACTGATTGCACAGAACAAGTTTGGCGGGAATTGCGAGATACGACATACGAGATACGAAATACGAATTAAAGCCACGAATTAACACGAATTTAACCAATCACTAATCACTAATTCACTAATTCACCAATTCACTTCTTCCATCGTCCGCCTTCTATTCTTTTACCTGATACCCTGCTGTCCTGATAGCCTGCCACCTGATTTCCTGTTCACCTGATAACCTAATAAACACCCCCTACACGCTAAACGCTGTCTTTTTTCTCTTGCCTTTTCAATTCTTTTGTGTTATTTTACTTCCATAAAGGCGTGATACGGACAACTTGAAGCGAAATACGAGATACGAATTACGAATTTAAGTGTCGGGAATTGCGGTTTTTTGGTGCAGGATTTGACGGTGAATATTTACGTTTTTCATGTGGGTGGACAAAGAAATGTGTATTTGTTGATTTTGGTTTCAATACGAGGTCAAAATGGAATGGGATAAATTATTATCTGACAAGCGAGTAAGAGCTTTTTTTGTTGAGCCAAAACCAAGAGAGAAGAACAATCGCACGGAATTCGAGAGGGATTACGACCGAGCGATATTTAGCACACCAGTTAGACGCATGCACGACAAAGCCCAAGTATTTCCCCTTGAACCAAACGATTCGGTAAGAACACGTCTGACTCATTCATTAGAAGTTTCTACAGTTGCACGAGATATGGCACGCGTTATTGGTAGTTGGCTTGATAAAGATAAGAAAGAAATAGATGAAAAACAAGCTAAAGCTCTTGAAACCATAGCTGCTACCTGCGGTCTGATACACGACTTGGGTAATCCCCCCTTTGGCCATGCAGGTGAAGAAGCTATTGCAGAATGGTTTAAAGAAAAAGAAAAGGATTTCAAAGAAAGAAAAGGAGATTTTTGGAATTTCGGTAGTGTCGGAAGTAGAGAAGATCAACTCAAAAACGATTTCCTGAAGTTTGAAGGAAATGCGCAGACCATACGCCTTGTTTCGAAGTTGCAGATATTGTCAGACCTTTACGGTCTAAACTTTACCTGCGCGACTATGTCTGCCGCGTGTAAATATACAGTTCCATCTGACAAAATTAATAAAGGACTTCATGAAAAGAGGAAAGTTGGTTATTTCGCTTCAGAGGAACTCATTATAGATTTAGTGCGAAATGAGACAGGATCCGGCGAAGCGAAGAATCCAGTAACATTTATCGTCGAAGCTGCTGATGATATAGTTTTTTCTGTAGTTGACCTTGAAGATGGAGTCAAAAAAGGTGTGATCGACTGGAAAAGCCTTGAAGACCTTTTAAAAGACAATTCTGGTGGCAACAAGGAAATATTGGAAACATGTTTCGAAAAAGCTAAGAGGTTGGTGACTAAGGATCCTCTTGTTAAATTAAAAGGTAAATCTTATGATGAAGCAATGGCGCAAGCCTTTCGAGTATGGGCAATAGGTGAGTCTGTGCATGCGG
>JAUXAL010000136.1 GCA_030619925.1 Phycisphaerae bacterium | reverse complement strand
AGAACCAGCCGGTTATTTTCACTAATAGTCCTTGAAATTTCTCATCCAATGCGGCCAGTCACTCGGCTGAGCCCCACCTACCTTTGTCCAGAAGCCGCTCGTGTCGAACGTTCGATGCCACTTGAGTGTCCACAGCTCCTTGATTCCTATTCTTCTGACAGACCAATCCAAAAACAGGTGATTTATAAACGCATTGTGCCGGTCGATACTGAAGTGCATCATTTCTGAGCTAGCGCCAGTCCACTGACCATTAAACTCGGGCGGAATGATCCGGTTGGAGTGAGGGTTGTCGTTCTGATAGAAGGGCCCACCTCCCCTCCACATGCAATCGGCAAAAACGGGTATATTGTTTCCGCCTTTGACATCAACGGTCTTCCAGTTCCATTCAACCGGACGGCTCTGAATCATCGTTTGTCCCGGCCTTTCGTTAAAAGTCCAATTATTTGCTCCATAGCTGCCTTCTTCACGCCGGTCGCCTTCTCCGCCTGTCCCCATGATGTAGGTCTTAAAAGGACCGCCATAGTTTACCAAGCCGCCTCCCCCAGTAACCGTCCGTTTCTTGGCCATCGGGCATATTAGAATACCCGCTTTTGTCCTGTACAAATGCCGCAGGTCCACTATCCAATTGCCGCGCGGCCACCCGGCCCTGGTGGATTCCATACAGAAATGGCCATCGTTATCCTGGCAATACATCGCCCAGATAACACCCCATTGTTTCAGGTTCATCTGACAAGCGGCCATTCTTGCCTGTTTCTTTACCCTGTTTAGTGCCGGCATCAATATGGCCATTAATAACGCAATGATGGCAATTACCACCAGAAGCTCTATTAAGGTAAACCCCTTTGATTTATCCATAATAAATACCTCCCGCTTCTATCGAGATTTCACTGTTTACTTATTGAGATGCGCTAACCGGGTTTTCTGTACCCTCAGCTTCGTGTTTTCCCACTGTCTTAGCGCCACTTCACCAGTATATATTATACCTTAAATCTGTTTTTTCTTCAATGCTAAATTCTGAGAAAAATAATGGGCAGATTAGCCCAGAATGGGCTTTTTGCTGCTGTTAGGCCGGTGCAAGAGTGCAAAAACAGTCCCTGTAACGGAAGTTTTTGGATAAACCTTTCTCCACCGAATGTTTATAAGACCTTGTAAGTAAAAACCCTGCTGTTATTTCTTGTACAATTGTATCAAAAAAGACAGGTAACAGGGGTAATCGGTTCCAAGAAGTTTTTCTTGACAGGAAAGTGGTTAATCTGGTATAAATAATACTGGTTAAGCTTGTGCCCGCGTAGAGCCTGCCCTGAATGAGCCGTAGCCTTGAGCGAAGTCGAAGGGGCAGCCGAATGGGCGGGTATTTCTATAATTTATAGGTAGATTAGCTTAGCTGAAAGGTTATTGAGCGAGGTCCAGGGTTTTAAGTGAGCACAGGTGCTTCGCAGTGAAGATATCTTACATTTCAATTAACGGCTCATATTCATCCTTCGTAGTAGGACTACTACGGAGAACGGATTGGGCTTTTAAAAGAAGGAGGTAGAATCAAGTCCTATAAAAATTGTCCTGGGCAGGCACAAAACAAGAAGACAGAAGTCAGATGTCAGAAATCGGATGTCAGATTTTTCTGTTTTCTGTGCTTGTTGAAAACGACCCCGAGAGGTCGGTGTTTTGGTGTGTGGCCAAAACCTGATTATCTCAACTTTTTTTTGAAGGAGGACTATTATGTCTAAGAAATTGATCTATTTAACTTCTTTTGTTTTGGTACTGGCTTTGGCCGGTACAAATGTGGTCTTTGCCGGCCTTGTCGTAGAGAGCAGAGTCCGGAATAGTACTGATGATAGGGAGCAGAACGTCGGCGGCGGTTTAGTCAGTGCGACCAGCAGCGACCTGGAGATACCCTATGAAGACACGGGCAAGAGCGGTCCCCAAATAATAGGTCTGCGCTTTTTGAATATCGGTGTTCCTCCGGGTGCCGGCATTACCAACGCGTATGTTGAGTTCACCTGTGATGAGACAAAAGACGGCTCACTGCCTGTTAGTCTTCTCATCGAGGGTGAGCTGAGTCCCGATACCGTTACCTTTAGTTCATCTGCGGATGTTGCCGGCAGACCCAGAACCACAGCGAAGGCAGTGTGGGCTCCGGCAAATTGGACTGGAGCAGGTCAAGTGGACCAGACCTCGAATATCGCCTCTATCATCCAGGAGATAGTCAACCAGCCTGGTTGGGCCAGCGGCAATTCCCTGGTGCTGATAATTAGCGACGACCCGGCCAATCCCTCGACGGGCCTTCGATGTGCCGAAGCTTTCGATGGGGCAGCGACCCAGGCGCCGTTGCTGCATATAGAATTTACGAGTAAGCGTGCTACGCAACCCAGCCCGGCTGACGGTGTCATAATTGAGGATACATGGGCGACCCTTGGCTGGACGCCGGGAGATACTGCAGCCTCGCACGATGTGTACTTCGGCGAGAATTCTGTCGATGTCGATGCCGGCACCGGCGGCACGTTCATGGGCAACCAGGCCGACGCGTATCTTCTTGTTGGCTTTCCCGGATTTGCTTATCCGGAGGGTCTTGCTCCAGGCGCGACATACTACTGGCGCATCGATGCGGTTGAGGCCGACGGTACGACGATACACAAAGGCCATCTCTGGAGTTTTGCGGTTCAGTCCAGGACCGCCAGTAATCCCGACCCGGCTGATCGTGCCAAATCTGTGGATCCGGATGCGGTCCTTAGCTGGACGCCAGGTTTCGGTGCGAAATTGCACACTGTCTATTTCGGTGAGAGTTTTGACGATGTGAACACTGCCACCGGAAGTATTCCCCAGGCGGCTGCAACCTATACGCCTACTCCCAGCCCCCTTGCAGAGAAAACGGTCTACTATTGGCGGGTCGATGAGTTTGATGGCGTCGATACGCATAAAGGCGATGTCTGGAGTTTCAAAACAAGCTTCATTGCTGACCCTAATCTTATCGGCTGGTGGACGTTTGACGAAGGCCAGGGTACTGGTGCCCTTGATTCGTCCGGCTATAACAATCATGGCACCATCGTAGGTAACCCGCAGTGGGTTGAAGGCATCATAGGCGGCGCGCTCTATCTTGACGGGGGCACTTATGTTGTAATCGACGGTGTAGCTGATGACATAACGGACAACGATATTACGCTTAGCGTATGGGTCAATACCACCGACGATGACTGCGAAGTGATCGCTTGTAATACCTCAGGTTACGGCAACGTGGTCAGGTGGGCTATTGATGGTGGAAAAGCGGCTATAGATGACGACGCTCCGGAAGCCCACTCCCAAACGATGGTCAGTGACGGCAAGTGGCATATGCTGACGTACACCAGGAAGGGGGACAAAGGATATATATACGTCGATGGAATTCAGCAAAACACGAACCTCGCCGTTTATGGTTTTGGCGCCAGTAACCGGTGGTCAATAGGACAGGAGTGGGATAGCGGTGGCCCAAGCGGCTTTTGGCCCGGGACTGTGGATGATGTCCGCATCTACAACACAGCCCTGACAGCCGATGAGATTAAGCAGATTATGAGAGGTGATGCACAACTTGCCTGGAACCCGAGCCCGCGTAATAACGCAACAGTGGATGTCGATAAAGCCAAACAGCCCCTTACCTGGTCACCGGGAGAGGACGCTGCTGAGCACGATGTCTACTTCGGCACTGATGAAATGGCTGTGGACGCTGCCGATGCATCCGACACGACGGGCGTATATCGAGGCCGTCAGACTGCTGCCAGCTACACTGTCTCCGAAGCTCTCGCGTGGGGCACCGGACCTTACTACTGGCGTATCGATGAGTATAATAAGGACGCAACGGTCAGCACAGGCAGACTCTGGAACTTTACGGTAGCCGACTATCTTATCGTCGACGATATTGAGTCCTACAATGACCTTGACCCCGGTGACCCGGCGAGCAACAGGATATTTAATGTGTGGATAGACGGATACGGTGTCGCAACAAACGGCTCTCTCGTCGGTTATGAGAATTCTCCTTTCTGCGAGCAGTCTATCGTTCACGGTGGTAGGCAGTCGATGCCATTCGCCTACGACAACTCCGGCACGGCAAGGTATTCAGAGGCGACCTTGACGTTGACACAGCGGGATTGGACCAAGGAAGGTGTTGGCGCAT
>JAUXAL010000105.1 GCA_030619925.1 Phycisphaerae bacterium | reverse complement strand
ATGGTCGGAAGGAAGGGCAATTATGGGTACCGTTGCCACTGGGCTGCGTGCCCATGTCGTCGAGGAAGGCAGTAATTTTGCCCCTGTTCCGACGCTGGCGCAATTGGGTTTTGCAGCTAATGATTTGGATGGCACCTATTTCACAGGTGGTGAGTCTGGAAAGGGCGATTTCAAATGGGTGATAAATGACGATGAGCCACTGGATTTCCTGATTACGGCTAAGGCACCTGCGGAGATTAACACTCCTTCTGAGGTTACACTGGATCACGCCGGTAATTGGGTCGAAAAGCCGTGAAAGCCAGACCCTCGCTGGTACCTGGCGGGGCAGGCGCAGGGAAATGGTAATGATAAAGACGATTGATAACTAAAGTAGGTTTCACTAATGGACGATATAATTTCAAAACATTTTTTTTAGGAGAAATTGAAAATGAAAAGTAGAAAAGGTTTTACACTAATTGAGCTGATGGTGGTTATTTTCATCGTCGGCATCCTGGCGGCGGTGGCAATTCCGCTTATGCGAGGCCGTATCGATGCCGCCAAATGGTCGGAAGGAAGGGCAATTATGGGTACCGTTGCCACTGGGCTGCGTGCCCATGTCGTCGAGGAAGGCAGTAATTTTGCCCCTGTTCCGACGCTGGCGGAATTGGGTTTTGCAGCTAATGATTTGGATGGCACCTATTTCACAGGTGGTGAGTCTGGAAAAGGCGATTTCAGATGGGTGATAAATGACGATGACCCACTGGATTTCCTGATTACGGCTACGGCACCTGTTGGGGAGATTACCACTCCTTCTCAGGTTACACTGGATCACGCCGGTGACTGGGTCGAGACGCCGTAAAGGGCAGGCCCCCCCGTTTTTCTGCTTTCGCAGAAAGCACGGGGGCTGGCAGGAGCAGGCGTGGTGGCCACTTCCAGGTGTGGCTGCTTCCACGTACGGTCCCTGTATTAGACTTTTGAGAGCAGGTGAGGAGACAGGGTTTGAACGCAAAGCGACCAAAATTTGCCGCGGCGGTTACTTTAGTTGAAGTAATGGTGGCTATGACCATTCTGACCATAGCCGCCTTAGGCGCCTTGAGTTATCAATACCATGCCGCTGGACACGTCCGAATAGCCCGCGCACAAAGCGCCGCTACGCATGTTGCACAGTTACTGCTCGAAGACTGGAAGAGTACCGGTGGCTCAGAAGAGTATGACCCAAGCATCCTGGCACTGGGCTTTTCATCCCCCTTGCCTATACCCTTTGGGTGGGATGAGGTGAAAAGTCAGGAATTGGGCGAGCCGCTACATGACGCAGTATACGCTATCACAATTGATGATTTACCGATGCTGGTAATGCTCAGTTGGGAAGATGTTGCTTACGATGCCACAGCAGGACTAAAACTGCGGCAGCTTGCTGTTACGGTCAAATTTGGAGTGGTTAATCAGTTAGAGAATATTCCACCTGTTGCTCTGACTACTTATGTCCGGGATGATGCATCAGGCGGCTAAAAACAAGAAATACGACCCGCCACCGGCGGGTATGGATCGGAACCCAGCGCTGCTGGGTCGGTATTCGGATTTATACGAGATGCGAAATATGAAATATCAATTCCGTCCCGCCGAAGGCGGGTTTGATCAAGGCCGGCGCTGCCGGCCCGGTTTTACTTTGATGGAGCTGGTTATTGCTATGCTCATCAGCCCAACGCTTGCGTTAGTGGTTGGGATTCTGCTTGTCAGTGGCAATCGGGCCTGGCTGCGAATCTTCAATTCTGCCCAAAACGAAATAAAACAGGATGCCCAGGCCGTTACGATAGCATTCGAGAGTATGGCGAGAAAGACCAACCGTCTTGGTTACACAATCTATAAGGTAAATGGTAACGTCTTTACCCCTGCTGTGCCGAAAACATCAAACCCGCAGGAAGTGGTCTCCGGCGATGCGGTGGAATTTAGATATTGGAATGTTGCTCTCGACAAAACCGACAGCTACAAGGTGATGGATGTTACAAAGACGGCAACAGTTTATGCACTTTTTTATCTCGATGGTAACCAGTTGAAGCTTGACTACGGCCCGTATCCGCCCGGGGCGGTACCGGCCGGTGGCGGCGCCAGGAATACCTCCGGTGTAACCACAAAAGTTCTTACCGACAATGTATCAACTGGCAGCAGTGCTATCGGCGCTTTTAGCCACACGACCTTAAACGGCGTAGGTACCGGGTGCGTCAGAATTAGTATTACCCTCACAGACCCTGAAGATAATGAGACTGTCAGGGTGATGACAGCCGGATTGGTGCGAAGTATGTGGCCACGGTGAAAAATCCTAATATCTAAATCCGAAATACTAAACAAATACGAAATTCAAATGTTCAAATGTTCAAAAGTTAGCGTTTTGGTAATTTGAATCTTGGTAATTTGAATTTGTTTAGTGCTTAGAGATTAGGATTTAGGATTTGCCTTTAGGAGGTACGAGATGCGTAATACGCAATACGCAATACGATATACGCGATATCGAAAACATGGCTCAGTACTTGTTCTGGTCGTTGTCTCACTGGTAGTCCTGGCTGCTTTGGGACTGGGGTTGTTAACGGTCGCTCGTGGAGTCAGACTCAGAGCAATTAGCCTGAAAAACAAAGCGGCCGCAATCTTCGCCGCTGATGCCGGTTATGAAAAGGCCGTTTTCTGGATGAGCCGGCAGCAGGATATGTTAAGTGCACTGCAAAAAGGTGTGCCTGGAAGCAGCGGCACAATAAATCTTCCACACGGAGATTGTGACTATCAAATTGGGCTCTTTACGTTCGTTGGAGCTCGTCCCGTTTACAGGATTATATCCAACGGCCATAGTGGTATGTCTAACACAACGGTGGATGTCCTGGTACTTCAAGCGATGAGCGGCTGGGATATGGGAATGTGCAGAGTCCCACTTGGAAGGATTCAAACTTCTGAGGCATACTTTGCCGATGGGGAAATAGTTGCTATGCCCCTGCATATTAACAACCTCGGCGATAACCCTGATGGAAGCGATATCTATATATCCGGCAATCCGCGATTTTTACAACCCGTAGCCGTGAGCGAGTCAAGATATGACAAAAGCGGTTCCGATAAATACGCATCTGGGATGGGCCTTTTCGAAGGCGGGGTTTATTTTGACCAGCCTGACAGTAGAGTAACCGACGAAGCTTCCATCCAAACCAAGGTCGACCGCTTCAGAAACAGTACGAACGCCCAATTCCGGTTCAAGCCGGCTGACAAAACTCCTGGCGGGAGTGTTGACAACCCCCACCCTGCCGTTCAGCTTGAATTTTATGTCGAGGGCGGCATCGGCAAAGTTCGCATAACCGATAATTGTATAGTTCGTGGTTTTCAGCAAACGACGTTTAATAGGACATGGGATTTGAGAATAGAACCCGGCAGTGGTGGGACCAAGTACCAAAAATACGATATTTATGCCTATCACTTTATCTCCGAGAACGCACTAACAAACGGCGATAGATTCACTCGACCCATCGATGGAACTTACGTTACTCAGTCAGTTGGGGCGGTGCAATCTGAGCTGGGTGGCCAGATTTTCGTTGACGGGAACGTAATTGTTGGTGGCGACCAAACCATCCATAATGGCGATCAGGTAGTAAGAGGCAGGATTACCGTCGCAGCAACCGGCAATATCTGGATTGCCGATTCCATAGTTGTCGATGGCCCTCATGACGCAAACGGCATGCCGTCACAGAATAATCCCAACGTCCTGGGCCTGGTTGCCCAGGGGGTAATAAAAATTGTTGACCCGGGTATGACAACAGTCAGCCAAAACCCAGGGCAAGGCCAAGGCCAAAGCGGACGCCCAGGCCCAGGTCAAGGCGGAGAGCAAGTTAAAGGCTTTGAATATGTCCCTATCGGCAGGCGTGATGCCGACAGCGGCAGCAAGACGTATGACAGACATCTGCCTGACCCGATGGTAATAGAGGCGGCCATAACGGTCGGCGGCGGTGGATGGGGCGCTGAAAATATCGAAAGGAGCATCGGAGGGAGCACCTGTGGCGGCAGAAAAGAAACTCCAGGCAGCGGTAACCAGAACGACCTGATTGTACGCGGTACTGTTACCGAAGCTGTCCGAGGCGTCGTCGAATTGATTGGCACGGATGGTTATCTCAAACGCTACTATCTTGATGAAAGATTGTTCGAAGGTATCCTGCCGGGCGATATCTGGCTGCAGAGCAAGTATATTCCCGCACCTGCCGGCTGGCGCGATTATTGACCAGCCAGCTAACCAATAGCAAATAGTCGATAATCAATTATTTATGGGACCCGGCATCTTAAAATCATGCATATTAGTCTGTATAACCGCCATATTATAATTTCTACATAACACAACACCTTTTTAGGTCGATAAATGATAGCATGAGAGTGTGTAGTTACAGGGATAGTGTATACGCTAAACGCCAAAAATAGGTTGATGGATTTATGAACCTGCGTGGGAAATTTTTGTTTAAGCTTGGGTTTGAGAAAAGGGAAGTCGTGGGCCTGGATATTGGCGAGTCCCAAGTCAAACTAATCCAGCTGCGCAAAAACAATGGAGGTTACGCAGTTACCGCAGCCGGTATCACCGAGATTGCAGCGAGTGAGGGTAGCAATAAGCGTCGAAGAATAAACACCCTCAGCGCAATTCACCAGTGCCTTGAGTTGACCGGAATTAAGACAGACTTGGCTGTTTGCAGCGTAAGCGGACCAGAAGTTGCGGTGCGCCATTTTGAGTTTCCTCCATTGCCGTCGGAAGAGATAGAAGCAGCAGTTTCGCTCGAAGCCTCGCAGGTTTGTCCGTTCAATACAGGAGATGGCGCTATTGATTATCAGTTGATGTCTGATGGCGATGATAAGACAAAGGGCGTTTTAGTAGCCGCGACGAATGCGCTGATAAAAAGTAAAGTGCAACTTGCTAAAGAAGCTCACCTTAAGTGCGTCCTGATGGATGTTGACGGATTGGCACTTTTGAATTGCTTCAATGAGCTCGCCCACGCCCCTTACAAAGGGGCGGGGCTCGGCAGTGAATCTGAAGAGCCACAGACTCGCCGGATGATAGCCATCCTGAATGTTGGCGGCTCTTTTACCACTCTGGCAATTATGGGCGATAACGGTTGGCCGTTTATCCGTGATATGATTCATGCCGGTGATGATATTGTAAAGCAGTTTGCTACCGAAAATGATATGTCAGTAGAAGCTACCAAGGAGATGTTGTCCAGCGATTCGCCGGCCGAGCAGATAGAACATTATGATAGTCTGAAAAATGCCTGTCAAGAATTGATTGTCGATGTTGCCGAATCATTGCGCTATTATGTGGCCCAGGAGAAATCGACGCTTGTTAACAAAATATTTGTTTGCGGTGGGTTTGCTCCGGCCAAAGGCTTCGTTGAGTTGTTAAGTAGCCAGCTTCCGGTTGAAGCCGTATTGTGGAATCCGTTTGACAAAATACGCTGCGATGCGGGGCAGCGGTATAAGGATATTTTGGCAAAGACAGGCCCTGCAATGGCGGTAGCGGCCGGTCTTGCTATGAGGTCAATCTAATTGATTTTTGAACGAGAGACGAGCGACGAGCGACGGGAGACGAAGTTATGTTCACGATAGATTTGTTAAAGGGACACGGTGTTCCGCTGAGGAGCGGCCCTGGAGGCATAGCTATTGCCGCGGTGACCGTTGCAATACCCGTTATTGGCGCGATAGCAATGTTCGGCCTTTATCTGAACAACAGAATCATTGTGTCAGTACAGCAGAGCGAAATAGTCAGGTGGGAAGCAAAGATTGCCAAATTGTCGGACGCTGTAGAGCTGCACGAATCATTAGAGAAAGAGAAAGTCGTTTACGCCGATTGCCTATCGGAAGTTAAGTCCTCCATTGACAGATATACTCAATGGTCGCCTGTATTGGCGACTCTGGTAGAGAATATGCCGAACTCGGTGGTGTTGACAGACCTTGAGGTAAGACAGCATTTTGTAAAAAGAGAAGTTCCTCAAAAAGATAATCCCGAAAAAATGATTGATATCGATGTTCCTGTAAGAACATTGCGGATGAGTGTTCGTGGTAGGCCGCAATATGACTGTGACAAAGCAGTTAGAGATTTTCAGGATCGGCTTCGCTCTTCAGATTTTCTCGGACCGAGGCTTGAAAACATTACTGTTTCACAGGAGTCTGATACTCTCGAAGGCCGGGAAATCGTCTCTTACGAGATAGATTGTGTCTTTAAGGCGGGATTGTAGCATGGCTTCTATGAAGATTTATAGAAAATATCTTACGACAGCAGCTCTAATATGGGCAGCTTGCTTCACGTTTTTTTTCTTTGTTTATATGCTTGTGCTAAGACCACAGAGAGGCAGCAAAAAACAGGTCGAAAACAAGCTCACCGAGAAAAAACAGATGTACGAGTCTGCACTAAAAGCAACGCAAAAGGAGACCAGAATTCAGTTAAATGAACAAATCGAGCGTTTACGAAATAGACTGGGGGATTTTGTTATTGACTTTGAAGATTCGGCTAATTTGACGTTTGATATAAGTCAAATTGCCGGTGAGGAGAAACTTGCTTCGTTCAGCGTTAAAAGTAGAGACAGCAGCAAAGTCTCGGCGATACCTGATTGTAATTATATATGCGAGAACCACATTGATGTCAGCTTCGCCGCCTTGTTCCCTCAGTTTGCTACTTTCCTGAATGCTCTGGAGAGGCATCGGCCGGTCCTCTTTGTAGATAAGTTCACAGTAAGCTCGGGTCGGGGTGATTCAAGTCCTCAAGCGAATGTGAACCTGGTGGTTTTTGTCAGAAAACGGCAGGACAGTTAAATTCGTCGTGCGTAAAAAACTGCCGCAATACGTAATACGATATACGAGATATGAGAACAATAGCAATAGCAAATCAGAAGGGCGGTTGTGGCAAAACAACTACTGCGGTAAATATTGCAACAGCTTTTGCCATGTTAGGAAACCGGGTCTTGATAGTTGACCTCGACCCGCAAGCCCACAGCACGATAGGGTTTGGCTATGACCCTGATAGCCTGACCATAACTGTTTATAATGCTCTTACAAATGTCCTGATTGGAATCTCCAGAGTTATAGTGGGTACGAAAGTCGAGTGGCTTAATCTGGCACCAAGCAATATCTTGCTTTCAGGTGCCGAGATTGAGCTGACCGGCGTAGCCGCGAGAGAATTCGTCCTCAGCAAGAAGCTCGCAATGGTAGGGGACAAATATGATGTATGTGTTATCGACTGCCCACCATCGCTCGGCCTGTTGACCCTTAACGCACTTGTTGCCAGCACTGATGTCATCGTGCCTGTTCAGGTGCATTACTATGCGATGGAAGGCCTAAAACAGTTGTTCGAGACGGCGAACATTATCAAAGAGCGTTTCCAACCTTGTTATGTAAAAATCCTGGGCTTATTGTTGACTTTTGTCGAAAGCAGAACCCTTCTCAGCAGACAGATTCAACAACAGATGCGGGGATTTTTCGGCGATTTGGTATTTGATACGGTTATTCACAGAAGCGTGAGGTTGGCTGAAGCTCCAAGCGCCGGTGAGCCGGTCTTGACTTATGCCCCTGAGAGCAAAGCGGCCGCTGAATACGAGGCTTTGGCTGAGGAGATAATCAGCGGCAAGGCTTTGGCTGGGCGATTAATCAATGACGAGGCTTTGGCCGGGAGATAATCAATGCAAGAGCATGGAAAGAACGACACTGGATTGCACAAGGAAATCTCGTCGATTTTTAAGGGCGTGCCGATTCCGAACAACGATGGTGTTCAGCAGTCTTCTGACGCGCCTGCAGCCGACCATATCGGCTGTCCCGCTCCAAAACCGCCGGCTCCAGAGGCCCAGAATCTGCAGAACCCCCAGGCTCCAAAACCTTATCAACCTTCGCGGCCATTTCCGGAGGCTGCTACGGCTCAACTACCCAAAACTGATATTGAAAAATCCGCTTCTGACAGGCGTACCGCCGTAAAAGTCGTCAGCCAGACCTTCTTGCAGCAGATGAAAGACAGGCTCTTCGCATCAAGGCTGGGCGTCGGTACCACGAGGCAAAAAGCAATGGTGGTATTGATGCCGGTTTTTTTTGTCGTCCTGGTTCTTGTGCTTATCAAAGTCTTTAGCACGCCTTCGCGTACGATAGCTGAGCCTGGGGAGGTTAAACCGGCGAATACTGTTGCCGCCTCTGTTTATGAAATCGACTGGGAGATTCCGGCACCCTATCCGACAACGTATCGTGACCCTATGCGGCCCGGCTCGACAATCACTACTCAGACCGACACCGAAAGACTTGAAACCGAAAGAATAGGGAGACTAACCGTAAGAAGCATTGTCTACAGCGAGGATAATCCGTCCGCAGTTATTGGCAGCCGAATAGTGCATGAGGGTGAAGAAGTATTAGGTGCGACTGTCGTAAAAATAAATAGAGACAGTGTCGAGTTCGAAGCGGGTGAAAAAAGGTGGAAGCAAAATGTTGGAAAATAAAAGCAAACCCTATTTTGTGCGGTCCCGAGCGCGAAAAAGTGTGTTTGTGGTCCCTGTGGTTACACGCAATATAAACATTAGCCCTTACTAAATTTGGAAGAGGAATTATTATGAGAAGCTTTATGATGAAATATGGGGGATTAAAATTCTTGACGCTTTTTATAGCTGTTTGTCTTAGCTGTGCTATCGTTGCCGCCGAGAATAGCGATGGGGATTCAGAGGAAAAAGAACTATTGACAGACCTTGAGCAGCGGATGATGAAAAGCGTATGTATCGATGTCAATGAGCTGCCTATCGATATGGTAATAAGACAGCTGGCCGAGCAGGCAAACGTGAACCTTATCAAAAGCCCCAAAGTTACCGGCAATGTGACCGTTACGCTTAGAGATGTATCGCTCGAGGAAGCGCTGCGGTGTATTCTTGACATGCATGGCTGTGACTATGTGGTAGGTAAAAATATAATACGGATATTATCGCGTGAAGAAATGCCTGAGTTATATGAGAGGCTTGAGACCAGAACTTTTGAAATTAAGTACGCAGATATCACAGAGGTCGTAAAGGCGTTGAAGGAGATTGTTTCAAAACCGCCGGATGGTATGGTGTCCTTCGTTCAGGGTACGAGTATTGTAATCGTTACCGACGTCGAGAGCAAAATCAAGAATATAGAGAAGTTAATCGAGAAGGTTGACCGTGTGACGCCCCAGATATTGGTCGAGGTAAGAATTTATGACATAACCAGCAAGGACAAGCTCGACCTCGGCGTCGAATGGCAGGCAGGCCGTGATACCGCATATGGAACTGCTGGAATAACAGGAGTAGGCACAAATCCGACTGGAGAAACCGACCCGTTTGGGACAGGTATCTTTAGCGGCGCAACCGGAAAGACCACAGGCACAGGGGCTTTGCGTTTTGGTTGGCTGAATGCCACTGTTGATATTGACGTGATGTTGAGGGCTCAGCAGAACAATATTAATGCCAAGCTTCTTGCAAACCCTCGAATTCTGGTACTTGACAATGAAACAGCCAGTATGAAGATCATCTCCGAAATACCCTACCAGGAACTTACAGAGTCTGCCACAGGCGGCACTATGGGAACAACCGCATTCAAAGAGGTCGGTGTTGAGCTTGAGGTTACACCGCATCTTGCTGCCGGCGACGAGATGATCAGACTAAATTTGAAACCAAAATTTAGTGTCAGAACAGATGAGGTCGTGATAATAGGAACCAGCACTAATCAATTTCCTCAACCGGTTGTTGACAGGCGTGAAGCCGAAACAACGCTATTAATCAAGAACGGCCAGACAGTAGTTCTGGGCGGCCTGCGCAAAAAGGAAGTTACCAAGCAGATTAACAAGATACCTTTGCTCGGCGATGTGCCGCTTTTGGGTGCCTTGTTCAGATTCGAAGGTGAGGATACGGTTACCAGCGAGCTGGTTGTTTTCATAACTCCGTGGATTGTCGAACAGCCGACCCTGTCGGAAACTGAGCAACAGCAGTTTGAGGTAACAGAGTTTAGAGGGCCCGAGCCGGTTTCTTCCAGGGCAGAGACTGCCGAAAAATAACCACCCGATTCGTATTTCGTGGCTTGTGATTCGATCCGTCATTACGAGCCCTTCGCTTTGCTCAGGATAAACTCCGCGAAGCAATCTAAAATGTAACGGATGAGATTGCCACGGCCTGCTTTGCAGGCCTCGCAATGACATAAAGAACCATACGCAATACCTGCGACGAATTAGTCTTTCTTTACATAAAGCGTCTGGCTGGGGAAGGCGAATTCGATTTTTTCTGCTTCGAAGCGTTTCATCATCTCCAAATTGACCTGCTCGTTGACCTCGTGATACAGCCAGTAGTCAGCCGGCTTGACCCAATAGCTCATATAAATGTTCAAAGACCAGTCGTTAAAATCGCTAAAGTACACCCTCGGCGGCCTCTCAGGGTCGGTATTTAGCTCCGGCACGTCGGCGAGAACGTTTTTTATAATCTCGACCGCCTTTTTGGCCTTCGTATAGCCCGAATCGTAAGTTACGGTGATATTAGACGTCCTGCGAATAAAGGGACGCCTGCCAATGTTTTCCACGCACGAATTTGTAATTACACTGTTGGGTATGGTTACGAGATGTCCCTGTAGTGTGCGTATGCGTGTGCTTCTAAAGCCCACTTCCTCGACCGGGCCTAAGTGGTCGCCGATCTTTACAAGCTCACCCATTTGAAAAGGCCTGTCCGTAAAAATCGTGATAGAGCCGAAGAAATTAGCTATCGTGTCCTTGGCTGCAAGAGCAACAGCAATACCGCCAATGCCGGCACTAAACAGGAGTGATTTGATCTTCTCGGCACCTAAGATATTCTCGCTGATGAGCAGAATCGCGATAATTGCAATTGTTATCCGTAAGGCCTTGCGCACTATGGGCACGAGCATATCGTCGAGCTTTGTTTCAGTTTTTCCGACCAGCCGGTTCAGGTAGTATTCGATGACGTCCACCAGCCGATAAAGCCCGTAGGCTGCTGCAATAGCCAATGTTACCCGTGCAATCGTTGTCCATCCCGTGCTAATGGCAGTTCGTATGCCATTTTCGTCATCGAAAAATAAAGGGACCTTGGCGAAAAATATGCCGGCTGCGAATACCGCTACATAGATAGGATTTGCCAGCGCCTTTAGCAGCAGTGTCAGAGGAGCCTCCCCCTTTTTCTTTGCCAGTCGCAGAGCATAACTGTTGATGGCGAACTGGACGATTCGCCCTGCTGCCATTGCCACCAGCACTACCAGTAAAACAAGTCCAAAACGCCAAATTGCATTTCCCTTGATGATTTCGTAATTGATAGTTTTTGGCAACCAATCAGCCAAACCTATTATTGCTGTTACTGACGCTGTCATATCTTGTCTCCCGAATCTCGTATTGCGTATCTCGTATATCGTATTGCGTACTGCATTCTCCTTTTACTTTTGCTATTTTATATCCAATTGCCATTGGCCTTTCCACCAAAACAACTGTTTTTTGTACAACTTTTGCTTTACGCACAATAAAAGCTGTGTGAACTTTATTATGAAGTACATTCTGCCGCCCGGCAGTGGGATTTCGAAATTGGCTTTGTTTGGCTTTGAATTGGGTTTGTTTTGGCTTTGTTTTTTCATAGCCCCTATCCGCATTTTTCTTCATATTCCTTTGTAAACACACACTTTGCATCAATTTCACCCTTTCGGCAATTGGCTTTGTTTGGCTTTGAATTGGCTTTGTATTGGGTTTGTTTTCACCAAGTGTCCAATCGCTTTTATTTTCATAAGCCATTTGTGTAAAAGTGTTTGCGTTCACTTGACTTTTTCGGAAATTGGCTTTGTTTTGCATAAAAAGTATTCAAAACTTCGTAGTTTCTCCGCTATTTCGGCCTGATATGACAAAAACCCCCTGTTTTCCAGCGTTTTGTGAAACGATGGCAATTTGGGTAACCTCCTGATGTCTGTTATCTGAAGTCAGAAGTCAGAAGTCTGAAGTCTGATGTCTAATGTCTGTTTATCTCCGCCTACGGGCGGTTTATGTTAGTCTGCTGGCTAACATAGGCGTATTATAACATATTTTCAAACAAAAGTCGAAAGAAAACGGCTAAAAAAGCACTTTTTTTGGTCATCACCGAGAAGCTGGTGCCTACGAAAGCGGGAAGCGGGGATCTAATTAACCAATTAACTAATTCACCAATCACCATTTAACCCAAAGATCTGGTTGAAAGTAACTTTTGTTGTCTGATACTGGTAGTTGTACAGGCTCTCTATCAGAAATCCGCAGTTGTTCCTCGATTGCTTTGATGCAAGAATAAAGTTCGTTAACCGAAAGGTGGATAGATCTGTAACGAACCTGATAAAGTTCCAGCAATTCTTCCAGCTCTATTTGATTTGCATAGTGTTTTATATACCTAGCAAGATTTGGCCCAATCGCAAACTTGAACTTCTTGGCCACACTTAAAGACCTGACAATACACATAGGTGGATTTGGGTTCTCTTTGAGATTTATTTCTATGGTTCTGTCTAAAATCGCTTCAAAAAAACCTTTTGAATAAATCTCTCTCTTCTTTCCCTTACTACAAAAAAGTTGTATAGCAACCGCCTCTATGTTGAGAAACGTAGTTTTTGGAAAGTCGCTAAAACCTTTTCCTTCTACGTAATTGTTTTTAAAGGCCCATGTTTTATCCAAGGGCCACATATCAATAGACCAATCTTTTACTTGAATTGACACCCCACCATAGCAATTCCATCTCTTGGTGCAATCTGAAAAGGAATCAGCTACATTCTTTATCTCAGAATAGCCAAGAATAATATCAAGATCGCGAGGAATAATGTTATTTCGGCTATCGGACAGAAGAATGTCTCTAACCGCTCCGCCACATAAAAAGGCTTTCCCCTTGAACTCACGAATTTTCTGTAATGCCTTATATCGGTAAGAACACCATTTGGAGTTGTCGGAAACAAACCGGCTGACGCGAGCCCTAAGCTCATTTTCTAACTTCTGTATTTTTGAATCAACCATTAGTCAACTGTCTATGAAGTGTACATGCGAACGTATCTGTCATTCCACAAATATAATCGGTTACAAGCTGCATGCAACAGTAATTTTCTGGTAATTTCTCATTTCCTCGAGTTTTGTTGTAAACATCTCTGTGTTTAGGCAAAGGATTTGGCAGATCTTCTATTGTTTCAAAAACCGTACGATAATTTTCCGACATTAGATTATATATTTCTTTTTCAAATCTTGTCCGTTCATTCGGCTTCTTTGATACTCCTTCCCAGAAAATATCCATCAAATCATGTATCACCCGTCTCGCCATGACTTCTTTTTTTATGACTTGTTCCGCACGGTATACATAATTAAGTCCTACAGTTTTACACGCCTTAATTAATGAACAGGCTTTGCTATCTTCAAATAACTCATTATGATAATTGACTTTCATAATATCTTCATATTTTTCTTTGAATGTTTCGATTACCGCATGCACAGACTCACCTATTGCCCATACTCGAAAGGCTTGCGCCATTGCTTCATCATAAGATTTACCTTTTAATTTAACAAGAGGATCCTTAGTCACCAACCTCTTAGCTTTTTCGAAACATGTTTCCAATATTTCCT
>JAUXAL010000056.1 GCA_030619925.1 Phycisphaerae bacterium | reverse complement strand
CGGCTTTGCTAAGAACCGAACGGTGCTCCTGGTGACATCGATACCACGCGTGCCCTCGAAGACCTGGACGAGCACCTTGTCGTTCTCGACCTGAAGGATCTGGCCGTGACGTATCGAGCCGTCACCGAGCTCAATATCGACAATGTGCCCGTATTTGGCCTCGTCAACCATCTCGACCAGCATCAGCGGGCCGGAGATATTCGTAACTGTTTGGTACTCTTTTACAGCCAGCATTTCAAACCCTCGTAATTGATTACTGATTATTTTCTATTGATTATTGGGTTTCGTTCTTCTTATCCTTGAGACCTTATTTACACAGTCGTGGTTTGTAATTGTTTCATCTGCTCTTCAATTGTTTCCCTTATCTTGGGAATTTTGGTTATATCATCCTGCGGGATGTATTTTGCCCTTGCGATTTCTTCCCGGACAGCCAGCTTGAAGATTTCTGCGGTTTCGACTCCGGCCTCGATGGCAGCAAGGGCCTGGGTCCCGAAGTGCAGGACGGTTTTTAGCATTTCGTATTGTTTTTCCATCGAAGTGTGGGTGTCAACCTTGTGAAAGGCGTTCTGGTGCAGAAAGTCTTCGCGGATAGACCTGGCCGTCTCAAGCGCCAGTCTGTCGGTCGGCGACAAGGCCTCTGCACCGACGAGCCGAACAATCTCAAGAAGCTCGGCCTCCTGCTCCAACAGGCTCATTGCCTTGACAATCAACTCTTCCATTTCCTGCCCCTGGTCCTTATCTTCGAAGCACTCCTTCAGGTATTGCTTATAGAAGGAATATGAGGTGAGCCAATCAATGGCTGGAAAGTGCCTCTGGTAAGCGAGCTCACCTTTGAGTGACCAGAAGACCTTAACCACGTGCAGCGTTGCCTGCACGACGGAATCGGACAAATCGCCGCCCGGCGGGCTTACCGCGCCGATAATCGATAGAGCCCCCTCACGCTCGGGGCTGCCGGTACACTGGACTCGGCCGGCTCTTTCATAGAACGCCGCAATTCGGGCCGCCAGATACGCGGGGTAACCTTCCTCGGCGGGCATCTCTTCGAGACGGGTCGATATCTCCCGCATCGCTTCGGCCCATCGACTCGTGCTGTCGGCCATCAAGGCCACGACATAACCCATGTCGCGGAAATATTCAGCTATGGTAATACCGGTATAGACCGAGGCCTCTCTTGCTGCTACGGGCATGTTCGATGTATTTGCGATAAGTACCGAGCGTCGCATTAAGGGCTCGCCGCTGCGCGGGTCCTTTAATTCCGGAAACTCGGTCAGAACATCGGTCATTTCATTGCCGCGCTCGCCACAACCGACGTAAACCACTATATCTGCATCGACCCATTTGGCCAACTGATGCTGAACGACGGTTTTGCCGGTTCCGAACGGCCCCGGCACACAGGCGGTTCCGCCCTTGGTGATTGGAAAGAAGGCGTCAATAACCCGCTGACCGGTAACAAGAATTCTATTTGGCGCAAACCGCTTTGTTATCTGCCTGGAATTGCGGACGGGCCACTGCTGCATCAGTTTCAACTCTACCTCGGTTGCATCTTCGGTAACACAAACAGCGACAGTTTCATCAACGGTGTAATCACCTTCGGCTATTTTTTGTATAGTGCCGGCAACTGGAAACGGCACCATAATCTTGTGCACAACAAGTGTAGTTTCCTGAACCTCGCCTATAATGTCTCCGGGGCTGACCTTTGCTCCATCGGCTACTGTCGGTTTAAAGTGCCATTCCTTTTCTCTATTGAGGCCTGGCAGCGCACTACCTCTGCTCATAAACTCACCTTCGAGCTCTACGAGTGAGTCCAGCGGCCTTTGGATACCATCGTAAATGCTTTCAATCAGGCCGGGCCCCAGCTCAACACTCAAAGGCGCCTCGGTGTCAACAACGGGTTCGCCGGGGCCTATGCCGGTGGTCTCTTCATAGACCTGAATCGAAGCCAAATCGCCGTGCAGCTCCACGATTTCGCCTATGATGTTCAATTTGCTCACGCGAACAACGTCATACATTCGCGCACCGGCCATACCTTCAGCAACAACAACAGGACCTGCGACTTTGACTATCCTGCCTTCTTTCGTCTCTTGCATTGTTAAACCTTTTTTATATGTGCTTCTTCCCTCCACACACTCACGTGTGTGGTATCCATTGCCCACACGTAAGTGTGGGGTTTCTATCCTTGTAAAATGTTTATGCCCGTAGCTATCTTAAGCACTTCTCCCAGGGCCTGCGTTGCAAGGCCTTTCGATTCGGTGGTAAACGGTACAACCACAATGCACGGAGTCGGCGTATCCTGATAGGCTGAGAAAACTTCTTCAACCACCGGCGCTATGTTCTCAGCGGCCACTACAAGAGCATATTTGCCTTCGATTATCTTCTTAGCACTTTCATTGATTTGTTGAGCCGTCTGGCCTACGGGGTACGTATCGACTCCAAGTGCCGAAAACGGCATTACAAAATCGGTATCACCTAAAACTGCAATTTTACCTTCCATTTCTTCGTACCTCAGTGAGCTAAAGTGTGAAGTGCCTAAAGTGCCTAAAGTTATCCGCCGCCGGCGGACTATATCCTACTCACTTTAGCTCACTTTAGTTCACTTTAGTCACGCTTCACGAGATGCGGTCCAAGATAAGTTTTGTATCCAAATGATTCTTTTTCGCTGTCAATATCAATCTGACTTTGCGAATTTCATTCTCCTTCATCAACAAGAAAGCAATAATCGGCTGAGGGCCAACAGTAATCTGAATGGTTGATTTTAGAAACCCGGTCAAGAATTCGTCACACTGCTGCTCAGCTTTCAAAAAAGATTTATTCGACGCCAAGTAGTTAGCACCTGCTTCAACAACCCGGTAATAAGGCGTTACAAAAAATAACGGCCCAAGCGCTTCGTAGCCAAGGTCCAGGCCGTGTCTGAATCGCTCCAGCCCGATAAAGCCGCCCTCTAAAAAGACGTTACGCTGCTCGGATTCGGTGAACTTGAGCCGAAGCATTGTGCGGATATTCGTCAAATCAATCTGTATCCTAAACAGTCCGAGCAGAAAGATGCTCTCCAGTTCATGCGCTTTGTTCAGATTATATTCAGCCTGGAATTTATCGATTGCGTAATCGATCCGGCGGATGTCCTTATTTTGATAGTAGGCCAGAATCGCCTGCTCTACGGCTTGCTGGACATAATCCGGAAATACCGGCCTGTCAGGCTCGCTTTCCTCAGCGAATAGCTGCTCGAACAGTTCGGGCGGAACGTTGCCGTCAGTGCTGTAATCGGTCCCCAGCGGTTTTTCCGTTTCAGACACTGTTCGCCTGACTGCCAGCCGGAGATTGGCAAAATCGTCGCGCGTTCTGAACAGCTCGACAACCGGCTCATCAATCCTGCTCCGGCCGGGCTCCGCCGGACGAGTCATAAAATCTGAAAACAGCTCCCGCACCGCTGACCTTCGAAGTCGCAAAATATTCTCCATCTCTGCAAGGGCTTGCCTACTCCTTGCAAGGCCTGGCGGAAGGGCGTATTCGCTCGCTGTTAACAAATCGGCGGCGGCCTCGAAACTTTCGGCATTGGCCATATCCAGGAAGGTCGCCGGGCTTAGCATCTGCATCTCAAGCACGCGTACCTGAGCTGTCTGGTAAATATATCGCCAGTCGTCACCGCCGACGGGCGGATACGTGTAAAAATCCAGAATAGCTTGCTCAGCAAGTTCAGCCATTTGTTGTTTAATTCTCAAATAGTTCCTTTGCTAATTCAATTTCCAGCTCCTTGCGGGCTTGGGTCAACAGCACCTCTAATGAGACGTTGGTTTTTATCTTGCCGCGTCTTAAAATAAAGCCGCCTCCAAGGTCCTGTTTTTCGTCAGACAATCTCAAATTACCTTTGTGATCGGGACCTAACTTGTGATTTATCTGCTTTATAAATTCCTTATCGATTCGGTTTTCGTTCTTATCAATTACAATCTCTTCGTCGCCGGTTTCGACCACCTCGAGCATTAGTTTCGTTATAAGCTCGTGATATTGCTCGTCCGGCAAATTTTGTGTTTGCCGGCGTGCCTGCACAAAGACTTCATCAAGTATCTTTCTTTTCTCGGCGAGAAACTGCTTTGCAATATCCATCCTCGCCGCTGCGAGGATATGCGATTTTTCGTCTTTTCCCGCCTTTTCAGCAAGAACCTCTGTTTGTTTCTTATACTGGATGAGCTGCTCGTCGAGTTTGGTCTGTTCGGCAGCGTCCTTCTCTTCGGCCTGTTTTTTTATCTTCTCAGACTCGGCCTTCGCGTCGGCTAATATCTTTTCTACCACCTGTTCTGCTTCCATAATCTTGTATCTCCTGGCTACGCCGTAGGCTCCGCCGAAGGCGAGCGTATTGCGTTTCAGGCATTAAGCCGTCGGCCAACTAATACCGAACAGCAGCATAAACATTGTTACCAGCAGGCCAAGCACCGCATAGACTTCGACCATAACCGCGTAGACGACGCCGGCCTTAAATGCCATTTCGGGTTTTTTTGCGGCCATCAATATGCCGCCTGCGCAAACTCTGCCCTGAAGGATAGCGCTTATCAGACCGGCAAAAATAATAGGCAAGCAGGCCATCAACGCTTGCACTCCAATCCCAGGTGTTTCGCTCATGTCCGGGAACCCGGTTTCACCGTAAATGTTTAGCTTCTCTTCCTTTTTATCTTCCTCTTTCTTGATCCGGTAACTCTTCTTATTTTGCTTGTCGGTTATTAGCCATTCGCTCTCTGGCTCTTGGACCGAGATGCTGGTGTGTTGCAAGAGTGGGTACTTGTTATTTTCAAACTCCTGACGTAGCTCTTGCGAGATGGTGGTATTGTTTAAGTCGGCTTGCAGGGCCAAGTCAACGCTAAACAGCAGTCTGCCACCGAAAAAACCGAGATTGAGCATCACGAGAAACGCTGCCAAAAAGCCGTAGAAACCCTGTGTTCCGGGCAGCACTACCATAATGAACATCTGCCCGTATCTCTCCGGCTTTTCGCTCAACACACCTGCGGCGGTTCTGCCGGCAATACCGATACCAATTGCCGAGCCGATACCGGGTAATAGAGCCGCCAATCCTGCGGCGGCCAAAGCCAATATCATTCCGTAATCCATTGTTAACCTGCCTTTCTAAACTAAAAATTAAAAGTTTTACATTTTTCACTTTGCGCTTTTCGCTATATAAACGTGTTTATACTTTTTGCTCAGGGGCTCGAACGATTTGCCGCCACCGGCCAGGAACTTCGGGAAAAATTCCACATATTGAAGTCGCAAAGTATGAACAAACGCGCCTAAGGCATTTATGGCTATGTTAAATCCGTGTCCTCCGACAAGGACTAATATCATAGCAAGGATGCCTATGCCGTAAGGTATCTCGCGGGCAATCTTGGCAATAACGTTTATTGCCATAGCCAGGCCGGCTGTAACCATGCCGAGGGCCATTAATCTTAAGTAGCTCAGCACGTCGCCCATATAAAATATTGTGCTGAACAAATTATACATTCCCATACCTATCCGGCCTGCCCAACCGCCCTGACGCTCGCTAAACAGTAAAATCACACCCGCAGGAATAAGTGCAAGGAACCCAAATGACTTACCAACTTCAGCCGGGACGAGCCCAAACTTGCTGAGTAAAAGTATTACAATCGAGTTGAGCATAACCAGCCAGGTCAGCTGATCGCAGAGAGCTGCAATATATTTGTTCTGCTTTAAGTTGTGGACAAACGCAATCGTCAGCCCTGTCATGATTTGGAAATAGCCAAGTCCCAGTGCCAGGTAAAAAAACTTCATCGGCTTATCAAGCGGGTCAAACCACATCATCTTATCTCGTAAGGGTTTCAAGGCAGGTACGAACTGTTGCACTGCATCACCAAACCATCCGCCGAACAAAGCGCCAGCGACAACAGTGGCGGCGGCGCAGATGCCAAGCATCCACATCAGCTTCTTGTCCCCCTGCAATTTCTTTATGAAGAAAATCATCAGGGCGATGATGACAAACCCGTAGCCGGCATCGGTCAGACACAGGGCAAAGAACAGGGCAAAGAACGGTGCCAGAAAAACAGTCGGGTCAACCTCAAAATGCTGCGGCATACCGTAAAGTCGGGTTATCACTTCAAACGGCCGAATGTAGTTTTTGTTCTCTATCTCAACGGGCACCTCTTCGTCTTCGGCCGGTTCGATTCTTGTCAAACTCGACGCCTCAAACCCAGATACTATTTTCTTCAGGCGAGCATAATCCTTTTTTTTCACCCAGCCCTCCAGGAGGACAGTGTGTTCGGTGGCCGGGGCAGTATCCCTGGCCTGCTCCCTGCCTAATAGATTTTCATAATGGTCGTGTAGAATTTCAAGGTTGAGCAGATTTTTAGACAGTGACGCAGCCTCGTCATACCGGCCCTGTAATTGCTTACTTGTTTTATTCAACTTTTCTTCGTGCTGCTTTATTAATTCCGCCATGGTGCCGGTCATCGGCTCGAAGTTAACCGGCTCAAACTCGGCTGAGCGCAGCAGCTTTTGCACGTCATTGACACTAACGTTCAGGCACCCAACAAGGCAGGCGTACCTGTCTTGGGCTGCTGCTATTTGCTGAATCGCGCCGCCGAGCTCGGCTATTTTTTCGGCTACCTGCTCAAACTGCCGGCCCGGTATCAATCCGGCCCAGCAGGTAGTTGTGCGAAGCTGGCCAATCTCTTCTACGGGGGTTTCGAGAGACGACCATGGGTTGAGCGTCTCCAGGGTGCCGTGCAGGTTTTCAATTTGGCCGTTTGCTTTTTCTATTGATGCTTCGAGCTGCTCGCACCGGTCTATAATGTTTAGAATTTGGCGGTCTGAAACAACCTTGTCATATGATTGCTCATCAATAACGGTACGCGGTGAAAAAACGCCGGCGAGACCCTTCTTGGCGGCGGCATAATTTTTGAGGAATGTAATGCTCTTTTCCAGGCGATTTAACAGCCCTTCAATATCTTTGGGGCGTTCGGCTGAGGCGCCAAGCTCGGGGAAGTCCCTGCTGACCATTGCCTCATCTGCGTTGAGTATATGACAAATACCTTCACGCTGCAATACCTCCAGAAGCTCGGAAGCTTGCGTGCGATGACTGACAATTATCACTTTTGCCATTTGAGCAATGGCCATAGTTAGCCTCTTGAGGGGGCCACATTTTGCGAGGTTTTCGCAGAATGGGAACCCAAGTAATCCGTTATCCTCGCTGCCGCTGTGGCCAATTTACTACCGGCTTTATCGTGCAATTTCCGGCGCTGCTTTTCGGCTTGCGTTTTGAGCTTTTCAACTTCAGTGTGGCCTTGCGACTGTGCTTCTGTAACAGCGGCTTCGGTGGCTTTTTTCCTTTGCTGCTCAGCCTTTTCCAGGAGCTGGCGGCGGCGCTGCCGGGCTTCTTCGGCCTGCGTGGCCGCCTGGGCTTTGGCCTGCTCGATAATTTCTTGCGCTTGTGCTTCGGCCTGCTTGATTTTCTTTATCAATTCCATTCGCGTCCCTGCTATTGATTCCCGCGAAGCGGGGTCCCGTCAAAACCCCATGTATAAAAGGCAATACATTATACTATTATTCGGCAAAAGGCAAGAAATAGCCGAAGGAAAATTTTATATTGTGGCAGATCAATGGGTCGCAGATGGACATGGAGGAGGTAGGTAAAAATGCGAATGTCGAATATCGAAATCCGAAACAAATTCACCTGTACTCGCGTTACCACAGGTGCGACCAAATGACCAAATTGTAAAATTCAAAACGACATTAGAGATTGCCACGCTCGTCCAGCACCAATTGAGCTTAGGCTCACGCCTAATTGGTGCTGGACTCGCTCGCAATGACATTAAGTTCGTTGGCCAGATCCCTCGACTCCGTCTGCCTGCGGCGGACTGCGCTCGGGATGACAAAAAAAGGGCCTACGGCGGACTGCGCTCGGGATGACAAAAAAAGGGCTTACGGCGGACTGCGCTCGGGATGACAAAAAAAGGGCTTACGGTGGACTGCGCTCGGGATGATGGTGGGAAATCTGGGTTATAAGAGTTTGTCCACCTTTAGCGCGAGCTGTTTTACGTGGGCGAGTGACTTTTCGAACTGGGCCTTTTCGGACTCGTTCAAATCCAATTCGACGATTTTTTCGACACCATTTTTACCGAGAACGACGGGGACGCCGACGAAGTGTCCGCCGGCATCATATTCGCTGTCGCAATAAGCACAGCAGGACACTACGGTTTTCTTATCTCGCAGGATTGCTTCAGCCATTTTAACTGCCCCGGCGGCGGGGGCGTAATAGGCGCTGTAGCCGAGCAGATTTACGATTTCGATACCGCCTTTTCTTGTTCTCTCGATTAGCTCGGCGATTTTGCCTTCATCAAGCAGCTCGGTTACGGGTATTCCGCTGACGGAGGTGAATCGGGGCAGAGGTACCATATCATCGCCGTGGCCGCCCATTAAGACGCACTTTATATCCTCTACGCTTACGCCGAGCTCGGATGCGAGGAAGTAACTAAAGCGTGCTGAGTCCAGGGCACCGGCCATTCCCATAACCTTATTCCTGGCAAAGTCCGTGACTTTGGCGGCGGTATAAACCATCGCATCGAGCGGGTTGCAGACAACAATGACGATGCTGTTGGGCGAATATCGGGCTATTTTTTGACTGACGTCTTTGACGATCCGGACGTTCTTAGCGAGAAGGTCGTCGCGGCTCATACCGGGCTTGCGAGGAAGGCCGCTTGTTATGATGACGATGTTACTGTCCTCGGTCTTTGTCCAGTCGCAGGTGCCAGAGACGGCCGAATCGTAAAGCTCGATGGGACCTGCCTCGGCGATATCAAGAGCTTTACCTTCGGCGAGGCCTTCAACTATATCGAGCATGACGATGTCGCCGAGATGTTTTGTTGCAGCGATGTGGGCGGCTGTTGCACCAACCCGGCCGGCGCCGACTATTGTTATCTTGTCCCTTGCCATATGAATTCCCTCAGAAATTATCAGCCCTTTGCGATTGAGATAATCACGGATTTGCCAGGCCAGGCTCAACATCGAGCCCTCAACAAGTTGCCGTTTGGCCTGACAACGGCAAACGAAGCCCTGATTATACGCAAAAAACAGGACATTGCTAAGAAAAAAATGCAGCTTTCTGATTGGCACGAAATCGTGGATGCGACGAGGCGCAGCGGGAACCACACGCATCCCGGGGGTTTTTCCCTGGACATCAAAAAAAAATTTATTTTTTCCTTGACATTTATGTTACATATGTAACAATTGTAAATGTTACAGATGTAATAGTATGGAGGCTCATATGAAAAAGATCCCTAAAATCTCAGAAGCCGAGTGGGAGGTTATGAAGCTATTGTGGAAAAAGTCGCCGGCGACCGCCAACGATGTAGTTAAGACCCTGTCCGGAAAGACCCATTGGAAGCGAGAGACTATAAGGACGCTGATTAACCGGCTGGTGCAGAAAAAGGCCGTGGGTTTTAAGAAAAAGGGCAGGCAGTACCACTACTTCCCGCTGGTTACAGAGGCCGAATGTGTAAGGGCTGAGACCACGTCGTTTCTGAAGCGATTCGGCGGCGGCTCGATTGAGCCGATGTTGGCAGCTTTTGTCGAAGAAGAGAAGCTATCCACTGAGAAGATTGCCAAGCTAAGACGAATCCTCAAAAAGGCCGCTGATGAACATAAAAAGAAAAGAAACAAGTCAAGATAACGGAAGGGCTGAAAATGGAAGCCTTAAATACGCAGTTATTACAATTTTTTGATTGGCTCTTGTGGGTGAGCATACAAGGCAGCGTTCTGATTGTTTTGATTGTTCTGGTCCAGAAAATCCTGCGGCGCAGGCTGCCGATTCGCTGGCATTACTTCGTTTGGACGCTGTTGCTGATACGCCTGGCGATGCCCTGGCTGCCCGAGAGCAGGATGAGCATCTTCAATCTCGTCCCGCGATCCGTTCAACATGGGCGGATAATAGAATCCTTCTCGGAATCTAAGAGCGATCGTGGCATGGACTTCTATCTATATGCCGAATCTGCAGATACCCAAGAGCCGGAAAACAACTCTGAAGCAATCTCTGTTAGATTTGCGCGCATGTTGCCCATGCTCTGGCTTCTCGGAACTGTGGCTATAGGCATTTACGTTTGCGTGCGCAACATAAGTCTGTGGCTGACCGTTAAGCGCGAAAGGCCGATCACCGACCAGAAGATTCTCGAACTGCTGGAAGACTGCAAGATGGAGATGGGTGTCCAGACAATTATAGGGGTGATTGTAAGCGATAGAATTAAGAGTCCTGCCCTTTTCGGTTTTATTCGGCCGCGGCTGCTATTGCCTCAGGGTATGCTCGAAACCTACGGCCTTGAAGAGCTGCGCTACGTTTTTATCCACGAATTGGCCCATCTTAGACAGCGTGACATCTATTTTGGCTGGTTGATAGCGCTGCTGCAGATTGTGCACTGGTTTAACCCGCTGATGTGGTTTGCATTTGGCCGGATGCGGGCGGACCGTGAATTAGCCTGCGATAGATTGGCGATTTCGATGATGGACGCGGATGAGCCGCCTGAATATGGCCGGACTATTGTTAATCTCTTGGAGAATTTCTCTCAGGTGCAATATGTCCCCTCGGTGGCGGGCATATTAGAAGATACATGTCAAATTGAAAGGAGGATTAAAATGATTACTGATTACAAAAAGACCTCACGCTCACGGTGGGCCGGGGCAATGCTGCTTCTTGCAGTACTGGCTTGCGTAGTCCTGACTAACGCTTATGTGGCCAAGGCGGACTTCACCTTCGGCACTCCCACTAATCTCGGGCCACCTGTCAACAGTTCGGCTTACGAAGGCCTCGCGTCCATATCGGCGGACGGCCTGTCGCTCTACTTTACCTCCATCCGCTCCGGTGGGTCAGGTTCGTACGACCTATATGTGGCGATGCGGGTAACCAAAGAAGACGACTGGGGCACCCCAGTGAATCTCGGACCAACGGTCAACAGTTCGACTCACGACTTAAGCTTGAGCATCTCGGCTGACGGACTGTCGCTCTACTATGGCTCCTGGCGGGCCGGGTATGGTAAAAACGACATATGGGTAACGACGCGGGAAACGACAGAAGACGACTGGGGCACGCCGGTGAATCTCGGACCAACCGTCAACAGTTCGTCTGAAGACTGGTCGCCGAGCATCTCGACTGATGGTCTGACGCTTTTCTTTGGCTCCGACCGGCCCGGTGGGTTAGGTAATTGGGACATATACGTAACGACGCGGGACACGATAGACGATGAATGGGGTACCCCCATGAATCTTGGTCCAACCGTCAACAGTTCGGCTTTAGACTATGGCCCGAGCATATCGGCTGATGGCTTGACGCTCTTCGTTACCTCCGTGCGGCCCGGCGGGTATGGTAATAACGACATATGGGTTACGACGCGGGCAACGACAGAGGATGACTGGGGAACCCCGGTAAATCTCGGGCCGATTGTCAACAGCTTAGCTAATGAAGGCATTCCGAGCATATCGGCCGATGGGCGGGAGATATACTTTAGTGACGGGGGTTACGGGCTAGCCCCCCGGCCCGGTGGCCTAGGTGGTGGCGACATTTGGCACGTGAAAATACTGCCGGTCGTTGACCTCAACGGGGACGGGAAGGTGGACTTCAAAGATTTCCGTAAACTCGCTCTATACTGGGGTCAGGATGAACCATCCTGTGACATTGCTCCACTACCCTTTGGTGACGGTATAGTGGATGCAAAAGACCTGAATCTTTTGGCTGAATACTTGCTGAAAGAGTTTCAACCGGTAGCGCATTGGAGGCTGGATGAGACAGAAGGTGACATCGCCTACAACGACATCGGCGTCAATGACGGCATACTTCACGGTGAACCGCTCTGGCAGCCGGACGGCGGTAAAGTAGGCGGTGCGCTGCAATTCGACGGCGTAGATGATTATGTTAGCGCGGGCTTTATCCTGAATCCGGCGAAGGGGTCGTTCAGCGCGTTTGCCTGGATTAAAGGCGGTGCACCGGGACAGGTGGTTATATCTCAGACGGATGTTACTGTTGCCCGTGGTACTCAGCCGGGAAGCGCATGGCTTTGGGCGGACTCACCATACGGCAGACTTATCACCAGGTTGATGCATCCGCCGTTTGACCCATTAGTGTCGGAATCCGTAATCACCGATGGTCAGTGGCATCACATCGGCCTTGTCTATGATTTCGATGGATTGCATAGATACCTATATGTTGATGGAGCAGAGGTTGCTAAGGACGCCGATGTTGTTGTTATGGTCGGCGTAGATTCGAATGGTGGTCTGTATTTTGGCGCCGGCAAAACCCTTGACGCAGGCAGTTTCTGGTCAGGCCTGATTGATGACGTGCGTATCTACGACGAGGTCCTGAGCGCAGAGGAGGTCGAGGAGCTGGGGCGTTAGGGATATAAAGAGAATATTGAATATCGAACAAGGAATATCGAATGTCGAAGTAAAAACAGAGGACGGAGGGCAGAGGACAGAAGACAGAGGACAGCGTATCAGGATATCAGGGTATTAGGGTATCAGGAGAAGAAGAGTCGGATTGGGCGGCCACATTGGGCCGCCCCTATTCTGGCTCTGGCTTGGCAAATTTTGGCTGGGCGTTGTTGCGTCTTCGATCGGGCTGAATGTATTTATAGCCGGTGTTCGGATTGTCCTTGTCATAGATAAAAGCATCGCGGTTTTCTATGAAATGCTTTATATAGTTGACTGGTATGGCAAAGCCGAGTCCGCCGTAAAAAATATATCCCATATTCGTAACACCGATGACCTCGCCCGCCAGATTGAACAGCGGGCCGCCGGAATTGCCCGGATTGATGTCGGCATTGGTCTGGATATAGATGAGCCCCTCGAAGGCCCTGTTTGTTGTGCTGACCAGGCCGTTGGTAACGGTTCGCTCGAGGCCGAGCGGATTGCCGATAGCGAAGACCTCCTGGCCTACTTTGATGCTGTTGATATCGCCGAGGTGGACGAATTTGACCCTGGTGTCGCCGAGGTCCTCGACCTTCAGCAGTGCCAGGTCAACGAATGGATTGATGGCTTCGATCTTGACGTTTTTGAATTGCTTTTTTTCAAAGCCGTTCTTCGCCTTCTGGAACACGGTGATTTCGATTTTCGTTTCTTTTTCTATTACGTGATAGTTGGTTATCAAGAACGCATCTTCATTTATGAAGAAGCCTGAGCCTGTAGCTGTGGGGCTCGAGACTTTTACGACAGCTTCAGAGACTGCGTCCACGCACTTTTCGATAGTTGTTTTTTTCAAATTTGCGGTTCTGTATAACCGGGCGGGTCGGTCCGTGGCCGGCACAAAAGCGGGCAATTTGCCGACATCGGGCCCTGAATCATTTATGTCATCAACATCGACGTCCTCGTCGTAGATGTCTGTGGTGTATTCATATTCGAGTATCTCTTCCTTCGGGATAGTCAGGACCGTCAGGCCGATATCTACGTACAACTGCGTTTGTTTTTCCGCAAGTATATCCCCGGTCAAAGTCTGGCCTTGTTTGAGAACGATTCTATCTGCGAATAAATCGCAGACGCAGAAGCTGCAAAAAAGGGCATAAATCAAAAGTGCACGAGGTACAAGTATTCGCGTGCTCTTGCGGCGGCGTGTTGTCGTGCCTCCGTGGTCTTGTGCTCCTGTGGGCTTGAACATTTATCACTCCTATTAATGTTTGCAAAATAAATGAAACTATCTGGCTACGACGAGCTCCGCCACGACGAGTTGTAAGAACGAGAAGCACAAAGGGATTATTTTCAACACCCCCGAACAAGTTTGAGGGTGCCACCCTAAGTTTCATTAATAACGCAAAGCTCAATAATTCTATTCAAAATTTGCCAGATTTATTGTAGTGGCTGTCGGTTTTTTACGCAAATGAAAAACAGATTAATCCAATTGACGGTGGGCACCGGCAAGTGCCGTCAAATGACAATTTGAGTTGATTAATAACGGCAGAAAGGTTATAATCAAATCCATAAAAAGTGTGATTCTTGGGGCTAAAGCTGCCGAAAAAGACATAATCGGTATTCGGTAAGAATCGGTTACGTTTGAACAAGGAAAAACATATGATGAGATTATTTTCGGGCAAATCGGCTGCACTTTTTCTGGGGCTGCTAATAGCACTTTGCCATTTGTGCGCCGCAGGGCAGGCTGGACAGAAACCAAAGGAACAACCTGTCGTCAAGCCGGCCGCCGGGCCGTCAAATGTCGTTGCGAGGATAGGCGATTACGTCATCACAGGCGAAGAGCTTGAGAAAAGACTGATGATGGAGCTTCGCCCTGATGATTATGAGAACTATAACGAACAAGCTGAGCCGGTTGACGCTAAAACGGTGCTTATGAAAATGATAGCGGAAAAAGCCATGGCGACCGAAGCCCGCAAAGAAGGTTATCTCGAAGATGAAATGACCCAGGCATTAATTAAACGGTACAGGCAAAGAAGGCTTGTAAACTTATTGTTACAAAAGCGCCTGCAAGGGAAAGTGACAGTCACAGACTCGGAAATAAAAGAGAAGATGAAAGCCGATCCCAAGCTCGACCAGGCCAGAGCAGAAGCGATGCTCAAAAATACAAAAATGCGCATATTATTCGACCAGTACTATAAGCAAATATACGAAAAGTTCCATGTAGAAAAACTGACTGACAATTTCCCCAAAGCGGTCGAAATCCACCAAAGGCTGTTACTGCGCCCCAAAACGCCGCGCAGAATGAACTTTATCCGTATCAGTCAAATAAGAGATGAATTGACGCCGAAAGAGAAAAACATCGTTCTGGCAACGTACGATCACGGGAAAATAACATTGAAGGATTGGTTCGAAACTTTATGTGAATCGGCCCCGCCGAGTCGCCCAAGAGATTTGAATACCGTAAAGGGCGTCGAACGGTTGTTAGAGAGGACTTTGAGCATGCCGCTTCTTGTCTCTGAGGCCGAATTACTCGGACTCGATAAGGATAAAAATCTACTAAAGCAGGTAAGAGAGTATGAAGACAGGAGGCTGCTCAGTGAGGCCAAGCTCGCAAAGTATAAGGAGGTTGAGGACCCAACAACCGAGCAGATAGCCGCCTATTTCGATAAGAACAAAGAAGTATTCAGGACACATAGGACACTTAAGATTGACCAAATCTGGTGCCAAGACCTTAAAGCAGCCCGGAAGGTAAAAGCTGAATTAGACAGCGGCGAGGATTTCGAGTCGGTCAGAGAAAAATATTCATTGGAAAAGAAAGGCACGTCCTTTCATACTGCTCCGGGCGGCGAAGGGATGTTCTGGGAGGATTTGTGGAAAGGTGACCCGAACGAAATAGTAGGGCCGATAAAGGGCTCTTACCGTGATGGGTTCAAATGGCGCATCGTTAAAATATTGGAGAAGAATCCGGGGGAGGTAAAAGAATATTCAAGCGATATGGAAAACCGTGTTAAATGGAGGATGGTGGGCGAACAAAGAAACGCCCTGCTGGAGAAATACAGCAAAGAGCTGCTGGGAAAATATCCATATGAGATTTACGCCGATAGAATCAAGGATATCGACCCATTGGATATACCATAAGAAATCATCCAGAGGACAGAGGACAGAGGACAGAGGACAGAGGACAGAGGACAGAGGACAGAGGACAGAGGACAGAGGACAGAGGACTCAAGACTTAAGACTCAAGACTCAAGACTCAAAACCCAAGAACACCTCCAAACAAGTTTGCAAAAATTTATTGACTTTTTCTGTGTAACAGCCCATATTCATTAGGAATTATAGAGTGTAACGTCGTAATAGTCATAGAAAGAGATGCATCATCTGGTGGATTCGGCTCGCATAAATAAAAAAACAGGAAGAAAACCCAAGTACCTTCGCTGTTTCCCCAGTAAACCAACTTTAGTCGGTAAACCTGAAAAAGGACAAGTCGTGACTAATGAAACAGAACAGAACAGGACAAAACTGTCAAAAGTGTCCTGCTCGGTTATAGGAGGCGTATTTAACCTCGCGTTAAATCAATTTCCCAATACCGTACGGATCGAAACGACTAATGCGTGTAACGCAAAATGTGTAATCTGTCCGCATCGAAAAATGCAACGGCCGGTCGGTTACATGGATGACGCCCTTTACAACAGAATAATAGATGAGTGCGCCGAATATAATTGCGACGACGTTCATTTACACAATTTTGGCGAGCCATTACTCGATAAGCATATAGCCCAACGGGTGCGGTATGCCAAGAGAAAAGGCCTGAAAAGAGTGACAATATTTTCAAATGGGTCCCTTCTTACGGCAGACAAAGCCAACGAGCTTATGGATGCAGGACTTGATGAAATCAAAATAAGTTTTGACGGGGCCACAGAGGAAGAGTTTGAACGGATACGGCTTGGGCTCAAGTTTGATACAGTGGCAGCTAATATTAAAGAATTAGTTAAGATCAGAGACCTCAAGAAATTCCCATTGAAAATAAAAGTTGCTTGTCACAGCACATCGGACAAAGGCAAAACTATGCAATCCTTGGAAAATTGTGTGGATGAATTTTGCTTTGGCAAGGTCCATAATTGGGCCGACTTTGAAATAAATCATGCCGCCAAGTCGACAATAAGAAAACCATGTTCAAGAGTATGGCGAACATTCACCGTGTTGTCCAACGGCAAAGCCGCTTTATGTTGCATAGACTACGAAGGTAAAGTTGTCTTAGGAGATGTAAACAAAGCATCAATCTTTGAAATCTGGAATAACAAATCCTATAAAGAAATGAGGTTGCTCCATAGAACGGCTCAACAAGACCAAATAACAATTTGCAAAAACTGCACTAAATCTTTCTGGTAGGGCTAAAAGGCTTGATAAAATAGCGGTTGGAAAATTTTGTTGCAAAGCAATATCGTATTGCGTATATCGTATATCGTATTGCGTGGCGATGCATTGGGGTCGTGCTGCATATTTCTTTTCGCGCGATGGGGCAGACGGGCGGCGAAAGTAGAAAAATGGTTTTTACACTGCAAAGATACATATTTCGCGAGGCTTTCAAGGTTTTCGTCCTTGCGGCGGTGGCACTGACCATAATCATGAGCCTGGGCAGCATAGTGCGGCCGGTTCAGGAATACGGCGTAGGGCCTCGGCAGGCGCTTCATCTTATAGGCTATTTTTTGCCGATAGGACTGACGTTCGTATTGCCGGTGGCGGCTCTATTTGCAACGACTCTGATTTACGGCCGATTAGCAAGCGACAACGAGCTGGATGCGTGCAGGGCAAGCGGCATAAGTCTGCTGACACTGATTTATCCGGGTCTGGCGCTGGCGATTATGGTAGCGATTGCAAATCTGATTTTGAGTTTCTACGTGGTGCCGGTTTTCGTACGCCGGGCCGAAAGAGCTCTTAAGGCCGACGCCAAACAGATACTCTTCCGCAATATCCAGCGAAGAGGGTATTACAAGCTGCCGCCAGACGAGCGGTACCTGATTTATGCCGACCAGGCCAACCTGCAAGACGGTACGCTTTCAGGCGTGGTTGTCGCCGAGGTGAAAAGCTACGGAATAAAACAGATTACAGCGGCTGAAAGTGCCAAAGTGAGTTTCAATCCGCATGAGCGATTCAATGAAGTACGAGTAACCGCGCGTAACACATACCAGGTTGGCCCTGAGGACGAAGGGGGGGTTTTCTTCGAATGGGGGTCGTTTACGGCGGAGTTCGGCTCGCTGTTAGGCGATTCTATAAAGTTCAATAAAATAGATGAAATGAAAAGGATTCGGACCGACCTGACGCGATTTTATCCAATCGACAAACTGGCTCGCGATATTCATGCCCAATTTACCACAGAGCTGTTAGCGCAGGATATTGTGACCAAAATAGCCGGTGACCCCAACAATTTCTACACACTGTATAGTGGTGAGAAGTTCGTCGAATTTACGGCAAGCGGCGTTGCGCCACGTGAGGAAAGTGTCGAATTGTCGGGAGAAGTTGTGGTGGTTGAGTCCGATGCGGCCAGCAGGCAGCGTTTATGTACCTTGCGATGCGAGCGGGCTGTGCTGCGTATCGAGGGCGATAAGCTGGCACCGACTTTGACGATGGATATTTACAATGCACGGGTGGAAGGCACAGGGTATTTGAGAATGCGGCATATCATTCGGGGCTTGATTCGGCCCAAGGCTGTTGAAACCATAACAACTGAATTCAAAACCGAAAAAGGTTCACTAAAAGCTGAGAAATTGGCTTCGGCCCTGCCGGCAATGCAAAAAGGTGCAAGCCCGGAGCTAAAAGAGCTGCAAAATAAACTCCAAAGAAAAATACGAGAGACACTGGCACGAATAAAAGCAGAGATACATTCCCGGCTGGTGTTCGGAACAGGGTGCGTGTCAATGATACTGATTGGCATCGGCCTGGGTATAATAAAGAAGGGCGGACATCTACTCAGCGCTTTTGGCGCGAGCTGCGTGCCCGCTGCGGTACTGATAGTCTGTATAATGATGGGCAAAAACATTACCAAAAACCTCGGCTCACAAAGCATTCCAGGTATAGCATTGATGTGGGGAGGGTTGGTGCTTTTGTCCTTGTTGGCTGTTGTGATATATCACAGGCTGTTAAAAAACTGAAAGCTGTTGGTTGTTCGTAGTTCATTGTTCGTAGTTCATTGTTCGTCGTTCATTGTTCATAGTTCGTTGCTCATAGAAAATGTGCAATACGGGGCAGGCTTCATAAGATACGAGATATGAAGATATTAGACAAATATGTTGTGAAGAACTTTCTGATCGGCTATGCAATTGCCTTTTGCGTTCTGATAGGGTTGCGAATAATTATTGATTTGTTCGTAAATCTCGATGAATTTACGGAACGCCCGGAGCTTGGTGCCCCGGCTGTTATTAAAAACATATTGATATTTTATGGTCTGAACAGCACACTTTACTTTCGGGACTTCGCGGGAATGATAACGGTAGTTGCGGCGGCCTTTTCGTTTGGCAAGATGGTCCGCTCGAATGAGCTGGTGGCCGTGATGGCTTCGGGCGTTAGTCTGAAGCGGGTAATTGGGCCGATAGTGCTTCTTGCATTACTGCTGACGGGTCTGCTGGTAATTGACCAGGAATTAATAATACCGCCGCTTGCGGAACAGCTTACGCGCCGCCACAATGATATTCCCGGCCAGGAATCCTATAATGTATGGTTTATTAGTGATGGCAATGGTTCACTAATTTGCTCTCGAGCATTTGCTGTAAAAACATCAACGCTGCATAAGCCGACTATCCTGCTACGTCGCAGTACAGCCAGGCGCGGCATTTGGGAGCTAATCGGCCGGATAGATGCCGACAGGGCGGTTTACAATAGCGAAACCGGCAGGTGGGATTTAATTAACGGACGACTTACCGAAAAAGGCTCCATTAAAAGTGCCAAGCCGATTGCTTTTTACGCCAGTGACATTACTCCAAAGGACATCCCTGCCAGAATCGAGTCCGAGCACAAAACTTTTCTAAGCTGGCGACAGTTAGCAGTTCTTGTAGCGCAGGCCGAGCAGGGCAAAATCAAAGATCTGCGTCAGCTTCTGAGCCAGGAGCACTTTCGTATTACCAAGCCGATCATCAACCTGGCAATGCTTATGGTGTGTCTGCCGATTTTGGTTTGTCGTGACCCGAAGTCGACGAGATCAGCTACGATGATTAGCTTTGCTATGGTAGGGGTGTGTTTTATCACGACTTTTATCTGTGAAATGCTCGCCCCGGAGGCCAATGACTTTTATCGAATTGGGTTTTGGGCATGGATGCCGGTCTTTGTTTTCCTGCCGATAGCTTTTATCAAATTGGATTCGATGAAAACCTGACAATTTACTATTTTCTATTGACTATTTACTATTAAGTCCGAGTTTTATATCCACAATAGTCAATATTCAATTGTCAATCGTCAATTTTTATTGCCTGGCGGATTTCTCTGTTTATTCTGACGCTGCACCAGTTTTTGCCGCACATTGAACAGTAATCGGCGGATGGTAATTCTTCGGCCCCAATTTCTTTGCAGGCCCCGTTAGAAGTCCTTGTTGAGACAGAGCCTTCAGGTGTTTTACTTCTAACGTGGCAGGCCTGGCGGTGCATTCTTTCGGCGGTTTGCGGGTCGAGCGATTCATTGAAATGGGTTTTCCAATCGAGGTTCGTTCGTGCAATACTCAGTTTTTTATCCTGCTCGGCGGCGCCTTTTAGGCCGCGGGCGATATCGCCGGCGTGGGCTGCGATTCTTGCTGCAATTACGCCGGCCCGAACGTCATCGGCATCGGGCAGGCCCAGATGCTCTCTGGGAGTAACATAGCACAAGAACGATGCGCCGTAATAGGCGGCGGCGGTTCCGCCGATTGCTGATGTTATATGGTCGTAGCCTGCTGCGATATCAGTTACGAGCGGGCCGAGCACATAAAAAGGAGCACCGTGACAAATTTGGTGCTGGATTTCCATATTGTATTGTATCTGGTCAAACGGCACATGGCCGGGACCTTCGACCATAACCTGACAGCCTCTTTGCTGCGCCCTGAGTGTGAGTTCACCCAGGGTTCTTAGTTCTGCGATTTGGGCATCATCGGTGGCGTCGGCGATTGCACCCGGCCGAAGACCATCACCCAGAGAAAAGCAAATATCATACTCAGCTAATATGCCGCACAAATCATCGAACATTTCATATAAAGGATTTTGCTTATTGTGATACAGCATCCATTTGGCCAGTAGCGCTCCGCCCCGGCTGACAATGCCTGCAAGGCGATTCTCAAGCAAAGGCAGATGCTCCTTTAAAACACCGGCGTGAATTGTGAAAAAATCGACGCCCTGTTTGGCCTGCTTTTCGATTACATCCAGAATTATTTTATTATCTATATCCTCGACATTTCTGTTTTGTATGACCTGATAGATTGGCACAGTTCCGAAAGGAACCGGGCATTGGGCGAGCAGCTCTTTGCGGGTCTCGTTGAGGTTTCCGCCGGTGCTCAAATCCATAATCGCATCGGCACCGGCAGCCAGGGCAGCCTGCATTTTTTCGAGTTCAGCTTCGGCCGAGCAGCGAACGCTGCTTGTGCCGATATTTGCATTTACCTTTGTGGTGAGCAGTCGGCCTATACCGGTCGGCTTGAGATTGGTTTTGAGATGCAGCTTGTTCGCGGGTATTACCAGCCGGCCGGCAGCAAGCTCATCGCGAATAGGCTCAGCATCAATATTTTCGGCCTCGGCGACAAATTTGACCTCGTCGGTAACAGCCGACGTTTGTGCAGTTTGTAATTGGGTTGCCATTGTCTTATACTCCGTGTTAAAAATAAAAAATAGCTTCGGTAGGAAGCGATTTGAGCTGTGCCCGTCAGGTTTTAATGTGGTCAATCACTTTCCTACGCAGGCATCGGCGCCATTCGGCGATTGTCCTGATCAGGTTCAAAGGGTTTTCTCTCAGGCCCATTTTTCCACAGGCCACCCCTAGTGAACTGTCTGTATTATAGCTTGTTGCGTTCGGCAGTCAAATAAATATTGGCGTTTAGCGTATATACTGTCTGTTGGGCCGGAAAGGCAGAAGGCAGAAGACAGAAGACAGAAGACAGAAGACAGAAGACAGAAGACAGAAACCAGAAGGCATCAGCCTACTTCTGACCTCAGTCCTACGGCCTCTGGTCAACGCGTTTGCAAAAAGAGATGGACGCCTTTTTTGTTTGAGGTAACGATGTCCGGCTTGCCGTCGCCGTTGAAGTCGGTAACCTCGAACTGGGTTCCGACCCCGGAGTTATCGTCGATTTTGTGCGGGATGAACTTGACCCCGCCCTTGCGCGGGCGGCGCAGTTCGAACCAATAGAGCACCGCCGGCTCGTGGCCGCCGGGGTCTTTGCCCTGGTGTGCGAAATATCGCTTGCCGGTAACTAAATCCATAACACCGTTGCCATCAATATCAACCAGGCGTATTGCATGCGGCTGAGAAAACTCCTTGAAGATAAGGTGCTGTTCGAACCACGAGCCGTTCTCCGCAGGCAGCTGCTCGAACCACCAGATGCCGTAATTATGGGCCGAGCTGGTAATTACGTCGCTGTCGCCGTCACCATCGACATCGTAAACGAGCATATCCGCACAGTCCGGACCAAGGTTGGCCGGGTGGAATTTCCAGTTGGTCTTGGTTCGGTCCTTTGGTGCTTCCCACCAGCCTTCTTTGATGAGCACGTCTTTTCGGCCGTCGCCGTTGACATCACCGGCGCCGATGCCGTGGCTGTACCTTTTCGTGCCCGGTGCGTCTGGGCCGGCGATTATGTGCATATCCCACAGGCCGGCAAGGTCTTTCGGCACGCTGAACCAGGCCATCAGCCCCCGCGGTGTTTTGCTGCGCGAAGGCGGAGCAGCAGAGGGGGGAACGGCGAAGATAAGGACGTCGCGGCCGTTGCCCAGCAGGTCAACAAACAGCGGCGTTTCGTTGTTGGCGCTTTTGGCAACCATTCGCTGTTTCCAGTGGCCGGGTTTGTTCTTAGGGTTTTCATACCACCAGCACGGCTCGGCGGGCCTCCCGATGATGATCGAATCGACCCAGCCGTCACCGTTTACATCCTGTGCGAAGTTGATGAAGGTCTGGCTGTAACCCTTCGAGCCGTCGTATTGGCCGACAGGACGGATTTCGTGCATTTTCCAGTCGGGCGCTGCAAACCACACGTCGCCGGCGAGGATGTCCAGCTTGCCGTCGCGGTCGACATCACCTACTGCGACGCCTTCGGAGCGAAAGGTTTTGTCCACGACGATTTTCTTGAACCGTATCTGACCTCCAGCAGCCGGCACATTGGCGAAAAACACTAATACGACCAACAGAAATACCCATCTTGTTTTCATAATGACCTCCGGTTCCAAATCCGGTTTGCGGACCGCTGTCATTATAGCGTATTGCTGTCGGAGGGCAAAGATATATTCAACCCTTTGCGTTATGCAGCAAAGGCGAATGTGGGCAATTGCGGGTCAATATCCGGCAGCTGGTCTCGGTCACAAGGACGTCATCTTCTATCCGCACGCCCAGTTTGCCGGGGATGTATACGCCCGGCTCAATGGTAATGACCTGGCCGGCTTTGAGTTTGCCCTTGCTATCGGCTTTGAGGAAAGGCGATTCGTGGATTTCCAGGCCGAGGCCGTGCCCTGTGCCGTGGCCATAAACGGGTAAATCGTTTTTGTCAATCACGTCCCGGGCAGCGGCATCGACGTTAGTAATTTTGACCCCGGCCTTTATCATTTTTATCGCAGCGGCCTGGGCTTGCTCGACGACGTCGTAAACCTTTTGATAAAAAGCAGTCGGCCTACCGACAACAAAACATCTGGTAATATCGCTGCAATAGCCCTTGTATTTAGCCCCGAAGTCAATCAGGACGGTATCTTTTTGTTTGAGCTTTTTTCTGCCCGGCTGATGATGGGGCCGCGAGGCGTTTGGGCCGAAGGCGACAATTGTCGGGAAGCTGTTCGTCGCTCCGAGTTTGCGAATTTGAAAATCGAGCATGCCAGCCAGCTCGCTCTCAGTGGTGCCCGGCTTTATGTAGCGCAGTGTCCGTTTGAGGGCTTGAGCAGCTATACGCGCGGCGGCTTTGATAGCTGTAATTTCGCTGACGGCCTTGCTGCTGCGTATAGTCTCGATAACATTGGCAATTGACTTGGGGCGGGCTTCGGCGTGTTTTCTCAATGCTTCAAAATCAGCAAGCGAAGTGGACTTTTCCACAGTTACCGCTTGTACCGATTTTAGTTTTTTTACCAGCTTAGCGGTGGCTTCGGCTAAAGAATCGGTGCGCTGGATTATCCTGCAGTGCGGACATTCATTTAGCGCCTGCTCGGTGTATCTGCTGTCGGTCAAAAGATAAACCCGGGCTTTGGTAATCAGTGCCCAGCTATCATCGCCCAAAAAGCCGGTCGTATAAGTTACATTGGCGGGCTTTGTTACTATAAGGCAATTTATCTTCTTTTTATTTAGCTCGCGGCGAATCGCCTTGATGCGTTCTTTTATTACATCTCTGTTCATTTGCACTATTGGCTTCTATTGCGTTTTGTAATGCTCAGTTGCCGAGCACGTTCTTTCCCGGTGCCCAGTTTTTCTGCCAGTCGGGGTAGTCTTTGGTCAGCAGCTCTGCCGGCCAGTAGCCGTACCAGGAGTAGTTCGTGCGTCGTTCGTGCTCAATCTCAGCCAGGTGGTACTTAACCTCGCCGTCGCGGCCACAGAAGATTGGCCGGTTGGTTCGGAGCTGATAGAAACGTGCCCATATCGGCGGGGCCGTTGCGTCCTTGACGATGACCTTGTCATAGCCTCCTTCCAAAGACTCGTCGGGCTTATTGCTCTGGCGGATGCCGGTGAGCCTGACACGGTCAAACCAGGCGACCGCGCTCTGGACAGCCTCGATAATCTCCGGGTCAGGGTTGTCGATGCTCATCAGAAACCTGACAATACCTACAGACTCAGCTCCGCTAATCGAGGGCAATTCGTAACTGCGAGCCTTTCTCGGGGCGAAAGTCTTCTCGTCATGCTGGGCACACCATGCCGTCTTCTTGCCATCGGCGACTATCTGGCAGTTCAGAATACACTCAACGCCTTTTTGGACGGCTTTTTCAGCCCTTCTGCGGCGGTCCTCGCCAACAAAGGCGTACTCGGGCTTTTTGCACGCGATGTCGCGAAGAACACTCATAGCGCCGATCATAGCGCCGTCATTGAACGTGATGTACTTGCTGTAGCCACGTAGCGACGGGTAAGTCTGTGGCCAGCCACCGTTGGGGTACTGGGCCTTGAGCAGGTAGTCGGTCGCTTTGAGAAAAGCCCGCCTGAAACGTGCCAGGCCGGTGGCGTTATAGACCCTGGCCAAGTATCGCATCTGCGTGTGGGTGGCGCCGTTGTCAAGTGTGGAGTCCTTTCGACTCTTGGCGTTGCGGAGCTTGGTCTTATCGGCCCCGCTCAGGACGCGGGCCATGTCGATGCCCTTCTTCCAGCCGCCGGTGTTGCGCTGATACAGAAGAACGTTATCGGCGATGCGAATGGCCTGGCTGCTTGCGTAAAACGCGGGCCTCTGCCTCAAACAGCGGCTCCAGGAGATGGTGGCGGACGCTTTCTTTTCGCTCTGGGCGCTGGCTGCGGCTGCCATAGCAAACAAGCAAAGCAGAACTGTTACCATCCACAGAGGACAGACGACAGAGGACAGACGACAGAGAACAGATGACAGAGAACAGATAATCTGACTTCTGACATCTGGCTTCTGACGTGTGACTTCTGAAATCTGACTTCTGATTTCTGACATCTGACTTATCGTCTCTTAAACTTCGGGCTTTTGCGGGTTCCCATTTTGCGATCTTTTTGCAAAATGGGACCCTTGAACAGGTTGCAAATACAATTGATTAACAACAATCTGAGAAAAAATAAAGTCTTTTTTGCCGGGGTGTTTGGCCTTTTACTGTTTTATTTTTATATTTTTATTAGATAAGACCCTGCTGGGGGGAAGACCGGTTGGGACAGATAATTGGGCTGACCCTTGGATGTTTTCCGCAAGGGAGGAAAACGGTGAAGGAAAACCCAATTTTCCCGGAATAGGACGGCGATTGCCGTCCTTTTTTTATATCTTGTCAGAGCTGCTTTTTGCCATTACAATGGGCCGGTCTTTGATCTTAATGATTCTAAATTGGCACTTACACAATGATAATACTACCTTATCGGACAAGTATTCGGCCGAGACGAACACCGTACGCAAATTACGCCCTGATAGCTTTGAATGTGATTATTTTTCTGCTGGAATACGGTACGCACCCTATTACAGGTCAACTGGTATTTCGGGCGTGGGTTGCGCGATTTATGCTTACTCCTAACGAGCTGCATTTATGGCAGCTTGTAAGCTATGCGTTCCTGCACGGGGGCTTTATACATATTCTCGGCAATATGTTTTTTTTGTATCTGTTCGGCAATAATGTCAACGACAAGTTTGGCCATATTGGGTATCTTTGTTTTTATTTAGCCGGGGCGATATTTAGCGGCATAGGTCACGCAGTGGTTCATTCAGGTTCAAGTATACCGACTCTGGGAGCCAGTGGAGCCGTTGCCGCAGTAACGGGCGCCTATCTGGTGTTGTTTCCCCAGACCTTGATAACTGTCTTATATTGGCTCTTCTTCATCGGGGTAGTAGAGGTGCCGGCACTATATTTTATCGCTCTTAAGATGATTTTAATCGATAATATGATCGCCCGATATACACGCTACGTTGCCTATGATGCACATCTGGCAGGATACAGCTTTGGTATTGCAGCATTGATAGGTTTGCTGGCAACCGGTTTGATTGGCGGCAGCAGTTTCGACCTGTGGGCGATGATAAAGCGATGGAACCGGCGGCGTCAGTATCGCGATGCCGTCTCGGGCGGTTACGACCCGTTTACCGGCCGGACAAGAACAAAACAGATAAAGGTCAGAGAGGTGAAAAAAACGGCCGCTGAGCAGCAGGCTGAGAAAAAAATAAAGGAGCTTCGCAGCGAAATCAACGGCCGGATGCTGGAACGCAACCTGCCGGCTGCGGCTGAAGTTTATCTGGAACTTATAAAGCTCGACAGTGAGCAGATTCTGCCCCGCCAGCATCTGCTGGATATTGCCAACCAGCTCGCCGGCGATAACAAACCCGCTGAGTCGGCCCGGGCCTACGAACAGTTTTTGACTCACTACGGCAACTACGAATACGTCGAGCAGGTCGAGCTGATGCTTGGCATATTGTATTGCCGCTACCTCAATCAGCCGGAGCAGGCGGTAAAGCACCTGGAGGCTGCGGCTAAAAAGCTCAGCGACCCCGGCCAGTTGAAGATGTGCCAGGATGAGATTGCCCGATTGCAGAAGTAAAAGAAGTTGGACAAAAATAGGTGACGGTGCTTAGTTTTCGGCATCTTTCGCCTTGAGCAGTTCAACTATATCCTTGTGTCCACGGCGGGCCGCCTCGTCCAGCGGTGTGCGGTCTCCACTGTCTCTTGCGTTGACGTCAGCACCGTTGGCCACGAGCAGTTCAACCAAGTCCTTGAGGTCCCGAAGGGCTGCAAGATGTAGAGGTGTATCGCCATCCTTGTCCTTTGCATCGACGTCAGCACCATTGGCCAAGAGGAGCATAATCACTTCTTTCTTGCTCTTGGAGACCGCATGGTGCAGCGGCGTCGTACCGCTCAAGTTCTTCGCATTGACATCAGGATTATAAGCAAGAAGCAACTCAACTAAGCCCTTGCCGCCCTCCCAGACCGCACAATGCAGCGGCGCATCGCCGCTTCTGTTCTTTGCATTGATGTCAGCATCGTTGGCAAGAAGAAGTTTGACCATGTCCTTGTCGTTCTCGCGAACCGCCTCGTGAAGGAGCGTGTCGCCACCATAGTGCTTGATGTTGACGTTGGCGCCGTTGATAATCAGCAGTTTGGCCACATTTCTATAGCTAACGTTCTTCTCTCTGCTCCAGTCGTAACCGAGCACCTCGTGCAGCGGCGTATGACCGAGCCAGCCTTCGGCATTTACGTCGGCACCTTTAGTTATAAGTAGTTCAACTACATCCTCGTGGCCTTTCTGCGACGCCTCGTGAAGGGGCGTATTGCCATATTTGTGCTTTGCATTGACATCAGCCCCGTTGGCAATGAGCAGTTCCGCAACATCCTTGTGGCCTTGCTGCGACGCCTCGCGAAGGGGTGTATTGCCATACTCGTCCTTTGCATTGACATCAGCGCCGTTGGCGATGAGCCATGCGGCCAGGTCCTTTAGGCCATTAGAAGCTGCTAAGAGCAGCAGCCTCGTTTTGTTATCCTCGGTGACATTGATTTCAGCGCCCCTGGCAAAAAGAAAATCAGCCAAATCTACATCCCGCCACCTTAGGGCTATGATAAGGGGGGTATCACCAGCCTGGTTCCTAGCATTGATGTCGGCACCGCTGGCAATGAGCAGTTCAGCCACATCCTTGTATGTGGGCTTACCTTCGAACCTGTAATAACGACGAAGACCTGAGGAGACAATGTGCAATGGCGTATTGCCATATTTGTCCTTTGCATTTACGTCGGCACCTTTGGCAATGAGCAGTGCAACCACATCCTTGTATCTGTGCTTACTGTCCAACTCATGATGCCAAAAGCCTGAGAGGACCTCGTGCAATGGCGCCTTGCCATTATTATCCTCTGCGTTGACGTCGGCGCCTTTAGCGATGAGCAGCTCCAACATATCTTTGTGGCCTGCCCGGGCAGCCGTATGCAGCGGCGTATCGCCATATTTGTTCTTTGAGTGGATGTCAGCAGCGTTGGCAATAAGTAACTCCGCCATATCCTTCTGGCCCTCTTGGGCCGCATAGTGTAGCGGCGTCTCGTGGTAATGGCCGCACTTGGCATTGACATCGGCGCCATTGGCAATAAGTAGTTCTACTGCAGTCTCGTGGCCGTGTTTGATGGCACAGTGCAGGGGGGTATAGCCGGATTTATTCCTTGCATTGACATTGGCGCCACTTGCGATGAGCAATTGGACCCGCTCGACATTACCTTCCTCGGCAGCTTGGTGCAACGGTGTTGTGGATTCAGTTGGCTTCTTCCTGCACCCGATGGCGAGAAGCATTAACGCCAAAATCAACCAGGAGAGTCTATTCGTTTTCATTTTCAGTTCTCTCCTATAATTAGACTATCAGTGGCTCTCGTATATATTAAGGCAAAAATAACAGAAAAAGTAACACTACCTTTTAGGATTTCACTCGAAATCTAATCTGTTTTATGGTATAATGTATCTAATTAATAGAAAGTGGATACTGGATACTCGATACTGGATACTGGATAGTCAATCGTCAATCATCCATCGTCAATCAGAAAGGGGGGTTCCCAATGGCTACCGAAGCCCAAATTGTTCTTTTGAGAGCCCCGTTTATGGGTGTCGAAACTCGTATCGAAGCTGGAAACTGGTAACTGGATACACGAAAAAACAAGCTTCAAGCTTCTACAGCAAGTATCGTTACGAGCATCCATAACTTTAAACAAGAATCCACCCTCCGTAGCTGCGCTACTGCGGAGGACGGGTCGCTATTCCGCATCAGAGCCTGC
>JAUXAL010000057.1 GCA_030619925.1 Phycisphaerae bacterium | reverse complement strand
TGACTTTAATATGTGGCTGAGCGATGCTGCAGGGCCACAGCCGGCCTGGATCGAATACGAGTTCGACAACGTTTACAAACTGCACGAGATGTGGGTGTGGAACTCTAATGAGTCTATGGAGCCAGTGATCGGTTTCGGGTTCAAAGAGGTTTCCATCGAATATTCGGTCAACGGCACCGACTATACGACATTGGGTACTACTGCCGAGTTTGCCCGGGCGCCTGGTACGCCAGACTATGCACATAATACCAGTATCGATTTCGGCGTGGGAGCAAAATACGTCAGGCTCACAGCTAACAGCAACTGGGGAGGCCTCCTGCCGCAATATGGTCTCAGTGAGGTCCGCTTCTTGTACATACCGGTCCAGGCAAGAGAACCCTATCCGGCTGACGGTGCAACAGATGTCTCTATTGGCACAATAGATGAGCCCATTGATGTAGTCCTTGGCTGGAGAACGGGAAGACAGGGAGCTGAGCACAATGTGTACCTTAGCACCGACGAGCAGGCGGTCGTTGATGGTACTACCGATGTTACTACCGTGACCAAGACCAGCTATGGTCCCTTAGCCCTTGATTTAGGCAAGACTTACTACTGGCGCGTCGATGAGGTCAATGAAGCCGAGACCCCCGCAACCTGGCAGGGCGACATCTGGGACTTTACGACACAAGAATATTTTGTCGTGGACGATTTTGAGTCGTACAATGAACTTGATCCCGCCGACCCCAACAGCAACAGGATATTTCTGAAGTGGCTGGACGGATACGGTATCCCGACAAACGGCTCTATCGTGGGTAATGAGCTTCCTCCTTTTACCGAGCAAAGCACCGTTCAGGGCGGCTCTCAGTCAATGCCGCTGTTCTACGACAACACTGCCGGCGCAGCATATTCAGAAGCGGAGCTGACGCTGAGCCCGCCGCAGGATTGGACCAAGAACGGTGTTGAAGCATTGTCACTATGGTTCTACGGCGACCCGAATAATACTGCTGAGCAGATGTATGTGAAGCTCAACGGCTCCAAGGTGGTATATGACGGCGATGCAGCTGACATAACGAAAGTGAGGTGGGAGCAGTGGAATATCGACCTTGCGTCGTTCGGCGCGGACCTGCAAAATATCACGAAGCTCAGCATTGGCTTTGGTGACGATACGGCCGCGACGCCCGGCGGTTCGGGTATGGTGCTCTTTGACAGTATTGGGCTGTATCCGGCCAGATGTGTGCCTTCGCTTCTAAAACCTGCAACGGATCTCAATGACGATTGTGTCGTTGACTATTTAGATATTGAGATAATGGCAGCCGACTGGTTCGAAACCGATTATGTTGTTTCGACAGCGGCTCCCAGCCCTGCCGAGATGGTAGTACATTACAAGTTTGACGGCAATGCCAGCGACAGTTCCGGCAATAACAACCACGGCATCGAACGTGCCGGCCCAGTTTACATAGCCGGCAAGTTTGACCAGGCCGTTAACCTTGACGGTTCAAACGACTATGTGGCGATTGAAAACTTTCACTACGATAACGCTTCCGGCCTGACGGCAGTCACCGTCGCAGCCTGGATTCGCACCAGCGTTAGCTCCAACCAGATAATCGCTACCTTTGACCGCAATGAGTACTGGCGGCTGCAGATTGCCGGCGAAGCCGGTGGTCCCGGTCTGGTAGGTTGGGAGGTGTACACCGATACCGGCCAGGTGGATACTGACGAAGCTGCTAACTGGCCTGCCAACACCGGGCGCGTCGATGACGGGCAGTGGCACCATGTGGCCGGCGTGTTCGACAACGGCACGCTGACTATCTACATCGATGGTGATCCGAAGGAGCCGTATTCCGGTGGAGCCACTTTCGGAAGTGGAGACGCAGTGCGCTACGGCTACCTTGGGGTTGGCTCGGAGTCGACTTCGTTTGACGCCGAACCCAGAACGCCGGCCAATTTCTTTGACGGCGATTTGGATGAGGTGTATATCTACCACAGGGCACTGACACCAGCCGAGATTGCGTATCTGGCTGACGAGACCCCCGGTGATGGCGAGTTGTATGTACCGGTGCCTTCTGTTGCCAATATGTCCGATGAAGAACCACCTTTGTCCAGGTCGGTCAACTTCAAGGACTATGCTCTGTTAGCGGATCAGTGGCTTGAAGAGCAACTCTGGCCGCAGCCGTAATGACAGACGATAGGGCGATGGATTTACACCAGTTCGGGGCCTATACCGAATCAATCGATATGGGCCCCGTTTGTTTGTGTGCCCGACAGTCCGCAGGACGCCTTGCGGCGGGCACGGATTTGTCAGCACCTTTTGGACCAGTCCCGCCAGCCTCCCAGGCCCAGGGCACGCGCACTGAGGACACCCTCAGAGGGCTCTATTCGGCATTTGCCTGAACCTCGGACAGTTGCCATAACTCATTGTCAGTACTAATGTAACCTTAATGTTCATAGAAGTTTGAAACGGCGACGTCGTAACGAATGGCGGTCCGTTAGGGCCAAAAATACCTTACGCAAGGCAGTGTGTTCGATGCATCACATTGTTGTTCCAGAAATCGAAATTCCTATTAACCACGCAGCTTTGGCTATCAAGATGGCACACGGACTTTCCTACAACGAAAACATCGCCGTTGCCACGTTCAGTAGATGAAAAGACTTTTCGAAGAGAAATCAGGATCTGACGTAAGATTTACACCCAGCTTTCTTAACCCGGCCTCATCCCCAGTTGTGGGAATATGAGTAATATGAACTTCGCACCCCTTGAGCTCCTTCAAATGCTCGACAGCCATCTGGGCCGCAGGATTCGATATGGCACTGATGCTCAGGGTGATTAATGTTTCTTCAAGGTCAAGACTAATCATTTTTCTGTTCAGGACTTCCTTTTTCAGGAATCGTACAGAATCTGTAATATTCTGCGGCAAAAGATGCAGTTTTTTCGGCAAACCACTAAGGTGCTTCGTGGCGTTGATAACAAGGCTCGACGCCGCGTGCATGAACGGAGAATTCTCGCCCGTAACAATGGTTCCGTCCCGGAGTTCGATGGCGGCCCCGCAAAAAATGCCCTCATTGCCCTTGCCACTTTTCTGTGCTTTTCGGGCGGCTTGTCGTGCCGGTAATACCACGGTTCTGTCTTCCACCGCGGCACCGGTGTTTTTCATGATAAGTTCCGACCTCTCCAGTATTTCTCTGTCCACGAACCCCATTGCGTATTCGCAGGCACACCTGAAATACCGCCTGATGATCTCCTGGTGCGCGGCTTCCTGGACCGCCTCGTCATCGGTGATTCCGAAACCGGCACGGTTGACCCCCATATCAGTCGGAGATTTGTAAAAGGATTCCTTGCCTGTGATTTTTTCTATGATTCTTTTCAGCAGCGGAAAAGCTTCGATATCGCGATTGTAGTTGACCGTTTTTTCATTGTATGCTTCCAAATGGTAGTAGTCGATGCAGTTTACATCCTTGAGATCGACCGTTGCTGCCTCGTAGGCAACGTTTACCTTATGTTTCAATGGCAAATTCCAGATGGGAAATGTTTCGAACTTGGCATACCCGGCCTCGTTCCCGTTTTTGTATTCATGGTACAAATGGCAAAGGCAGGTGGCGAGTTTGCCGCTTCCCGGTCCGGGCCCGGTCACAACTACGATTGGATGTTTGGTATTTATCGGTTCGTTTTCACCGTAACCTTCGTCGCTTACGATGGTGTCAACATCCGTAGGATAACCCTTGGTAAATTTGTGCGTGTAGACGCTTATTCCCCTCCGTTCAAGCTTGTTCTTGAACGCCTTGGCTGAGGGCTGGCTTGCATACCGTGTAATGACCACGGCCGTAACGTTGATGCCCCATTCCTTGAAGTCATCGATTGTTTTCAGCGCGTCTGAATCATAGGTAATACCGAAGTCGGCCCGCACTTTCTTTCTCTCAATGTCCCCGGCATAAATACATAGAATAACATCTGTCTTGTCGCGTATTTTCTGCAACAAGCGCATTTTAATGTTCGGGTCAAAGCCTGGAAGCACCCGTGCCGCATGATAATCAAACAAAAGTTTCCCGCCGAATTCCAGATACAGCTTGTTGTTGAACTGGTTGACACGCTCAAGGATAGCTGCCGTCTGTTCTTGTAAATACTTTTCATTGTCAAAACCTGTTTTTACCGCCATGTGATTAACGTCCTTTTTCATTACGATTACAATTTTGTACCTTCTTTTTCTTGAAATACTTAAGGCAATCTCTCTGTCTTGAGTAAGGCAGAAGGTACTGCAGCCTTGCTCAAGACACATCGCTGCAAACGCTGTCGGGGACATATAGTCCAGGTTGCTGTGCGGTCGGTAGTGATTATAATTCATCCGCCGGTGATCAACAACACTTCTTGACTCATCGAGCCTGCACTTGGACGGGTTTTTCACGCTCTTATGGAGGGGAAATTCTTTTCGTACAATTGGCGGGGAAGCTTGAGTTGTCGAGACAGCCTTGGTATTCTATCGGATGTGAGGCTCAGCAGCGTAGCTAAGCAAGGATATAGCGCCGGCTGTTCAACCTGAACAAGGACCTTTACAAAACAACGAATCTTTACGATTCGGGGAAACACCGGGACGTGGCCGTGAGGCTGACGGAGAATATCCCGGCGTGGCAGAAAAAGGTGGGGGACAACGTGGGGGTTATCTAAAAGAGAATGAATACGAGAGAGAGGTTCGGGATGCGTGGATCTATCAGGAGTATTGTCTTAATGGGAATCGTGTGGGGTTTCGCCGTTCTTTCCGGCGCGACGTTTGGCGGGCCGGCGGTGTTGCTCGATGATGATTTCGACGGGCTGCGGCCCGGCATGTTCTCGGCGGGTGTCATCGGTGCTCATGCCGAATACCACTACATGCACGAAACGGCGCCCCAGGGCAACTGGGTGGTCTCCTGCTTTACCTCGGGCACGCCCGAGCAGCGCGCCTGGTGGGTGACCGAGGAAGACGGCGACGCTATGCTCTCGCAGACGGTCTATTACAGGAGGCAGCACTCGCACCCTATGGTGTGCACGGTGGCGCCAGGCGGTGAGTTCTGGAGGGACTACACGGTTTCGGCGCGATTTTGCCCCCAGTCGGACAAGGGCCAGAGCGGCGTGGCGTTTCGCTACCGCAACGACCGGTGCTATTACTTTTTCGGCGTCAAAGGCCCGAAAGCGATTCTGAAGGTGGTCAAGCACGGCGTCGCTCATCGCAAACCCTACGAGAAGATGCTGGCGGAGCGGCAATGCGCCTGGAAGCCCGGCGAATTCCTCACGGCAACCATTCGCGTCGAGGGCAGCCGCATCCGGGCGGAGCTCGGCAGCGGCGGCGTCCTAAAGGCGGAGGATTCGACTTTTGCGGAAGGCAAGGTTGCGCTGACGGCGGACGTTCCGACGAAGTTCAGTTCGGTGAAGGTAACGGCGAGTGCCGAAGAAATAAAACGCGTGGAAAAACGCGTCGCCGCAAAGGAGAAGGAAGAAGCAAAACTCCAGGCGGTCAACCCCAAGCCGGTAGTGTGGAAGAAATTCCCCATTGTCGAATACGGCGTGGGGCGCAACCTGCGGTTCGGCGATCTGGACGGTGACGGCCAAATCGATATTCTGTTCGGGCAGGTGATCCATCACGGCCGCAAGGACCGCAACAGCGAGCTGAGCTGCGTGACGGCGGTGAACCTGGACGGGAAGGTACTCTGGCAGAAGGGAAAACCGGACTCCTGGAAGAACCACCTGACGAACGACGTGGGCTTTCAGATCCACGACATTGACGGCGACGGGAAAAACGAGGCGGTCTACTGCATGAACCAGGAAATCATCGTAGCGGACGGTGCGACGGGCAAGGTGAAGTACCGCAAACCGACGCCGTTGAGGCCGCCTGGCGATCACGGCGAGCACAACATTTTTCCGCGCATCCTCGGCGATTCGCTGTTCTTCTGCGATCTGCGCGGGCTCGGGCAGGACCGCGACATGATCTTCAAAGACCGCTACCGTCACATCTGGGCGATGAACGACCAGTTAGAGGTAATGTGGACGGGAAAATGCACCACGGGGCACTATCCTTTCGCTTACGACATCGACAATGACGGCAAGGACGAGGTCGCCATCGGCTATTCCATGTTCGATGACGACGGGACAATGCTGTGGTCGTTGGACGGGAGGATAAAGGACCATGCCGACGGTGTCGCCGTAGTAAGATTCAAGAAGGGCGCTGAGCCGACCCTCTTCTGCGCGGCAAGCGACGCGGGGGCCTTCTTCACGGACCTCAAAGGCAATGTGCTCAAGCGTCACTTTTTCGGTCACGTGCAGAACCCGGCTGTGGCGAACTTCCGGGACGATCTGCCCGGGCTCGAGATAGTGAGCATCAATTTCTGGGGCAACCAGGGTATCATCCACTACTTCGATTCGGACGGCGAGTTGTATTACGATTTCGAGCCGGTGCAGCACGGCAGCATGTGTCTTCCGATCAACTGGACGGGAAAGAGCGAGGAGTTCTTCGTGTTGTCGCCGGACGTGACCGAGGGCGGCATGTACGACGGCTGGGGACGGCGGGTAGTGCGATTCCCGGCGGACGGACATCCCTACCAGTGCAACGCGGTGCTGGACGCGACGGGCGACTGCCGCGACGAGGTGGTCGTGTGGGACCCATACGAACTCTGGGTTTACACGCAAGACGACAACCCGAAGCAGGGCCGACTCTACAGGCCCGAGCGCAACCGGCTCTACAACTACTCGAACTACCAGGCGACGGTTTCCCTACCCGGATGGGCGGAGTGAGAGAGACTGCGATTCGCAAATCGCGCCTGGACACCTAATGTCAGGGGGGAGCTTGCACCGATTGCTGGGGGCAAGATTTGTCAAGGATGAGGCATAAGTGTCCTCGGGTTTCTGTATTGAGGAGTCTCCTGAGTTGTTGCGGAGACAAGGGACGGAAAGGGGAAAATATAGTCCCCCGAGGAGACCGGATTGAGGGCTTCTTTAAGTCCCACAAAAATGTGCGAAGAATATTGTACGTTACGGGAATCCCAGGTAACATAGATGGTGAAGGGGCGGTCTTGCGATCCGGTTGCAAGTGTCGAGAACTGCATGTGTCCTGTTTCGCCGCTGGAGGTGACTGTTGGAGACGACTAAAAAGGCGCCTGCGAGTCTTCGAGAGAAGCTCAAGTTTATGGGACCCGGTGTGGTCCTGGCAGCACTGGCCATAGGGTCCGGCGAGCTTGTGCTGACGCCGAGAAGCGGCGCACTGTATGGGTTCGCGCTGCTATGGGTGCCCATTTTGACCATCGTCTACAAAGCGGCGTTCAGCGAAGGCCTGGCCAGACTGACCATCGCCTCCGGAGATGACGTGTTTCGCGCCTTCGACTGGCTGCCCGGGCCCCGGCACTGGGCCCAGTACTTCATCATACTCGTTTTTTCCCTGGACATGATAGGTTACGGCGGCATCGCTCTGGCCGTGGGCTCCGCTCTCGTCGGTCTGTTTCCAAGTCTCGACATTCGGGTGGCAGCTCTTTGCGCCACGGCCCTGGTACCCGTTCTGCTGCACACAGGTTCGTACCGGTTCTTCGAGAAGGTCGTTGTGGTAATGTGCGCCGTACTCATCGCCGGCGTAATCTACACGCTGTTTCAGGTCCCGTTACCGGCCGAAGAGATCTCGCGCGGACTCGTGCCCAAGGTCCCGCAAGGTTCCGTAGGCACCATCATGGGCCTGATGGGCTGGATCGGCGCCGGCACGACCACCCTGCTCTATTCGACATGGATCAACGAGAAGATCGGCAAGGCCCGGAACGAAGAAGACTATCGCCGGTGGTTGTCCACAATGCGGATTGACTGCCTTGCCTCATATACACTCATCCTCGGGATTTCTTTCGCATTCCTCGCCATGGGCGTGGCTACTCTGCATGCCCAGGGTCTTGTGCCCGAGAAGCGCCAGATCATGGTGACCCTGTCCAGGATGCTTGACTTCGTTCCCCGAGGCCGCGAAACGTTCCTGGTCGTCGCGTTTTTCGCCCTGTTCAGCACCGTAGTCAGCTGCATGGACGGGAAAAGCCGGGCCATTGCCTCCATGCTGACCGGCATCTCGCCGCGGTTCTCCAACAAACTCAAAAGCTACCGCATCGCAATGGGCGCATACCTCGCCGTCATGGCCGTGACCATACTTCTCGGCGACAACCAGCCCGGCGTCATCATCAACATGGTCGCCGGCATGAACGCCGTCGTTTTCGGTCTGCTCGGCTTCGCCCTGCTCTACCTCGACCGCAAACTGCCCACTTACGCCCGGGGCCACCCCGTCTTGCGGTGCATAGTATTCGCCGGAAGTGCCATCTTCCTCGGCGTCGCCTTCCTGAAACTGCTTTGAAGGCAACAGCCTGAGTGCTCCGGAACGGCCACGTCCGTTCCTGTCGTTTCATGGCCTAAGCTTGTCGCTAACCTTCTGCCTCTGTCAGGGCCGCCAGCTTTAGATATCATCTCCCCGCCTCGAAATAGAAACAGGCGGCCCCTTTGTACTTGCCTGACGCTCTATTTTTCTGGCCTTCTGGACCGAGGTATTCGGCCTTTTGAAACTTGGTCCCAATAGCCGGTATCCCATCCAGCAACGATATTCCGGTTGACGGCAGCTCAAGTTTCGTGTTCCTCGGGTCCGGTCCGTTCTCAGGTCTGTAAACGCCAAGGAAGCTGTCTTGGGCTCCGTTTAGCAGTGTAATTTTGCCTTGCTCTGTTTCAAATACGGCCCAGTGCCAGTCTGCGTAGTACCCTCTAAACTCGGGGAAATCCCAAGTTACACCGGGGATGTGATCCTTGTAGGTGTTTTTCCAGACATCCAGCCGACCGCCTTTAGTGCGATTTTTCCACACGCGATAGGGTCCCCTGCCAATCCATTTCATCCCCAACATCTTGTCCTCCGGATAATCAAATGTTATCCCCATCAAGTCGAACTGGCCCGCCGTACGCCTGGCGGGCTGACCTTCGAGCTCATACTGATAATCGAGTCTTACCCAGCCGCTTGGATATATCTTCCATTTCGCGTAATTTAATCCGCCGTACGTCTGGCGGACGAGTCCGCCTTCATATTCGGCCCGAACAAAAACATCATTGTTGTCGCGCCAGTGCTCCAGCTTTTTCAGCTTGCCCGCCGTTCGGCTGGCGGGCTTGCCATTTCCGGATACCAGCCGGGGTCCGTTGCCGAACGATATATGCGTGCCGTCCTTCTCGACCTTTGCCAACAAGCCCGTTTCTTTGCTGAAGTACAAACTCAAGCCATCGGCTTTGATAAGCAAATCGAGCTCATCTTCGATTATCTCTATCGTTGCCTCCTTTTTGCTTTCCCTATTTACATACTGATGGCAGGATGCACACCCTCTTTGGACTCCCCAGGACCATGTCCAGACCTCCATCCCCGATGGATCAGAAGCTGTCAGGTAAAGCGCATTGGCTTGACGCCAGTTCTCCGGCAGGTCTAACTCTAATACGCCCTCGGCACCGGCTTGGACATCGGGACTGGACACAGGGCCATTATCCACAACCGTATGCTCTTCCATGTCCTCCCAGGGTTTTGGAAACCGGGCCAGTTTCCACTCGAATCGACACCTTCGAAGGTCTGTGAAATCGTAATGGTTCTCGACTTCAATCCGCCCTGAAAAATCTTCCGGAAGCTCTTCAAGCCCAATGTGAATCGGGGACCAGATTTCTTTGATAGTGTAGAAGCTGCCCTCCTTCTGGCGATACGGACCAAGGATACCGTCAGGAGCATGGTTGCCGTCGGTGTCAATCGTCCCGCCTCTGTCTGCTCTAACAACCCCCTCGTCCACTAAGGCCCATAGGAATCCCCCGGCCGCAAGCGGTGAGTTGAGCATGAGTTTCCAATGGTCGCTGAGCCCCGCCCCATGCCCACCATCGTAGAGTCCGTGCAGAAACTCAGTAGTCATAAAGATTGTTGAGCCGGCAAGCTTTTTCTGGACACTTTGATAGCTTTCGTAGTGGTCTGTATCGATGCCGTTGAAGTTTTCCCAGGGATGCAGTACGGTACGCTGCTGTGGGTCATACAACGCAAACTCTCCGTCCAGCTCACGGTTCCATCCACCTTCGTTGCCGTTGTCCCAAAATAAAATACAAGGATGGCTGACATCTCGGACGACCATTTCTCTGACGAGCTTCTTGCCAATCTGCGTATCGTAAGGCGGCCTCTGCCATCCTGCCAGCTCGTCCAGTACATACAGCCCCAGCTCATCACACGCCTCAAGAAAATGAACATCCGGCGGATAGTGAGACATTCGCACGGCATTCATGTTCATCTGCTTGATGAGGCGAACATCGTCATAGCTTACCTCCCGACTCAGACAGCGTCCCGAATCAGGCCAGAAACAATGTCGATTGACGCCCTTGAGCCGGATCTTGCGGCCATTGAGGAATAGACCCGAGCCCGGTCTAACTTCAAACGTGCGAAATCCAAAGCGCTCCGTGGTCCTGTGAAGAACTGTGCTGCCTCTCATCAGGGACAGCTCCAAGTCATAAACATAAGGGGCTTCCGCAGTCCAGGGCTTGACACCTGCTACCTTTCCCTCGAGAGTCACCTTATCCTGGCCCTTGACCACCCGGGCACTGAGAGCCTCCGCACCCGCAATTTCCGGCCCTGAGACAGACCCAATAACTTGGTCGGTGTTGGCAATATTCTTCAGATATACGTCTACAGAGATTGTACCGTCAGCCTGGGCATCAACCGCCGCCCATTCAATAAATTGATGAGGCAGGGCCTCCAGGTATACCGGCCGATAGATTCCACCGAATACCCAATAGTCGGCTTTGCGCTCGGCTACCTCTACACTACCGTTGGACGAAACCTTGCTGACTGTAACCTCCAGCAGATTGCTGCTGTCAAATTTGACCAGTTTTGTGATATCGTACTTGAAACGATAGAATCCACCCTGGTGCTTTGGCCCGGCACTGTTGCCATTGACCCGTACCTGCGTGTCCGTCATCACACCTTCGAAAACGATGTGAATAATCTTTTCCTTCCAATGGTCGGGAAGCTCAAAACTTCGCCGGTACCTGCCCTGCTCGTTGGCTTTATTTATGTCCTGGCCATAATTGTATGTGCCGAAGCCCTGCAGTTCCCAATTCGAAGGCACTCCAATCGTTGTCCATCTGCCACTGTTGCGCCCGGCTGTACAATAGAACTCCCATTTGACAGGAGTATCCTTGTCCTTGCCGGAAAGATATAGGGTCTCAGTCTCCTGACCAAGCGCTACTATGGCACCGGCGGCCAACACAGCCACTGCGATAACCATTCTCGATAGTCCTAACATATTGTCCACCTTTCCCTATCTTAAGAAGCCGCGCAACCCTACTCGTACCCGTTTCACGAGTAACACGAGTACGGGTAACGGCATACGCCATTGTATTACTCTGGCTATTATAGTTGCAGATCGTAAAGTGGAAAGTATCACGAGCGGCGTTTAAAAACAAGGCAGAAATTGTTCTTCTTGACTCTTTATCCTCCCCGGCACAAGACCAGTCCTCCCCCGCTAACTCACTGCCCGACACCTGTGCCTGCGCCACCTGTGTCGAGGCAAACACAGGTGCAGGCAGGCGAATCGATGTTGAAGAGAAACGCTGCCTATGACAACTTAATAACGGTCGTTCCATACTCGTACCCGTTTCACAAGTAACACGAGTACGGGTATCGGGGAGATGAAGGCAAGAGGTAAGCGAATTTGGCAGTAGTGCTCATAACAGTTGCTTTTCTCATACAAATATCGTATTGTATGGTGGTCTATACAGCCGGTATGCATTGTTATATGGGAAATTCCAGGTAACATAGATGGCTAAGGGGCGAGGTGCGTAGCTGCCTATAGCAGCCATCGCAATGGATACGTAAACAGTACGCAATAAAGAATTCTATAGTTGAAAGGGTAACTTATGAAAGGTAAGACAGTTCAAAGAACGAAGGAGTTTTCTCGGAGAGATTTTATCAAGAGCTCAGGGATAGTAGGAGCGGCGGCTCTGATGTCGGGCACGGGCCGAATGTTTGCCGCAGGGTCGGATAAGATCCGTGTGGGGCTGATTGGCTGTGGCGGACGGGGTACGTACGATATGACAAACTGCCTGAACTCAGCAGAGAACGTGGAGCTTGTAGCGATGGGGGACCTTTTCAAGGACCGTCTGGATAGGTCTCTCCAGAGACTTACAGAGAAGCTGGGTGAAAAGGTAAAGGTGGCTGACGATACTTGCTTTGTGGGCTGGGATGCTCACAATAAGGTTTTGGGCTGCGATTTGGATTTAGTAATCTTGACCGAACCGCCTCAGTTTCGTCCAGCGCATTTACGCGCTGCCGTTGATGCAGGCAAGCACGTGTTTATGGAAAAGCCGGTCGCGGTGGACCCGGTGGGTGTTCGCTCTGTGATTGAGTCGTCCCGGTTGGCCGAACAGAAAAATCTGACGATAGTAGCCGGTACGCAAAGTCGCCGGATGGCACATTTGGTAGAAGGAATGAAGAGGATTCATAACGGAGCTATTGGTGACATTGTAGCCGGCCAGTGTGTCAGAATCGGAGGGGGAATGCTCAAGTGGTCGGAGGCGACCAAGGAACGGCAGCCGGGCTGGTCTGATATGGAATGGCAGCTTCGTCGGTGGCTGTTTCTGACCTGGCTTAGCGGTGACTTTATTGTCGAGATGCACGTCCACAATTTAGACAGAATGAACTGGGCATTGGGGGCACATCCGGTGCAATGTATTGGTCTGGGTGGTCGGCAGGTGCGGACCGGTCCGGAATACGGCAATATTTACGACCATATTTCTGTCGAGTACGAATATCCCGGCGGAGTAAAGATCGAATACATGGGTGCTCAGATTGACAAGGCAACGTATCGGCAGGCCAACCGTCTGATCGGGACGAAGGGTCAGGCATATACGGATTCCGGCAACTTCATTATTGAAGGGGCCAAGCCGTTCAAATACGATGGGCCGAGCCCGAGTCCGGTGATAAAACAACATGCGGACCAGATTGCAGCAATTCGCCGAGGCAGGCGTTTGAACGAAGGTAGGCGCATCGCTGAGAGTACGATGACGTGCATAATGGGGCGGATGAGCGCTTATACCGGCCGGGCATTGAAGTGGGACTGGGCGATGAGGGCATCAAAGCTCGACCTTAGTCCCCCCGATTATGAGTTTGGCGATTTGCCGACCAGATCGGTAGCTATGCCGGGCAGGACGCCATTAGTCTGACATGAAAACTGCTTGTTCGGATGTCGTTGCTCAAAGTCCCGTTGCCTGGATTTGTGTAACCTTATGCGAGTCAAGAGCAATCTCAAACGCGGTTTCCGCTGTCCCAAGGTCTCGCGGACGCAACAGAGTAGATTCTAAGAAAACAGAGGACAGAGGACAGATAATCTGACTTCTGATTTCTGACTTCTGATTTGTTAAGGAGGATCAACATGTGTCCAAAAACTATCGAGGCACGTCACACCCAACCGGCGATTTCAAAATGGATATTGATCCTGGTTCTTATCGCTAATTCCTGTTTCGTGCACCTGGAGGCAAGTGCCCATCTTGGCGCGGCCAAGCCGGGACAGGCAAAAGACCAAAGGTTACAAGGTCCATTACGGGTTCTAAAGGACAACCCTCGCTATTTTACAGATGATAGTGGCCGGGCTGTCTATCTGACCGGCTCACATACCTGGTCTAATCTGGTCGATATTGGCCCAAAGCCCAGCAACGCTGGGTTCCGATCAAAACCGCCGTTGGCGGCACCGCCGCGCTTCGACTTTACCGCCTACCTGGACTGGATGCAGAAACTGAACCACAACTTCATCCGGATGTGGACATGGGAGCCGGTAACGTGGAATACAAAAGCAAACAGGGAGAACAAGCTCCATACGGCCGCTCCTCAACCCTGGGCGCGAACAGGGCCGGGTACGGCCATCGACGGCAAACCGAAGTTCAATCTCAAGAAGTTCCACCCAGACTACTTCGACCGATTGCGCCGTCGTGTGTCAGCGGCTCGCGGCCGTGGGATTTACGTTTCGGTAATGCTATTTGAGGGCTGGGCAATGCAGTTCTCAGCCGGAGCGTGGGAAGGTCATCCCTTCCACCGGCAGAACAATGTAAATGGTATTGATGGAGACCAAAACAAAGATGGTAAGGGGTTGGAATTTCACACCTTGGCCGACCCAGCGGTCACCGCCCTGCAGGAGGCTTATGTGCGGAAGGTCATCGACACGGTCAACGACTTCGACAATGTGCTATATGAGATTTCCAATGAGAACCACCCGCCATCAACAGAATGGCAATATCACATGATCCGCTACATCAAAAGCTACGAAAAAGGTAAACCGAAACAGCATCCCGTAGGGATGACGTTCCAGTACCGCGGCGGAAAGAACGAGACCCTGTTTAAGAGTCCTGCTGATTGGATTTCCCCAAATAGACAGGGCGGCTACCGGGATAATCCGCCGGCTGCCGATGGCCGAAAAGTCGTTCTCAACGATACCGACCATCTCTGGGGAATCGGAGGAAATCAAGCGTGGGTGTGGAAGAGTTTTCTCAGGGGTTATAATCCGATTTTTATGGACCCATATGATGGTGTAGTTCTCGGAAAACAGTTTGACCCGAAGTGGGACCCGATTCGTCGAAACATGGGATATACACGAATGTATGCCGACAGGATGAATCTGGCTGCGATGCGGCCGCGCGATGACCTGACCTCGACAAAGTATTGTTTGGCAAAGCCCGGAGTGGAATATCTGGTTTATAAGCCCGCATCTGATAACCGTTCTATAACTGTAAAACTAAAGTCTGGTAAATACAAATACGAGTGGTTTGATCCCGATCAAGGCAAGATTGTATCGAAAGGTACTATAAGAGCAAAACGTGGAGAGCAAACGCTTAAGGCTCCTTTGAAAGGTGACGCTGTGGTTTACATTGCTCACTCACCGGAGGCAAAGGCCGGCAAAGGAATGGCTTTTCCAGGAAAAGACTGGCAAGAGGTGATGCCTGAATCGCAAGGTATGGACTCGGCCAAGCTTAATGCTGCCATATCATATCTCAAGAACAATTCCGGGCGAGATGGCGTCAAGGAGCTGGTCATTATACGCAACGGATATATGGTCTGGAAAGGCACAAACATCGACAAAGTTCACGGCATCTGGTCCCTCACAAAGTCTTTTACCAGCACGGTGCTCGGCCTACTCATCGATGATGGCAGGGCGAGTCTGGATACGCCGGCAAAGCAGTACGTATCCAGCATGGCTGCAACCTATCCGACTGTCACGCTTCGGCATTTCACAACCATGACATCCGGATACTACGCCGTTGGTGACCAGACTCGTGGCAGCTATAAACACGGCCCAAGCCAGACTCCCTTCAAGCCGGCCGACAAGCCACTATTTACACCGCCCGGCTCGAAGTATGCCTACTGGGATTCAGCGATGAATCAGTTCGCCAATGTTCTGACCCGCATCGCCGGCGAACCGATAGAGGCCCTGTTCAAGCGTAAAATTGCTGACCCAATTGGGATGAACCCCGCCCCTCCGAGGGGCTGGGTGAACCGCAGTAAGTGGGACTGGGGCGATTTCGGGAAAGTGCACGGCATCGTTGTCAATGGAGGCTCTGGAAATAGTAATAAACACGTTCAAATTTCGGCTCGCCAGTTAGCCCGTCTCGGCCACTTGTTTCTAAATCGCGGCAAATGGAAAGGTGAGCAATTGATCAGCGGCGCCTGGATCGATCAGGCGACCCGGGCACACGTACCGGCATCCTTACCTTTGGAACGTCTTAGCGGTGCCGATGGCCGGGGCGTCTATGGCTATAACTGGTGGGTCAACGGTATTAAGCCTGACGGCAAACGAAAATGGCCTGGTGCTCCACCCGGCACCTATTCAGCCAGCGGATATAATAACAACGATATGTTCGTCATTCCAGAATGGGATATGGTTATCGTTCGCCTGGGTCTGGACCAACGCGAGTTCAAAATCACTGATAAGATATACGGCACTTTCATACAGAAGCTCGGCCAAGCCAAGACTAAAAACTGAAAACTAAAAACTCAAAACTAAAGTCTCAGCCAGTCGAGACCTGCCTTTTTCACAGCATACCCCACTTCGCGCAGATAGTTACCGTATGCGACCATCCAATGGAAACCCCGGATTTGCTCTGCAAGTTGCTCGACATCGCATTTGACTGCCACATCCAGTTGTGTACGGCAGATCTCATAGAAGGGAGCATCGATAATCTCTCCAGCGAATCCCAACCATCGGCGACCGGCAAAATCAGGGTTGAGCACAGTGACTTCTTGCCCTTTACGCATTTCCACTTTAGGCGCCGCCCCAAAGTCCGATTCGTAGTGCGTCAGAATCCTCGCCGGCTCCAATTCTTTCCCGTTCATCCTTCTTGGGGCCGTACAATGAGAAACGGTCAGCATACCATTGTGAGGAAGGGAGGGATTGCAAAGGAAAACGGGTTTACTGGAAATGTAGCGGAGCAAAATTCCTGAAGGAATCACGACAAAGTCTGACTCACAGAACGCCATATAGCCCTCATCATTCAACAGGCTGAGCGGCAAACATGCCGTGGTTTCCGCGATTGGCATAATTGTCGACATGCAACTTTTGATCGTAATCGCGTCTGTTTGGGCCTCATCGAGCAGACCTCGGAACACTTCGCACAGAATAAATGCCCGATATACAAAGGCTTTCGAAGTCTCGAGGACTACGTTCTTCCGCTTGAGATACTCTTCTGCCTTGTTGTGACAGTGGTTGACAATCGCTTCATTCTGTCGTGCTTTCTTGATCCGCTCACCAAGTTCGGAATAGGAAACCGGAACGATGTCTAATTTCCAGGTTTGCTCAGCGCGATCCGGTGCTCCTCTGCCACCCACTCCCCAGGCGCCAGCGCCGCCTACTGCGACGATTCGTTTCCCGAGAATGTTTTTCAACCCATAAAATGCTCGCAGGCGCCACAAGAGCTCAGCATGGTCATCCACGACAATGTCATGAACATCCATGCCGGGTTGGCCGAATTCGTCGCGGGTCTTCCGCAAGAAGTGGGTGTGTGCGCCAATATACATGTAGTAGAGGGGACCTGAGCGGTGACGCACAAATATAAGATTCCACCTGTCGGGCGAGGCCAAGGCCTCCAGAACCTTCGGGGTGCGGCGAGCGGCGTACATGATGAGGACATCGTAATCTTTCTTGGTTACAGCCACAGCCTGCTCCACGTTGCGAACTGTCACCAAGGGGCGGATTTCCAGTGCAAAATCGGCCGATGATGCCATTTGCTCCAAATCTCGCCTAATCCTATGTTCCTCTTCGCGGAGCTCCTGTTCGCTCTGAATAGCCCCTGTCCAGCGCCAACTGGTTGCCGGCTTTCGTTGGTAGATTTCGCAATTGAAGACCGGCTGGACCTTCAGTGGGCGAAAGACAGGCTGATGGTGACGCGTCTTCTTCGAATTACCAAGAGCTGCATTGACCAGGACAGGCAGGGTCAATCCTGCTGCCGTTGCGATCCCCGTTGCAGCCATAAACTCCCGCCGGTTTAAACCGTCTCGTCGGCATGTTCTATCAGCATCGCACGGACAGCACGCTGAATGTGGGAAAGTGCTTGGCTCATGTCTTAAATTACACATAATTCACCTCCAATGGATTTGCGTTGTCGCTCTTGCTATTCTTATTTGCTTAATCGGACATTTTCCATCCAACACTTAGAAATAGTCCTAAACCTTTCGACTTAGCAGAATATCAAAGAATCCTTTGAATCACAACTATTTTGAGTCACGCGACTACAATAACTTGATAACGGTGATTCTTTGTCGGGGTGGTGGATAGATGAGAAGGGCCTTCGTGTGCGAAACTTCTCTTTGAGGCCGCTTGTCATTAGCTGTATAATTACAGTTGGCGCTTGGTATGCGATGTGCGCTGGACGTCAGACAAGTCAGAAATCAGAAGTCAGATTATCTGTCCTCTGTCCTCTGTTTTCTGTCTTCTGTCCACTGTACGGGGTCAGTTGCCGCACCGTCTCTGCCCCGTTGACTCAGCGTGGATCACCGTATCCTGACCAAGGGTGGCAACTGTCCGGCGAGTCCGACTCGGTCGTTCTTGATAATCATCACACCCTCAATGCCTTCAATGGCGGCGATGCGCTCAAGAGCCGGGTTCACGTCCTCTACGGTCCTGACAAGGTTCGCGGCCTGGGTAGCGGCTGCGTCTGCCAGCGCGGCATCTTTCGCCACAGCCGTGGCAAGGTCGCACTTACCCAGACTCTTTGAGTGTCCCATCTGTCCCGACGAGGAGCATATTGAGATGGGGGTATCGTGCGCCTGCAGCGAAAATGCGAGCCGATCGGCCAGGTCGCCCGTACCTGTTCCGAGACCGATGGTCACCGGTTCGGCGGCTCGGAGATAAATGTCCCCTCCGTTGTCCACGATGGCCTCCTGGGCTCCAGCCTCCAGACCTGCCTGACCTGCACACTGGGCCATGGCGCCGGCGACAGCAGCCATGGGTCCAACACCCACAAGCCGGGCTGCCCGGACCATGCGTTGTGCGACTTCAGGTGCATCGGTGTGCAGCTCAACCGGCTCAAAGGAATGTTGAAAATCGGGATGGCGCTCGATATAATCCTCCAGGATTCGTCGCTGCCGCACAATTTCCGCAGTGACGGCATCAAACCGGTTGCAACAGATGCGGAAGACCGCCTCTCGGTGGGTGAAAGTTCGGTAGGTTCGTTTCTGATTCATGGACGTGTTCCGATCGACACGGGAAACGCTCCTCAAAACGCGGACGAACATGCGCCGAAGGGGCAGACGCGAATACATGCCAGGCACTCGATACATTTTGCCTCGTTGAAAGCCACCTCTCGCGTCGCCCTGTTAGTTATATGCAAGGCCTCAGTGGGACAGTGGGTAATGCAGTGCCCACAGTGCGTACAGTGCTCCTCGTCCAGTGTAACTCCCTTACCGGTATAGTTGACCGAAACGTTAAACGTTTTTACGAAGGTCATGCCTTGCTGAATATCCTCTTCAGTCCCGGTCACATCCAGCACGAGATAACCTTCCTCATCCGGAGTGACCTTCGCACGATACACATTGACGATGAGATTGTGGTCTTTAACCAAATGATAGATAATCGGCTTCTCGCACTCGCATCGTGGAAAGAACAGCATCAGTTTCTTTGTTACGGTTTGGCTCATAACGGTTTCTCCCTTATCACAAGCGGCTTCATTGTGGTCTCTTTTGGAAGATACGCAATGGGCTCGACAAGCCGGAAATCCCCGCGTCTGATCTCATCGGCGAGCAGATGAGCGATTTCCAGCGCCTTATAGTAGGAAGAGAGCGAGCCGACCGCCACCTTCCTGCCTTCCACTTCGATCTCGCCGCTTCGCAGCTGCTCGTAGTTGACATGGCATAAGACTTTGCCGGTATTTTGTGGATAGTCGGTGCTGTAGTCAACCACAGGCGCCAGAATTTCGCGGTCGCTTACACAGGTTCGCTTCAAGATATCTTTATTCAATATAGGGATAGGTATTCCGATTCCCAGTGCCAGCGACACACCGTATCCGCGAAAACTCATGCCTCGTACGAACTCCTGACGCATTTGTTTCATGTCGGCGGTCAGTGCGAGCGTCCCGGCCCCTCCTTTGGGGATTCCGTCAGGTGTTCTCGCGCCGCCGCCGGCGTGTTGAGTTCCCTCGGCGTAGACGTGCCCGTGAGCGCCCGCCATCCACACTCTGGTTCCTACGCCGATTGTTTCGTAATAAGGGTCGTTAAGCAGTGGTGACAGTTGGCCCGCGGAGCAGTAGCTCGCGTTTTTGCGATCGGGTTCCAGGGTCCCCATGTAGGTGTATATCGAACGTTGCGAATCATTGATTGCCACGTTATAGTTCTGATAGCAGTTTCGAGGATTGAGCATTATAGCCTGATTCAGGTCGCCAATCGTAAAGTATGTGCGGATCTCACGCAACGGGTAGCAGTCGGTCCCGTAAGACAGCCCAAAGAGCTGAAGTGTCTTGCCCGCAACGAGGTCCTCCATCACGTGGCCGCCACCATAGCGAAACTCACCCGGATGGTCCATATTCGCAGGGTCGCTGTGACGCAGTTGAGTCGCACCAAGGTAAACATCAACAGCCGCAAGGCCCGTATAGACAAGAACATCCTGGACCCAAGCCTCCGACATGCGAATCTTCGGTTTGGAATGCCCGAAGTTAAGGACGCATCCCGAGGAGCACATCGGGCCAAATGTGGCGGTGGTGACGACGTCCACCTCTTTTGCGGCGGTTGCTAACCCCTTCTTTTCTACGTAATCGATGATCTCGTCAGCAGTCAGCACAACGGCCTTGCCTGACTCGATGCGATTGTTGATTTGTTCGTACGTCTTCATAATTCATTTCATCCCAGAGATCGTGCTCTCACAGGCCGAATTGGCCGACCCGGGCGATACCATTACAGTATGGATTCTCCGAAGTCCAGATTCATTGCATCATTCACATGGCCCTTAATATACGTATTGAGGATTGCCTTGTCAATTCTCTTATCGGGGTGATGGTTGGGCAACCGGAGTTGAAATTGTCTCCTGATTCAAAGGCATTTTTGTCTCATTTTTGCTAACGACATACAGTTTCGACCTGGTCAGCGAACGACCCAAACTCGCCGGTAAGAACTCTCGGCGCGACGTGCACGGCAGACGGGCCACTGACCGAATGGTCAGGCTCTTCACGAATGCCGGCTTAGAAGGAATCGGCAACTGTCGTGCAAGCCAGGAGGCTCTCTCCCAATTGCTGAGAAAGAACCCTTTTGACTTTTACAACGGTGCAAACGGCAGGATGCTGGACTTCATACACGTACTCAGCGGTCTATTCGATCGGAAACACTATATCATCAATCCACGCAGTATCGTGGCCTTCGAACTCCGAGCCGTCCTTCGAATAGGTCCACTCAAAGGTCCTTGTGCCCGCTGTCACACCGAAGGACACCTGGGCCCAATTCTCCTCACCCGACCACTTGCCTTTTTCGGCTCCATCAATGTAAAACTTCAAGTAGTCACAACGTGACTCAGAAGAGACTTTGCGATAGAAGGTGATATCGCCCGATACGCAGTCAAGCGTCACCTGCAGAGTAGTATTTTGGTCGTGCTCAATCGAGCCGGCTTGTGCGCTATAGGCCCCGGAATGCTTCCGACGCGATGTGACGGCCCAAATATCATATCTATCTTGTTCCCATGGGAATTTGCTGAAATCATTCGTTTCAAAGCCCTCGACAAAGTCCTCCACGGGCTGGCTGTCCGCGTAGCTGCTCATAAGGGCGTTCTCGAGCGTCTGGCGGTCGCTGCTTGGAAGGACTGCGTTGTATAGGTAGAACTCAGCGATCCGGCCGGCAAAGTTGCCCGTGCCACTGCTCGTGCCGTCATGGAACTTCGTTCCCCCTTCTTTATGCCCGAAAGCACAATCATCACTGTGATTGTATAGCTGGCCGATGCCGCGAATACTGCCGATGCGCGTGCCGTTGACAAATCCTTCAAATGTGCCGGCGCCGGCGTTCACCACCAACGTCGCTACGTAAGTAGTGTTCGCGGAAACAGGGCTATTGAGGCCTGTCGGCCCCCACAGCGCCTGCGTCTCGTCCAGGTTCCAGCCGTTGATATACAGCTTGCCGCTGTCCAGGTAGAGGTTAAGGCCGCGGATACCGCCACCCTGCTCCCAGATCACCTGGCGGCGGGTGATGTTACTGCCGGTCTGGAAAACAACCACGAGCGTCTTGCCGGGATACGGGCCGCCCGTGTTGATGTCCTTGCTATCGGCCACGTCCAGGTGCTCGCCGGTCCCGTCAAACTCAATGACTGACTTATAGCCGCGACTTGGGAGGATCAATTCCGGCCGTTCCTCTGGCGTATCCTGGTAGGCGTGATTGTTGTTCGCCTGATCTTGCCATCTGCTAACGTCGGCCCCACTGGTCGTCACTCCAATGCCGGCTATGAGTTTCATTACCGGCTGGACGCCCGGGCTGGCAGAGACTTCATCGGAGTAACCGGAGACGTATCCGAAGGTATCTTCTGCGGTCACGACGTAGTAGTAGTTTATATAGTTACTCACGCCGGTGTCGGTATATTGCGAACTGGTCAGCAGTGACTGGTTGACCCTGGCATAGCCCGAGCCGTGACTGACCGAACGATATACGTTGTAACCGGCTAAGTCGGCCTCGGTGTTGTCGTCCCAATCCAGCGAGAGCCGGCTATCACCAGGTTCGGCCACCAGATTTGTCGGAGCTGCGGGATGAACACCTAACAGCCAATTTGCAGCCATAATTGAGTAGTCACCAGAATTTACACTTCCATTGGCTGTTTGGTCGGCTCCGCTGCACCAATCGTTGAGGGCATCACATCCGCCGCTGAGCCATTGAGCGACAAATCTAACCAGGTCGAACACGTCTACGTCCTTATCACGATCCAGGTCACCCGGCCTGAGCACGGAAATATTGATGTCATCATAATATGAGGCTCTACCGTCGAAGGCAGTCAGTCGGAGGGTATATTCTCCCCATTGCGAGAACGAAGCGGTTGTATCGACGGTACAAGGGTCGCCGAAAGTAACCTGGCCCGGACCGTCGAACTTGCTCCAGCTCGTTGTTACACCAATCGGAGCACTGTACGGGTCACAGGGGTCGATTCTGGGGAATCCGTCATCCGTGACGGTGGCATCAAGTATCGCTGTGGCCATAGGATAAATGCTCCGGTCCTCGCCGGTATCGACTACAGGCGGATAGTTCGTCCCAATGAGACACTGAACTTTGCCGTTTTGCAGCGAAAGGTAGAGCCGGCCATTGGCAACGGCCATGCCATCCCACACGGGTGGGGATTCAAGATTGTATTCGCCCACGCTGTTGCCGTCTGCGGTGGACACGACCCGCAACAAAGCGCCGCTTTGCCCTTGAAAGGCGGCGTCCTGTTCGTCGAGCTTTGCCGGAATGTCGGGGTCGATATCGGGGTTGGCCCAGTAGTCGAACGCCACCTCCTCATTAACCACATCCGGCGGGCCGGCAATGAATAGCGTCTTGTCGGCGAGAACCATCGCACGGGCCAGAAGCGGCACCGACTCATCAGTCCAATGGTACTCGATACTCTCGCTCTCGGGATACTTCTCAGCACAGAAAAGGTGATATTCCAGGGGCGTCGTCCATTTGAAATATTGCGGCTGTCGCCCGTAGCCATAGACGCGCGTATCACCAATTGCCATAATCCGCCCGGCTGGCGCATAGGCCCCGGCCCTGTGATAGCCGCCAGCTCCAGAGGCCCATTTCCTGCCCCAGACCCAATACGTCCGGTGCATGTAACTACCATCCAGAAAACCGGTTGGCGAGAACAAGTGCATTCCCACACCATACTGTTGCGAACCCTGCTCATTGTTGTTAGAAGAGTAAGGGGGAATTTCTTCGCGGTTGCCCTGCAGGTCGAACCGCTGCGAATGCATATAGATATACTCACCATCGCTCGACAAAATATCCGACAGGGCAACAGGCATGTTCAGGCCTTTGATGTGCACTTGCAGGTTCTCGCCGGTATCCGGGTCGCGGTCGTCAAGAACGACTTCATTGAGCTTATGGCCTGTGGCCGGGTCAAGCTGCAGGAATCGCAGGCCCCCATCGAGGAACATCGACCTGCCGGCAACACAGTAAATAGTGTCGTTCAGGACAAGCACGCTGCCGGGCACCGGCCAAACGGATTCCACCTGTTCAAAGGAGGTCATTCTAAGGTTCTCAGGTGCCGCCTGGAAACGCCAGATAAGCGCACCATCTGAAGCGCGAAGACAATATACATAACCATCGGCGCATCCGAAAATAGCCCTGCCCTTGTAGACGCTTGGCGGTGAATCCACTCGACCGCCCGCCATGTAGCTCCACAGCACCTGCCCGTCATCTTCATTGAGAGCATATACGGTGTGCAGGTCCACTGAAGCAACATACACCCTGCCGTTTGCAATGACGGGACTGGTCAGCTTGCCTTCGAGCTGCGTTTGCCATGAGGGTTTCAAATCAGCGGGAACGACCGATTGCGTATGTCCGCTGCGATTCGGGTCACACCGGTATGTAGGCCAATCCTCATTCCCCGCCGCTTCCGCCGGCGGCTCACCGTACGCCGGGCCTTGTTCGAGTCTGTTGGCGTCCGGCGGAGTATGCGGGTATTGTGGGTCCGAATGCGCAGGTGCCAGCGCGCAGAATCCAAAATTCTTCGACTCGAAATAGCACGCGCAATCATGAGGTGGCGTATAAATCAGCCCGTTGGCAGGCAATATTCCGTAAAGACAGCCGCCTCGAACCCAGTGGTGTATAGTCCACTGCTGTGCCTGATGGTCAACGAATTCGATGCCTGTTCTTGATGTCAGGAGGTACTTGTCCGTTGCCTTGGCGCGGTAACATCTATGATGAAACCAGTGAGTCTCAACGTCGGGTGGGAATTCGCTGATGACCGTACCGGTCTTCGGGTCCCATCCCGTAAAAATGCCCGAGTGGCCGCCGCCCGCGATGGCTCCGACCCATGCCAGACCGCCTGCAACAAGAAGGTCATACGGACAATTGTGGCCTGTAGCCGGGTGGGTAGACTTCCATAGTACCTGTCCCGTTGACGCCGATAGCGCTGTAAGAGCCTTGTCGCTGTCCCCACCTTCGAACAGAACAACGTCATTGTGCACAACCAGCGTTGGTCCAAATTTCGGCGGCATCGCCATCCATCGTGGTATTGCCGTCGAGGCCCACAATTGATTTCCGTTCTGCCTGTTCAAGCAGATGATGCGATTGCCGTCGTGGAAGTATACACCATTGCCCGCGACCGCCAGCGACAGTGGGGCGGTAGGATACTGCTTCTGCCACAGAACGGTGCCGGTCTCGGCCTGGATTGCCATGATTCGCCGATTTGCCTCATCCCACGGATATTCATCCGCCACACGGGTCTTGGCCTTACCGACCGCCCTGTGTATAGGTCTGTACTTGTTCCACGTCGTTGTCGGGGGAGTATCCTTGACCGACAGAAAGAGAACACCTTCCGAAGCAATTATCTCTTCGGTCATCTCTGTATCCGGATATGTCTGGATAATCTCACCTGTCGCCGCGTCAAGCTCGCTCAGCGCCGCGCCATCAAGCCCAAGCGTGACATAAACCCTGTCACCTACAGCTACCAGACGGCGAGGAGGCAGCGCTGGGCCGCTCTTGAAGGGCCACATCTGCGTTACCCATGAGGGAATCGACCTCTTCCAAAGAATAGTTCCGTTAAATGCGTCCCTGGCAAACAGTGCCCACTTAGGCGGTAACTGGACGGAGGCACGCGAGCCTTGGTCCATAATGTAAAACACACGTCCACCGGCTGCGATGTATGTGGTGACACTGGCCATGCGGTCGTGATGCCGTGCCCATTTAGGGCTGCCGAGCCATTGAAAGCGGCCAAGCGGGGCAATGACCGAGTCCTGGGAGACGGCATTATTGCTCGGGTCATACAGATAATGCGTCCACTCATCCAGCTCTGCCGGCCGCGGCTTGACCGTCTTGGTCCAGCTCTGGCCGTCTTTGATGTAAGCTACTCCATTGGGAGCCAGCACCCGCAGAACCTCATCGGTGGTGACACCCATTGGCTGCTCGCCAACAACAAGATTGACGAGGTTATCAATATATGGCAGGCTGTCACCTAAAAGCCTGTCGGCTGTCACTGGACCGTAGAGGCCCTGTGAGTGAATATATGCACGGGCTGTCTCGACGTTAGCTGAATTCGTATCCAGGCCCTGAACCAGGTAGCTGTCATTGGCGTGAAGTTCAGCTGTCAGCGTTCCATCTCCGCAGCCAACATGGACGATCAGCCCGCCCTTAACATCCGTAGCGTCCAGGATCTGCCGGGCCTGGTCTTTTGGCGTCTGCTGAGCGTTTGCCACCAAAAAGACCGAGACAATTACCAAAAGACAGACAAACGTCGTGAAGAATCGGCCTGTTTTCTTCATGACAATTGTCCTTTCTCTTCGAATATGTGTTCGAAGTCCCTTCTTTCTTTTCTTCTTACGTCTCTTTTTATTTTCACCTGAAGGCAGACCCGGTGAAGAACAGGTATTTTCCCTACTTCCATTGCGGCCGAGCTATAATCTGACCTCAATTACATTCTACCACAACGCCCATGCCATTTCAACAAAAAGGTCACTCGGAAGTTGAAATCGCTTGAAAATTCGATATGGATTTAGTAATCTAACGGAATCAGAGGCATGAGCAGGCTGTCAGGTCGTGTGTATGGCAAATGTCAGATTGAGGAGATTTTCGATAATGGGCCAGATAGAGCGACTCGCAGAAGAACATAGTGACGTTACGCGGCGCTACTTCCTCCAGCTCGGCACAGCGGGAATTGCCGCCTTGAGTGTCTCCCGGCTGTGGGGGCGTGAGCGTGAGCGTGAGAGTCAAACCCACCCTTTACTCGCTGAGGCCCTTTCAAAACTGGAGTATCTCACTCGCGAAGGGAATTTCGTTAGTGCCGGCCGGGGTAAGCCGCCGCCGTACAAGTTACCGCTCGAAAAACGTCGTGAAGTAGGACTGGTACGTGAGACCTGGCAGCTGGAGGTTCTGCCGGATCCCGAGAGTGACTCCAAAGTGGATCGGCCGCTTTCCAAGGCCTTGGGCACGGCCCTGAACTTCGATGGGCTGATGGAGCTTGCCGAGACACATGGCGTGCGTTTCATGAGCGTGATGTCCTGCACGAACGGCAAAGCTCCATTCGGCATGGGATTGTGGGAGGGTGTACCTTTGAGGAAAGTGGTGTGGCTGGCTAATCCGACTGCCAATGTCCGGCGTGTCTTTTATTATGGCTACCACAACGATGACCCAAAACAGAGATTCCAGAGTTCCCTGCCGATTGGCCGTGTACTGGAAGACCCGCCTGGCGAACACCCGGTAATCCTCTGCTATAAGCTCAACAATAAATGGCTCACAGCTAAGCGAGGCGGGCCGGTTCGTATGCTGGTCCCTGACGCTTACGGCAATAAGTCGGTAAAGTGGCTCCAGCGCATCATGCTGACCAATAATTACCAGGCAAACGATACGTATGCCCTTTGGAACAACGACACCGTCAGTCATATAAAAACCTGCGCACGTTTTATCCATACGCCCGAAAAGATCAAAGCCCGACAGCCGGTGCCGATAACGGGGGTTGCGCAAGTGGGTATGTCCGGTCTGAGCAAGGTTCAGTACTGGCTGCACCGGCAAGATGAGCCTCTTGCGAAAGATGACCCTTACTTCAATAAAGCCGAATGGAAGGACGCGGATATCCTGCCGCCTCCGGATCATTGGGGAGGAGGCCTTGCCGATGGTAAGTTGCCGCCAATCCCACGCCAGTTTGACACTACCAGTGGCAAACCGCACCGCTGGCCAATCCCCAATACGATTGTTCATTGGGCGAGCCTGCTCACTGCCGTACGCCCGGGACGGTACGACCTTCGTTGTCGCACGATCGATGCCAATGGTGTTGCCCAGCCCATGCCTCGTCCGTTCCGCAAATCAGGCAATAACACCATTCAGCGGGTACGGGTCGTCGTCGAGAAGTGATTCAACTTTCTCCTGTGCGTTTGCGGCACTCTTGCATTATAGCTTCTGTTCGCGTTGCCCCGAACCGTGTTGCTCCGGCCTGCCTTACCTTTAGTGCCATATCAAGACTCCTTATGCCGCCTGCCGCCTTTACCTGGACTTTTCCGGAAACGCTTTTTCGCATCAATTGCAAATCCTCTAATGTAGCGTCGGTTTCCGCAAAGCCGGTCGAGGTTTTAACGAAATCAGCGCCGGCCTGCTCAGCTAATTTGCAGCCAATCTCTTTAAGCTCGCTTGTGAGGTAGTGATTTTCAAGAATGACTTTGACTATTACATCATTGCGGTGAGCAACCTCTACAACGGCTCTGATATCATTCTTTACGTATTCAAAGTCCCGGCTTTTTAGTTTTCCAATATTGATAACCATATCCAGCTCCACAGCCCCGTCTTTAATTGCCTGCTCTGCTTCGAAAACCTTCGTCTCGGTTTTATTATACCCGTGGGGGAATCCGACCACCGTTGTGGGTCTAACATTCGAGCCGGCTAAATGCTTTTTCACTAAGGCCACAGCAGACGGCGGACAGCAGACAGTGGCGGTATTGTACTTTTTCGCTATCTCACAACCTTTGATAATTTGTTCTTCCGTGAGTTCGGGGCGCAAAAGTGAATGGTCTATCATTTTAGCAATATCAAGATATGTAAAGTCCATAGCAAGTCCTCTAATGTAGGGGCGATTCGCGAACCGCCCCTACTTCGCTAAAATTGGCTTTGATTGGCTTTGAATTGGCTTTGAATTGGGTTTGTTTTTTCATAGCCCCTATCCGCATTTTTCTTCATAATCCTTTGTAAATACACACTTTGCATCAATTTTACTCTCTGGCAAATTGGCTTTGATTGGGTTTGAATTGGGTTTGTTTTCACCAAGTGTCCAATCGCGTTTATTTTCATAATCCGTTGTATTATATAGATTTACATTCATTTGACTTTTCGGAAATTGGGTTTGTTTTGCATAAAAAGTAGTCAAAACTTCGTAGTTTTTCCGCTATTTTGGACTGATATGACAAAAAATCCCTGTTTTCCGGCGTTTTGTGAAACGATGGCAATTTGGGTAACCTCCTGATGGCTGTTATCTGAAGTCTGAAGTCTGATGTCTACGAACAACGAACTATGAACCATGAACAA
>JAUXAL010000003.1 GCA_030619925.1 Phycisphaerae bacterium | reverse complement strand
GTTCCTCGGGGCGATACAAGGCGGCCAGCACCGGCAGAGCCCAACGCCGCGAAGTAAAGGGCAGCTTTACCGAGATAGCCAACACTATCCAACGGTGGCCCCAGCGATAAACAACGTGCTTATGAGCAGACCGGACCGCATTGTGATGACAGCCTTTACCATATACATGCTTGCCGCGATGCTGAGCCGTCGTATCATCAATGGGCACCAGGACAGGTTGGTCAGGGGGAATATATCGCAGAATCGCTGTGGCCAATACTTTGCCCGGGGGCCACAAGGACCAGACCGCCCGGGAAAAAACCCGATGATAGGTGCTGTGATGTCCCTTAATTACTGCCCGGATGGTCCACAGAACTGCCGTAACTGTTCTTCGGCCCATTGTCAGGATAGCTCCGATTGCCAGCGGAAGAATTAGCTGGAAAGTTGGCTGAGTAAATGTTATAGAAAACTGGAGGAAAAGTTGTTCTGCTGCCGATGGAATAGTAAGCATAATAGACTCCTTTCCGAACTTATTATCTTTAACAATAATAAGCATCGGCAGGAGTCTATTTTTTGCGCCAATGTATTCTTTCTCCATCATTTAGCAGCCTAAAAAATGGCAAAAGTCGAGCTTAAAACCATCCCCAAAATCACTATGTGTCATTGACAGGTACCTTGCATTGCTATGTAGTGAATATTATGAATACTGTAAACTAATCGCAAATTTTGAGGTTTACACCAAGATGCACCAGTCCACCGCTGTGGGTGCAGCTATCAATAATGTATATTACTGTTTTGTTTTGAGCGGGTTTTTGGATTCGTTGTAAAAGCGGTTCTGGAGATTTAGAATAGTGTCGTCTTTTTTCAGGATTTTGATTAAGTCAACAAGCTGATCAGCCTGAGAGTTTATTAATAATTCGCCGAGATCGGGTTTAGCATAGCTGCCGTCCCCTGCATAGTGGTTTGGGTATTTAGCATACCAGAATATTCCCGTGAAGTTGGTAGGGATGTGTTTTAAGCGTGCCAAGTCTTGGCCGGACTGTTCTTTTGCGCGGTCTATATGCACGAGGTCGGGTCTTGAAACCTGCATCATCGAAGTCTCGGTTTCTCCTGCATGTCCGCCGTTCTTGGTCTCTCTGAGCTTTTTTAATTTTTCTGCAACTATCGGCCCCCTTTGGGGTCTGAACAATACGACGCAGTAGTCCCGTTGTTTTTCAAGCTGCGCCTGGCTGAAAAAGGGTAAAAAATTATTGTTTCCGCCATGTCCGTTCACAAGGACAATTTTCTTAATTCCGTTACGGGAAATTTCATCACATGTCTCCTGCAGGATATCCCAAATGAGCTTAGGGCTGTATGCAATTGTTCCGGGCTGGTGTTTTGCTTCTAATATCTGGCTGAAATAGTATTCCGGGAAGACAAGAGCGTATTCTTTTTTGGCCGCACGTAAAGCAATTTCCCTGACGTCAATTAAATCTGTTCCAAGCGGCAAATGAGGTCCGTGCTTTTCGAAGACACCTATTTGGAATAAGGCAGAGGCCTCCGGACCTTTCCACGGCTTTTATAAAATCGGGCGCAGTAAGTTCTCCCCATTTAACCGGAAGATCAGATGAGCAAGCGGGTCCTTTACCGGCAAAAACAACGGCAGCGGTGAAAATAAATAAAGTAGAAAGTAAAATCACAATAAAAGTAAGTCGTTTTTGCTTCATAATTTTGTCCTCCTTTGTTTCTCTATTTTTTAATAGTTATTGGCCCAGTAGCACCATGAACCACATCTGATAATTCATTAAAAGCGCTGTAATTAAGTACAATTGGTATTAGTGTTCAGATACTGGCTTCAAGCTGGGCGAGTACGGTTCTGGCTTTGGAGGCTTTATTGCCAGCCGGACCTTGCCAGTTAAGCTTCGTATTTTGTTTTGTCAGGTCTTCGATTTTTTTGCAGGCCAAAAGCACGGTGGCGTGATTTTTGTTGCCCATAAATCTGCCAATCTCGGAGAACGACATTTTTGTGTGATTTCTGATCAGGTACATACTGAAATGGCGGGCCAGAGCAACCGTTCTGTTCTTCTTGGACGAGTGTATATTGGCCGGTGTTATCCCGAAATAAGTCGCCACGGCTGATTCGATGTCCGATATGTGCACAATCGGGTCGCACCTTTCCAGGTGTTCAGCCAGAACCGCTTTGGCCATAGACAGGTTGATTTTTTCGCCGGCCGAAGGCCGGTCCGATCCATAGCCGGTGTTGCCGGCCAGTGCGGAATATGCAATTAATTTCAGCAGAGCCCCTTCCAATTCCCGCACGTTGGTGCGCAGATTTTCGGCGATGTATCTTATTACGCTTTCAGGGACGGCTTTTCCAATTTTCAATTTATGATGGTCAATTGTCAATTGTTTTGCGTACTGTCTACATATCTGGCAGCGGGTGTGGAAGTCAGGAGTCTGGATATTGACAACCATTCCGGAGACGAAGCGGTTAACGAGCTTTTCGGACAGTTGCCCTATCATCTTCGGAGGGGCGTCGGAAGCGAGGACGACCTGTTTACCTGCCAAATTGATTGTATTGAAGGTATGCAGGAATTCCTCCTGCGTTGAAGGCTTGCTGGCCAAGAAGTGAATATCGTCGATTGCTAACAAGTCCGTTTGTCGCATTCGTCGTCTAAAAGCCTCCAGCTTTTTTGTCTTCAAGGCCAGCACGAACTGATTGGCAAAATCCTCCGCTGAGAGATATAGCCAATTAGTCTGGGGCCGCCGCTTGCACACCGCATTGCAGATCCCTTGCAGCAGATGTGTTTTGCCGAGGCCGTATCCTCCGTGAATAAACAGCGGATTGAAGGAGGGGTCGCGCTCTGGGGGAACGCGGCTTTGCTGCTCATTTACAACAACTTTGGCGGCGTTGTAGGCCAGTTCATTTGATGAGCCGACAACGAATGTATCCAGACTTAGTTTGAGTCTTTTCTTCTGATGTCCGCCCACAGTGGATATTTTTGTTGGGCTGCCGCGAAGCGGAGTCGGGCTCTTACGAAGTAGGGACCCGGTCCCTTTGCGGCCGCGATAAGATCGGGATCGATTCCGGGCCTTTACCTCTGTCGCCACGGCGGATGCCTGCGAATCCAGTTGGGTTCGCCTCTGGCTGCTGGAAAGCTCCGGGTCGATGGCGAAGGTAAGCTTTACCTCTGTACCGGTAACTGCCCGAACTGCCTGGTTGATTTCATTCAAAAAATGGTTTTCAATCCAGCTTGCTATGAAAAGGTTTGGCACGCCAACTTTCAGGTATCCGCCGGTAAGTGTCAGCTTGGTAGAGTTTTTGAACCAGATTCGAAACTTTTGCGCCCCTACCTTCTCGGCAAGAGCTTCGTTGATAGCACTTATCTGGGCAGGGTCCCCATTTGCGATGTTTTGCAAATGGGGTCCCGACGCTGCTGTGCGAGAACTCTCATCCGTGATTGTACTCTGCATTAGTATTCTCCCCCTGCCAAAGGTTTCCATTTACCAGGCCCTTATCCCGTACCTATTGAACGCGGGGTTGCATCTAATAGATGCGGGATAAGAATCCATTTTCTTTATAATAAATCAAAGCGGCAACTTAGCTATTATTGAACAACGAAAAAACAAGTCAATTGCGTTTTGGAAAATTTCTTTTCCACCTGGTAGAGGTTGCTGTCATCATTGGCTTTGCGCACAAAAAAAAATTATTTTTCACAGGTTTTGCACATCGTAAGTTCGTTTTGTGGAAAAGCTGTGGATTGGATTTGTGTTCGTGTTCCGGCCTTGTGAGGTCGGGCTCCGGCGAAGTGGAGTAATCTTTTGGTTTGTATGATGTTGTCGGTTTCCAGAATTTCTGAGGGGGTGTGCGGGTTTAGGTCTTTGGCCAGCCATATCTTACCGGGTTGGGTCCTGCTTATCTATCTTCATAAACAAATCGCCTGGCCGGGTTTGTCGGCCATTCGCGAAATCTTTGAAGTCCATAAGCGCCGAGCCTGCCGGCTTGATTTTTGTAATCTTTAAGGCGTCTGTACCGCAGATTATATTTAGGTTTTCATCGAGTATTCCAGCCGGCAAGCCGGTGGGGTTTGAGGTCTCGACTACTTCAGCCATTGCGATGGTTACCTGTACAGATTTGTTGGTTTTCTTCGAGAGGTAGGTGGCCGAAGCACCAGGCCAGGGCCAAAAGCCAAGTATTTTTCTTCGAAGAGCCTCGGCTGGTTCGTTGAGGTCCACGAAGCCGTCGGATTTTTTCAGCTTAGGCGCGAGGGTGGCCCTGGAATGGTCCTGCTCGGTGTAGATGGCTGTGCCGTCGGCTATCTTTGTGATTGTTTCCAATAATAACGGTGCCGCCAGCTGTGCCAGTCGGTCATGCAAGCGGCTGGCTGTTTCATCGGGCCCGATGTCGGTTTGTGATTGTGCCAGGATATTGCCGGCGTCCATTTTTTCAGCGAGGGTGATTATGCTGATACCGGTTTTGGTTTCGCCGTTGATTATCGCCCAGTTTATCGGCGCGGCCCCGCGGTATTTCGGAAGCAAAGAGGCGTGGACATTTATAGCACCTCTGGACGGCAGATTTATCAACTCGTTGCCGATTTTTTGGCCGAACGCAATTACCACAATCAAATCCGGCTCATAATGCGCTATTGCCTCGATGAGCTGCGGTGTGTTTGCGTCGTCTGTTTCAACAAAAGGCACCGAATGGCTATTTGCCCAGTGAGCTACCGGTGTTGGCTTTGGCCTTCTGCCTCTGCCGGCCGGGTGTGGAGGTTGTGTTACAATAAATCGAGGACTATGGCTTGACCGGCCCAAAGCATTCAGACATTCAATGCCAAATTCGCCGCTGCCGAGATATACTATCTTCATAATGGGAATCAAACATCAAAAATCAAATATCAAAGTTATATATCAAGACGTAAGATTTTCTATTCTTTTTTTGAATTTTTTCCTTTTGCTTTTTCCAGTGCTTTGAGCTGTCTTCGATGTACAATTTTGGCGGTCTGGCCCATGTGATTGACGATGGTCATTCCCTCGATATGGTCGTACTCATGCTGCAGAGCCCTTGCGTAGAGTCCTTCGGCCTGCTCGGAAAACTCGTTACCGTCAAGGCCGGTGGCCGTAACCTTACATTTTTTGTATCTTTGAATTTTTGTGAAAATGCCCGGCACCGACAGGCATCCTTCATCTATTGAGCCAGGTTCTCCCGTTGGCGTAACGGTTGGGTTTATATAGACTTTGAGGTTTTCTCTGGTTCTATCGAGCGATATTATAAAAAGCCGCAGCGATACGCCCGCCTGTGGTGCTGCCAGGCCGATACCTTTGTTTTCCAGCATAATGTCGGTCATTTTTTCTACCAGCCGGCGGATATTATCATCGATTTTTTCAATCGGTTTTGCGCGACTGGCCAAAACCTTAGCTGGGTAATGCGTGATTCGACATTTTTCAATATCTATCATATTTGGTTCCAGCCCGTCTTGGCTCCGCCCCGACGAGCGGCCAAGACGAGACAGGCGAAGCGGGGCCCTCGAATTAGTCTCGAGTTTCGAATTTCGACATTTGAGTTTACGTAAGTGGCGCTTGGTTCTCGCGAAACACAGTTCCTTCCTGCTTATTATCGTCGAATTCATCGCCGGCGAATGTATTTCCGAGGTAGAGCTTTCTGATCATTTCGTTGCGGACGATTTCAGCCGGTGAGCCGGCTCCTATCACCCTGCCATGGTCGATTATATAGGCCTTATTGACCACTTCGAGCGTCCTCTCGACATTATGGTCGGTAACGAGCACACTGACGCCGGAAGCGACGAGATGGCGGATCTCCTGCTGCAAATCCTCAACGGTAATAGGGTCAACGCCGCTGAACGGCTCATCCAAAAGAATTAACGAAGGGTCGGTTACCATAGCCCGGGCGATTTCAAGCTTCCTTCGCTCGCCGCCGGACAGAAATCTGCCTTGACTATTGGTGACCTCAGTTAGCCCGAAACGCTCAATGAGCATATCAGCCTTGCGGTTGCGATCGGCCCTGGTGATGGACATCGTTTCCAGAATCGCATAGAGGTTGTCGCGGACACTGAGGCGCTGAAAGATACTGGGCTCCTGTGAGAGATAGCCAATACCGAGGCGGGCGCGTTTGTACATCTGCAGCTTCGTAATGTCCCTGCCTTCAAAGATGACCGAGCCGCTGTTTGGTGTAACCATACCCATAATCATTCTGAATGAGGTGGTTTTGCCGGCTCCGTTTCGGCCTAAAAGCCCGACAATACTCTGCTGTTCGATCGTAATGGATACTTCGTTAACAACAATTCGGCCGGAGTACCTCTTTACCAGGTCCCGAGTTTCAAGAAGAGTCATACCTACCATTTTCGCATCTCGTATCCGCCAGACAGAAGCGGACTGGTCAGTTTCTTATCGTATTTCGGCATTATAACAACATTGATGGCCAGAGCAAACAAATAACACGTCTGGGTCCCCGCCCGTCTTAGCTCGCCAGGCTACGGCTGGCTCCCTGGCTCCGACTTGGGCCTTCGCCAAGACGAGCGCCCAGACGAGGCCAAGCCGAGACAAGCAGAGTGGGGTCGGACTTGGTTCTTTGTCAGGCGTGAAGCGAGAAATGAGAAAAGCTAATAAATATTCTGGCATTTTTGCGATATTTCTGCTATTAAGAGATTTTCCCAGCACCAATTGGTCCATATCCCTTGATTATACTTTGAGAGGTGGTTAAACTGGGTCATAGAGCGACAATTGGTGCTGGGTTGCTTTTGTTTGGGTTCCCGCAAGGCGGGGTCCCCCTTAAGGACGTATATGTTTGCGGTTATAAGCGATATACATTCAAACCTCGAAGCTTTAACTACGGTTCTGGCTGATATTGAGAAGCGGGGCATAAAGACGATTTATTGCCTGGGCGACGTGGTCGGCTATGGGCCAAACCCCAGAGAATGTCTTGATCTGGTTATAGAAAAGACTAAGTGGTGCGTTCTGGGCAATCATGATTATGCAGTCTTTTATGAGCCGACAAATTTCAACTACGGGGCGGAGCAGGCAAGCTTCTGGAGCAGGGAAGTTTTGGAATCGGAAGAAGAGAAACAGCGCCGCGACAGACGCTGGAGCTTTTTGGGCGAGCTGCCGATGCGGCAGATGCTCAAGACGAAACTGGGAGCCAACACGCCAACAATAGATTTTGTTCACGCTTCGCCCAGAAGGCCGGTTAATGAATACATCTTTCCCGATGATGTTTACACCAATCCGGTAAAGGTTCGGCTGCTGTTCGAGCGTGTCAAGCACATCTGCTTTGTGGGCCATACGCATATGCCCGGCGTATTTCTTGATGAGCCGGACTTCTATCTGCCGGGCGAGCTCGGTAATGTCTATCCGATTATCGATGACGAGAAAGCAATTATCAATATCGGTTCTGTCGGACAACCCCGCGATAAAGACAACCGGGCCAGCTATGTGTATGTGAATGAAAACAAGGTGCATTTTGTGCGGCTGGAATACGATTTTGAGACCACTATGAAAAAAATAACGGCAATTGAACAATTAGACGACTTCCACGCAGAGCGGCTGCGGGGTGGAAGATAAACTCGTTTCTCGATACTCGATGCTCGATACTCGCAACGAGATAGAAGATGCGGGATACAAGATTATGAGAATTGCTTTGACTTTGGTTGTGACAGTTTTTGTTTTGTTTTGTGGGTGGCTTGTTGTTGAATCCGGACTTTTTGAGTGCTCTGCACTAAACTCAGGAACTTGTATCCTGCTGCAAAAGACTACAGATAATGAAAAGACCGGTGCCGCCAATGCACCTGCCTCGAAGAACGAGCGATTGGAGGCGGCCGAGGCTATCACTTTCGGCGTCGATCATGCACGAGTTAAAAGCGTTACGCTCGGCTCGACCGACCCCAAGAGCGGCTTTAATTTCCAGTTGGAGTTAAGCTCAAAAGGCGCCGCCATCAGAAAAGCGACCTTTAGCGGATTTGATGACCGTGATTATAAAAACCCTCAGCCGTTAGTAATTATTTCGCCCGTGCAAAAAATAGATGGCAGTGAAGTTTTGTCGATGGCAAGCAAAGGGTTCGTATTTGTTCAGCAGCAGTTGCAACTGCCTCTGGATAAACTTCACTGGGAGAGTTTCAACGTTGAAACCGCGCCGGATGGCTCTCAGGCCGCTCGCTTCGAGGCGGTTATTAAGGTCGTAGGTACGAATGAGCCGGTTATTAAATTGGTTAAAACTTATAAGGTTTTTCCCGGCAGGTATCTTTTGGATTGTAATATAGCTGTTGAAAATTTTAGCAGTGTCGAGCGAGAGGTGCGTTTCAATTTAGCCGGGCCGAGCGGACTTGGCAGAGAGGCCTTCAGGACCGATATGAGAAAGGTCATGGCCGGCTTTAGAGAGTCAGATGGCCAAGTTAGTAGCGTAAGACTTGATAGGAAGAAACTCAGCAGAGCAGAGAACCTCGACGACAGACGACTGACGAAAGCCGGCGCCAACTTTCTCTGGGCCGCTGCGGTCAATAAATACTTCGCCGCTATACTGGTGCCCCTGCCGGATGAGGGCAAAGAGTATTGCGATTGGGTAACGGATAAAACAGGCCGGCTTCACAATCCTGATGGAGACAGCAAAGCCGACAGCGGTGATGAAACGATAGGGTTAGATTTGGAAATTGCCCCAAGTACCTTAGCTGCGATGGGCCAGACTAACAGCTCAAAGACATATAACTTTCAATTGTATATCGGGCCCAAGGATAAAAGTCTTTTCGATAAGAACGAGCAGTATCGCGAGCTGGGCTTTGTCCAAACGATAACTTTTATGCCCTGTTTTTGCTGTCCCACAAGCATTATATACCCTCTGGCCTTCGGGATATTAGCTCTAATGAAATGGATGTACGCCTTTATCGGCAACTACGGCGTGGTCATTATCATATTGGTGTTCCTGATGCGACTCGCTATGCATCCGATTACTAAAAAGAGCCAGGTCTCAATGAGCAAAATGACCAAGCTTGCCCCGAAGGCTGAGGAGATAAAAAAGAAGTATGCCAACAATAAGGCAGAGATGAACAAACAGATGATGGCACTTTACAAAGAGCAGGGCGCTTCGCCGATTATGGGCTTTCTACCGATGATGGTGCAGATGCCTATTTGGATTGCTTTGTGGAGCGCGGTATACGCCAGTATTGAGCTGCGTGGTGCACCGTTTTTGCCGTTCTGGATTACCGATCTTTCGGTCCCGGATGCGCTGTACAGATTTCCAACGGCAATAGTCGTGCCGTTGTTGAACTGGAAGATAGAATCGCTAAACTTGCTGCCGCTCATGATGGGCGTAGCATTTTATCTGCAGCAAAAACTTATGCCATCCCAGGCAGCGGCATCTGCAAATCCCCAAGTCGCTCAGCAGCAAAAAATGATGATGATTATGCTGCCATTGATGTTCCCACTGATGTTATACAAAGCCCCGTCAGGGGTGAATCTGTATATTATGGCAAGTACCTTTGCCGGCGTCTTTGAGCAGCACGTTATCCGCAAACACATCCGGGAAAAAGAAGAAGCCGAATCAAAAGGCTTAGTTGCGGCGACGAGCAAAACCGGCGGGAAAGTCAAAAAGAAAAAACCCAAACCGTTTTATAAAAATATGTAATGCAAACGGATTGGCTTTTACTGTCATTCTGAGGCGAAGCCGAAGAATCTCAATTCCACAACAGTATCTCTTGCTAAGGCCAGATGCTTCACTTTGCTCAGCATGACATGGAAGTGCCGAATGTATGAGCTTAATGACACTATTGTAGCTGTCAGTTCTCCGACTTCGGGGCAAAGGGTGATTGTTCGCATAACCGGACCGGATACAATTCAAGTCTGTAATCGAATTTTCGCGAACGACACGCGGCAACAGGCGTCCGGTAACGACACCGGAGTTGTCAGCGGGCCGGTAAGCGTGAAGCGTGGAACGACGGACGACGGACGACGGACGAAGGACGAGAGACGAGGGACAGGACATCAGGGTATCAGGAGGGCTCCCGCAAAGCGGGGTCCCAAACCAGTGTGCAGGATACCAGGAAATCAGGATATTAGGTTTGATGTACAACAGAGCCGTGACCGTAAGGGAGCGGACGAGAGGACAGAGGACGGAAGACAAAAGATAGAAGGCAACGGACGACGAACAAGATTGATAACCGGTAGCGTAACAATTGATAAGGAACTTAAAGTCGATGCGCAACTGTATCTGTTTCTGGCTCCGCATTCATATACCGGCGACGATGTTGCCGAAATTCACATCCATACAAGCCCTGCTGTTACTGAGGCCTTAATGGACAATTTGCTGTACAAAGGCCTTCGGATGGCTGGGCCAGGCGAATTTACGGCAAGGGCGTATCTGAACGGCAAGATAGATTTGGCCCAGGCCGAGGCTGTAAATGAGATTGTCGTCAGCTCCAATAAATTTCAATTGGCCGCCGCTGAGAAATTGTTAGCCGGGCGATTAGCTGAAACCACCGAAAAGGTGCGTGCGAATCTGATGGACTGTCTTAGCTTGATTGAAGCGGGGCTGGATTTTAGTGGTGAGGATATCGAATTGGGACCCCATTTTGCAAAAAACTCGCAAAATGGGAACCCCTTTATAACTCGACCAGAGGCAGTCGAAAAACTTGTCAAAATAAAAGACCAGCTTGAGCAGATGCTCTCTGGTAGTATCAGGTACGAGTCGGTAATTGATTTGCCGGCGGTGGGGATTGCCGGAGCTCCCAACGCCGGAAAGAGCAGTCTTGTTAACAAGTTGCTCGGCAAAGAAAGAAGTATCGTCTCGCACAAGCGTCAGACTACCAGGGATGTGCTGACCGGCCTGTTGACGTTGGCCCATTGCAGGTGCGTACTGTTCGATTGTGCAGGATTGACTTGTGACTCGTCGCTTCCCCGCTTTCGCGGTCCGCAGGACGCCTTACGGCGGGACAAGCTTGCCCCTGCGGAGGCAGGGGCTTGTCGCTCGGGTCGCGAGCAGCGGACTATTCTTGATGAGCTGGCACAGCAGGCGGCAATCGAGGCACTGCGAAACAGCGCTGTGGTTGTATTCTGCGTCGATATATCACAAGACCCAAGACCCAAGACACAGGACCCAAGACGCAAGAGTCAAGACTCCGGTTCATGGACCGAAGAGATTGGTCTGTGGTCTTTGGTCCGGAGTCTTGGGTCCCCGGGATTGATACCGGTCGCGACGAAATGTGATTTGGTATCCGAGCAGGTGTTATCAAATCGCCTTGCTGAGTTGAATGAATTGTTTGGCATTGAGCTTTTGGCAACTTCTACGGAAACCGGCATCGGCATAGAGCTGTTGCGAGAGACAATCGACAGGAAAATTCTCGATACTCGAAACTCGATGCTTGATCCTGGAAGCTCGGTGGTCGAAGAACGAGCGATGAGCATCGAACATCAAGTATCAAGTGTTGCCCTTATGGCTCGGCATAGGCAGCACGCCGGAGAAGCAATTGAAAACATCAGTGAGTCGATCAACGAATTGCAGGCCGGCAACGATGAGGTTACCGCAATGATGCTGCGAGCTGCTTATCAGGCCGTTTGCGATATCGAGTCCGCCACGGGCTGCCCCGGGCGGATTGATGAGCAGATATTGGAAAAGATATTCTCCCGTTTTTGCATTGGCAAATAGCGTCTCGATACTCGATACTCGATTCTCGTTGCGAGTATCCGGCATCGAGTATCCGGTATCCATTAATTGTCTTTGGCTTCGAATTCAGCGTCGATTACATCATCCGGCTTTTTTCTTTTAACCTCACCTTCGGGCGGCGGGGGTGCTTGCTCGGCTTGTCCGGCCTGGGCTGAAGCGGCCTGTTTCCTGGCTGCTTCTTCGTAAAGCACCTTGCCCAGCTCCTGGCTGGTAGTGCTGAGGTTTTCGATAGCCTTCTTTATCGCATCGGAGTCCTCGCCTTTTACAGCTTCTTTCAAGTTATTGACCGCACTTTCGATTTTGCCGCGGGTCTCAGCAGAGGCCTTTTCGCCGTGTTCTTTGAGCGTTTTTTCCGTCGAATAAACCAGCTGGTCGGCCTGGTTCTTCAGGTCGACAACCTCTCGTTTTTTCTTGTCCTCCTCGGCGTGAGTCTCGGCCTCTTTTTTCATCTTTTCCACTTCCTCTTCGCTCAGCCCCGAACTGGATTTAATCTCGATGGACTGCTGTTTGCCGGTGCCCATATCCTTTGCAGAGACATTCAAAATGCCATTGGCGTCGATGTCGAAGGCAACCTCAATCTGCGGAATGCCTCGTGGAGCGGCCGGAATATCGGTAAGCTGGAACCTGCCTAAGGTTCGGTTGTCCCGGGCAAATTCCCTCTCGCCCTGCAGAATGTGGATGTCAACCGTGGTCTGACTATCAGCGGCGGTTGAGAAAATCTCCTTCCTGCTCGTGGGGATGGTGGTGTTGCGCTCAATCAATCTTGTGGTAACTCCGCCCAGCGTCTCAACGCCCAGCGAAAGCGGCGTTACATCCAGGAGCAGAATATCCTTTACACCTGCATCCCCGGCCAGGACCGCCCCCTGAATGGCGGCGCCAAGGGCCACGACTTCATCGGGGTTGATACTCTTGTTCGGCTCTTTGCCGAAGATGTCCTTGACGATTTCCTGGACTTTTGGAATTCTTGTCGAGCCGCCGACAAGCAGTACCTCGGCTATATCGTCAGGCGACAGTTTCGCATCCTCCAGCGCCTTGTAGCACGGGTCTTTCAGCCGTTCCAAAATGGGTTCTACCAATGATTCAAACTTGCTGCGGGTGATGGTAATCTGCAAATGCTTCGGCCCAGAGGCGTCGGCTGTAATGAATGGCAGATTGACCGTAGTTTCGAGCTGGGAACTCAATTCGCACTTTGCTTTTTCGGAGGCTTCCTTGAGCCGCTGGTGAGCCATCGCGTCATCTCGCAAGTCGATTCCCTCGGTCTTTTTGAACTCATCTGCCAGGTAATTTATCAGGATGGCGTCCAGATCATCACCACCGAGGTGTGTATCGCCGTTGGTACTAAGGACCTCAAAGACATTATCGCCGATATCAAGGGTCGAAATATCGAATGTTCCGCCGCCAAAGTCGAAAATTGCAACCTTTTCATTCTTTTTCTTTTCAAGTCCATAGGCAAGCGCGGCAGCGGTCGGCTCATTAATTATCCGCTCGACTTCGAGCCCTGCTATTTTACCGGCGTCTTTGGTTGCCTGACGCTGCGAATCGTTAAAGTAAGCCGGGACGGTAATAACAGCCTTGCTGACTTTTTCGCCCAGATAGTCCTCGGCGGTCTTTTTCAGGTCCTGCAGAATCATCGCCGAAATCTCCGGCGGGGTGTATTCCTTTCCGCGGACATTGACCTTGACCAGCTCATCTGCGGCGCCGGTAATTTTATAAGGGACAATCTTTTCCTCTGATGAGACTTCGTTGTGGCGTCGGCCCATAAAGCGCTTGATGGAAAATACCGTGTTTTCGGGATTGGTTACCTGCTGATGGCGTGCAATCTGGCCGACAAGTCTTTCGCCCTTGTCTGTAAAGCCAACCACTGAAGGGGTCAGTCGAGAGCCGGAAGAATTGACCAAGACCTTGGGTGCTGAGCCTTCCATCACGGCGACCACAGAAATTGTCGTTCCCAAATCTATTCCAATGATTTTAGCCATATTTACGTTCCTTTCGCAATAATTTCATCTCATAGGCTCCAGATGTGCAAAAGACGTGCCAGATATGATTAAGTATCGAATTGAGCTATTTAACCTATTTAGCTATAAGGAGTTAGCTTTTTCCGAGGTACAGTTTTTGATTTTCCCGATGTCAATTCAATGTGCCATTTTGGCAGATTCGGCTGGTTTATACCATTGTCATTCTGAGGCGCAGCCGAAGAATCTCAAATCCTTTTCGCCAGCCAGATTCTTCACTTCGTTCAGCATGACATTTTTTTTCATGTTTTCGAGGTAGCTTTAAAAGCTATTAGCTTTTTTGCGGCGTATCCTGGTTGAGGGCTGAGCGGATGATTTTGGCTCGAAGTGCGTCTCTATGAGTAGGATCCAGTGGTTTGCCGTAGTTTAGCTGCAGGTGAGCCGGCAGAGTCAGCATAAATAGCCGATTTATGGTCGCAATGGAAAGGCTGTGTGCCTTGTCCGCGTCGCCGCCGATGTCGCAGAGCGTGCGAAGCTTTTCTATCGCAGGAGTCGAGGCCCCCATATGCTCGTGCATATTGATGCCCAATCGCAGGTGGCTTAGCAAGAATAACGCCTCCTGCGAACTTATCAGATGGGCGTTTTGCAGCAGCGCCATCGCCCGAGAGATTTTGTCGTCGAGAATATCAGGCTGCTTAGAGAGCAGTTGACTTCTTGCGGCATTTTCGTATTCGACTATTTCAGGGATGATGGCGTTTTCAAATTGCGAGACGCTGTCCGACTCTGATATGCCCAGGGTAACCTGATTGGATATCTGATATAAATCACTTGCCGCCTCGGTGCCTTCGCCGAAAAGCCCGCGCACGGCCAAGCTCATATCCCTTGCGGCATTGAAAAACTTCTCTATCTGGCCTGTCATTTTCAGAGCGGGCAGATGCAGCATTACCGAAACCCTTATTCCCGTACCCAGATTTGTAGGGCAGGCTGTCAGGTACCCATAACGAGGGTTGAAGGCGTAGTCGATCTTTTGCTCTATCATATCGTCGATGTGGTTTATCTGTTTGGCACATTGGGATAGCTGACAGCCGGCTTTTAACACCTGGATTCGCAAATGATCCTCTTCGTTAATCATAGCTGTGAAAAATTCGCGCTGGGCAATAACGACACCTCGCGGACCCTTGCCGAAGGCGTGATGCCGGCTGATAAGATGCCGTTCCATCAGGAAATGTCTGTTTAGAGTCGAGGCCTTGTCCACGCTGATATAGAAGACTTTATCGCCAAGCTCGAGCGACATTAGCACATCTCTTAACTTTTTAAGTATTTCAGCTTTTTCAGCATTTGAGCAGCGGCTCAGGAATTTGTAGCCGGCAATGTTCCTGGCCAGGCGAATCCGTGAGGAAATAACGATATCGGCTAACGGCCCGGAGCCGTTAAACCATTCGTTTATGTCATTACTTATGTCTGTCAGTTTCATATATCGTATTGCGTATAATGTGCAGCCTTTTACTTTTCGTTTTGGTTTATTTTGTCCCGCAATTTGGCGGCGAGCTCGTAATCTTCGCTTTGCACCGCAGCTTCGAGTTGCTGACGCAGGTTTAAGATATGCATTTGCTTTTTTGAGTCCTGCGGCGTCTTTGAAGGCAGCTTGCCGCAGTGAGTTGTCTTGCCGTTGTGGGCTTTTTCGATAAGTGGCCGAAGCGATTTCTCAAAAATCTCATAATCATGGGGACAGCCCAGGAGTCCTTCCTTGCGGAACTGATCCAGTGTAAAGCCGCAGTTCGGGCACGAGACCTTCTGCTCTGAAGGGCCGGAGAGCTCATCGTCTGCGGGCTGGACGGCAAGTAAGCTGCTGAGCAGTTCATTTATAGGAATATGGCTCTTGACGGCTATGCCCTGCTCGGCAGCGCAGTGCTCGCAAATATGCATCTCGGTGCGTGTCCCGTTGGCAATCTCAGTTAGATGAATAGTCGCATTATTTTTGTCGCAAATCTGACATTGCATAATTAACTCGGCTCTCAACACTCACAATTGGTTATATGGTTAAATACCTGCCAATTAGCTACTCGCCAATTCGCCGGCATCAAGCTTTACTCTTTATTATTATACCAAAATTTCGTTTTCTTGTCACTACCACTTTGCACCGTAGTGCTGGATAAAATCCAACGGGAACCAAATCCATTATATGCTCATTTTTGGCTTCCCACAAGGCGGGGTCCCTCGCAGGGGCAACAACCTTACGCAGGAAGGACATTTAGAGGCCCCGTTTTGCGGTATTTTGCAAAATGGGAACCCTTGAAAATATCGTCAAATTTATGAACCGGCTACAGGCCGATTTATTTATTTGTCGCCTTGCCAAGCACAAATTTTTTGTGTTTGGGGTGCCGGCACTGGCGGCCTTGATCTTACCGGCCTTCGGCGGGGGCGAATTTTGCCGAGCAGGCTGCCACCGGCAGCCTTGATCCTGCCGGCCTTCGGCGGGCCGGCCCCTCAACAACCCTGATACTTCGGAGTTTGACGCCTTTGGGCAATTTTGGCTCAAGTTTTTCATATATGTATTTGGCTACGTTCTCGGCTGACGGGTTGTTCCGCCGAAAATAATCGGTTCTGTGCAACGCCGTATTATCGAGCTCGGCCACGATATTATCGACCGCCGCCTTGAGTCTGTGAAAGTCCATCACAACTCCGCTGCTGTTGAGCTTTTTGCTGCTGACATCAGCGGTGACCGACCAGTTATGATAGTGCACGCGTTCTTTTGAGCCGTCCTGTAAGACCAGTTGATGCGATGCTCGAAAATGTGTTTCAACGCTCACCGTAAACATGTCTCGATACTCGATACTCGGTACTCGATTCTCCTCTTCTACGAGCATCGAGTATCCCTTTTACTTTTTACTTTTTTTAAGGCGTTGTTTCAGCCGATTATAGATATTTTCCGGGATCAAATTTGAGAGGTCGCCGCCCAACGAAGCAACCTCACGAATCAGGGTCGAACTGGTGAAGCCATATTGTTCACTGGTCATAATAAAGACGGTTTCTATGCCGGCTACAGCCCGGTTGGTCATAGCAAGCTGGAATTCATATTGAACGTCGGTAAGACTTCGCAGGCCGCGCAGTATGAAATCAGCCTTTTTTTTAGCAGCGTATTCAACAGTCAGCCCGTCGAAACTTTCCACCGAGACGCCCGGCATCCGCCTTTGGCGGATTAGTTCAGCTATCATCTCCACGCGTTCTTCGGGCGTGAAGAGCTGATTTTTGACCGGACTTCGCCCAACGGCAAGTATAAGCTCGTCAAAGAGCTTCATGCCGCGGTTGATAACGTCCAAATGCCCGTTTGTAATCGGGTCGAACGAGCCGGGGAAAATCGCTCTAACAAATTTCTTACCCATCAGTACACCCTATCATAGAAAACAGAAGACAGAGGACAGAAAACAGAAAAATCTGACATCCGATTTCTGACATCTGACTTCTGGCATCTGACTTCTGATATCTAACTTCTGACTCCTGATTCTTAGTAAGATATTAAATTATCGATTATCAATAATCAATAACCATTTTTTGGTTCCCGCGGCGGCCTTGACCCTACCGGCCTTCGGCGAGTTTCAGCCAACGGTCTATCCAGCCGAGCACTGTTTCGTGCCAGAGAATGCAATTTGCCGGCTTGAGCACCCAGTGGTTTTCATCAGGAAAGTACAGCAGTTTGCTCTCAATGCCGAGACGCTGGAGGGCAGTAAAGGTTGACAGTCCCTGGGTATCAGCCACCCGAAAATCCAGCGCGCCGTGGATAACCAGCATTGGGGTTTTCCAGTTCCTGACGAAGTTTACCGGGTTGTGCTTCTCGTAGCCGGCCGGGTTGTCCCAGGGCGTGCCGAGGTGGTCCCACTCGGGGAACCAGAGTTCGTCGGTGTCAAAGTAGGCCATCCGTTCATCCAGGTTGCCGTCGTGATTTACCAGACAGTGGAAGCGGTCAGGCCAGTTACCGGCGATCCAGTTAACCATATAACCGCCGAAAGAAGCACCCAGCGCACCGACTCTGTGGCCATCCATCCAGGGATAGCGCTCTAAGGCAGCAGCTAGGCCTTTCTGTAAGTCTTCCAGAGGTTTACCGCCCCAATCGCCTCGGATGGAGTCGGTAAAGGCCTGTCCGTATCCGACCGAGCCGTGGAAATCCACCATGACGGCTGCGTAGCCTGCTCCCGCATAGGCTTGCGGGTTCCAGCGGTAATGAAAGGTGTTGCCAAAAGAACCCTGGGGCCCGCCGTGAATCAAAAAGGCCACGGGGTATTTCCGGCTGGGGCTAAAATCCACGGGCTTGACGACGTAGCAGTAAACCGTCTCATTGTTCCATCCTCTGAATGTAAACTGTTCATAATCACCCATGCGGACTGCGGCGACTTTTCTTGAGTTGATATTGGTGATTTTACGTACATCGCTGCCGTTAGGTCTAACTATATACAGTTCCACCGGCGAACGCAGGTTATTCAGGCCGTAAATGATCCTGCCTCCTGCGATGCCGGGTGAACTGACGCTACCTTCCTTGACGATGGTTTGAACCGTGCCGGTTTTCACATTAATGGCGAACAAAGATTTTTGGCCTGTATTAGCCGCTGTGGCGTAGAGCGTTTTGCCGTCTGCCGAGAAGCAGATCGACGAAGGGCTGCGGTCCCAACTTTCTGTCAAGACCCGCTTCTTACCGCCGGGCCAGCGGCGCAGGACAATTCGAAAGCGGTCAGACTCATAACCGGGCTTGGCCATAGCTAAGTAGGTAAAAGTCCTGCCGTCCGGTGAAAAAACCGGATGACTGTCCCATGCTTTGTTTTCCTCAGTTAGACATTTCGGCGGTTCAGAGCCGTCAACGGGCACCCAATAAAGGTCGAAGTTTGTTGACCAGGGTTCTTCTCGGCCCACATCGCGGGCGGTAAAGACAAGGCCTTTGCCGTTCGGCGTGAATGTAATTTCCTCCGGGCCGCCGAAGGGTTTGGAAGGTGTATCGGCATCGGTACCGAGCATCACATCGGCTGCTTGCCCTCCCGTCGAGGGCATCACGAACAAGTGTGAGCGTCGGCCGTCTTTCCAGGTATCCCAGTGCCGAACAAATGTCCGCTCGTAAATCCGTCCGCTTGCTTTTGTTGCCTTGATTTCGTCGAGTCTGTCCTTTGTGCGTGCTACAGTGCCGCAGTCAGGAAAGACCTCCATAGTAAAAGCTATGTGCTTTCCGCCGGGCGAGACGACCAAATTTCCGACGTCAAGAGGCTGGTTTGTAACTTGTTCGGCCTCGCCGCCATCAATTCGAATGCGCCAAACCTGTGAAGACCCGGAGCGAGTGGATATGAACCAGACAGACTTGGCGTCAAACGCCCAGCGAGGATTTGAGTCGGCTTGGGGGTGGGAGGTCAGGCGGCGAAGGCCTGTGCCGTCTGCGCTGACCAGCCAGAGGTCGGTTCGCCCCTTGTTTGCTTCGAGGTCGGTTTCGCGCAGCACAAAGACAATCCATCTGCCGTCTGGTGAAACCTGGGGATCGGAGAGCCTGGCCATCGCCAGCATATCATGAACGGAGAACGGGTGAGTCTGGTCGAGAGAAGCTGCAGGGTTCCCGCGACACGTCCTCCGCATTAGCTGTGCTACGGAGGATGAAAGCGGGGTCCCGTTAATAGAGCCAGCGCTTGCAAATAGAAGAAGAAACAAAAACGAAGGCATCAGACGCATAATCTCTCCTTATGGTTTTGGTTAAATAATTACCAGTTGCTAATTATTGCTGGTCAGCTACTTACCACTGACCGCTTTGACTCGATTGGTCTGGTCATTTTCTTTGGTGAGTGTAATTGGGATGTCGAGCCAGAAGGTTGAGCCTTTGCCGCACTCGCTTTCCATACCGATACTGCCTGCGAGCATAGCGGCTAATTCGGTGCTGATGGTAAGTCCCAGGCCGCTGCCGGTTGATTCGCGGGTTATAGAGCCGTCAACCTGCCGGAATTTTTCGAATATCTTTTCCCTATCAGCCTCAGCAATGCCGGGGCCGGTATCGGCTACCGCAATCCGGACCATCTTTTCATCCTGCCTTGGCCGGCGGCCGGCGGCCTTGCTCCTGCCCGCGACTCGACTGAGCTCGCCGAAGTCCTCCGGCGGGGCGGCCGGCGGCCTTGATCCGACCGGCCTTCGGCCGGCTCGGATTTCAATTCTGCCCTGCGGGGGCGTAAACTTTACCGCGTTACTCAGGAAATTGTACAGTATCTGCTGGACCTTGCCGGTATCGGTTGTAAGTGGTGGTAAGTCAGAATCGACCTGTAGTTTGACTTTTATTTTCTTTTCTTTTGTCAGCAGTGAGAAAGACGATACCAGAGCTTTAAGCAAACTGGCCACAGAGGTCTTTTCTATGTGCAGTTCCATTTTTCCGGCCTGGGTTTTTGCCAGGTCGAGCAGGTCATTAACCATATTCAGGAGTCTGTTTCCGCTGGTGATGATGTTTTCAGCATACCTTTTGCGGTTTTCGATTTTCGATTTTCGATTTTCGATTTGCCATTTGTCGGCGGATTCGCGCAAGACCTGTGCAAAACCCAGAATTGCGTTCAACGGAGTTCTGAACTCGTGCGAGATATTGGCTAAGAATTCGCCCTTTACCTTGTTGGCCTTGAACAGCTCGATATTTCGCTCTGAAAGCTCTGCTATTTTGGCATCGAGTTGTTTGTTTGCCTGCCGCAGTTTTTCCTGTGTCGCCAGCAGCCCGTCCAGCATATTGTTGAAGGCGTTGGCCAGCTTCTCATATTCGTCGCCGGTCTTTATCGAGCTTCTTATATCGAGGTTTCCATCGGTGACGTTGTTTGCAAGTGCCCGTAGTTGTCGGATGGGCCGAAGGATTACCCGCTGCGTGATCCAGTAAAACATAACGATTGCCCCTGTCCCAGCGATTAGTCCGGCGACGATTATCCAGACGCGATTTAAAAGGGTCGTTTTGGCCACTTCGCTCCCGAGTCCTCGGGATTGAATAACCACCGCACCTATCGGCTCATTCTTGCTAAATGGGCTGGCGGAACCCTGTGAATTATGGCATGTTATACAACTTTCGGTTGCTCTGAAGATTCTTATATAATTGCTGTGACGGACGCCGTCTTTTTTCACAAAACTGATATAGTCGTTTCTGTCTTCCTCGGCTTTTAAATATTCAATCGTCTCTTGCTGCTCGTCGGTCAACTGCTGGAGTTGTTCTTGAAACCCCCGAGGTGGGCCGCCATCGGCGGCCTTGATCCTACCGGCCGTCGGCGGGCCCTCAATTTCCTTTGAAAAGCGAATCCATCGCATCTCGGGATCGTTTACATCTATCACCAGCCCGGTTTCGTCCAGTGCCGGAAGGGCGGTTTCAGTTGGGCCTTTTAGCTGGAAGTGTCGGTCAAGCAGTGCCTGCGACCTTGCCCGTCCCGTATCGAGCAGGCCCTTTTTTGTAAGCTGGCCCATCCAGATGTAGGGCAGAAGAAGTGCGAGCGCCAAGATAAAGACCACCGCTGCGCCAAAAGTGAGCCTGCACTTTTTCGCCAGCGACAACGGCGATAACCGCAGAAGCATCAAAAGCTTTTGCCAGATGTGTTTTAAGTTAATCCGCATAACCTCGTATCTCGTAAAAGCTAAGAACGTAAAACGATAACGCAAAAGTTAAGCTACCTTGAATAAGTTTTTAGACAATGATTTGATTGAGGCTTCGCCTCAGATTGTTTTATTCCTGGATTCCCGCCTTCGCGGGAATGACAGGAGGGCCGATTGCCTAAAAACTTTGTAACAGTAGCTTAAAACCTTCAATTTTGAATCCCTTTCGAATTTTGGTATTTAATATTCGAATCTAAGCTTTAAGTTTTGAACTGTGGCTTTTAGCTTTTTATTTTATATTTTTCGCTTTTCCACAATACGCAATACGCGCGACGCCAGCCCCCGCTTCTCCCAACGCGAGTCGGGGCGGCGGGCAATGCGAAAAGCTATATGTTCTATACTACTATTGCTTGTCGGTTTTTGGCTCGATTGCGCGCAGGTGCCTTTGCGTTCGCAGGTTCAGCTCATCAAGCTGTTTTTGGTCCACTTCGCTCGGTGCATCGGTCAAGAGACACTGGCCACGCTGGGTCTTCGGAAAAGCAATGACGTCCCGAATATTATCCGTGCCGGTAAGCAGCATAACAATTCTGTCGAGGCCGAATGCTATTCCCCCGTGTGGCGGAGCGCCGTATTCCAGAGCCTTCAAGAAGAAACCGAATCGCTGCTGTGCCTGCTCGGTTGATATATTGAGCAGATTGAAGACCTTCTGCTGCACCTTTGAGTCGTGGATACGAATACTGCCGCCGCCGATCTCAGAGCCGTTAACGACGACATCGTAAGCCTGCGACCGAATATTGGCAGGGTCGGTTTCGAGCTTGTCCAAATCATCTTCAACGGGAGAAGTAAAAGGATGGTGCAGTGAATCGTAACACTTTGTATGCTCATTCCACTCAAACAGTGGAAAGTCGACTACCCATATGAACTCAAAGCGCCTCTGGTCGTAAAGCTTGAGGTCGCGGGCAAGTTTACACCGCAAGGGAGCCAGAGCCTTATTGGCGGCTCTTTCGTTGTCAGCAATAAACAAGAGCAGATCGCCGTCTTTTGCCTCGAAGCGTTCAATTATCTGCTGCTGGGATTCCGGACTGAAGAACTTGGCGATACCGCCGGCAGGCGAGAGCTTATCGTTTTCTTTTTTTGCCTTACACCAGGCCAGGCCCTTTGCTCCGTAGTCGCCGACAAAGTTGGTCAGCGTTTTTTCGATATCGCTTCTGGAATATTTTTCGCCGGGTGTACACAGCCCTTTTACAATCCCGCCTTTTTCAATCACTGTCGTAAATACCTTGAACGTGCTTTGTTTTGCGATATCGGATATGTTTTTCAGCTTCATATCGAAACGCAAATCCGGCCTGTCGGTGCCGTAATCTGCCATCGCGTCTTTGTAGGAAATCCGCCGCATCGGCGCCGCCACATCGGCGTCCAGTATCCGCTTCCAGATCCGGGCTATCAAGTTTTCGTGAACGCCGATGACATCGTTACTATCGACGAAGCTCATTTCGACGTCGATTTGTGTGAATTCGGCCTGTCTGTCGGCGCGTGGGTCCTCATCGCGAAAGCACCGAACTATCTGGAAATATTTATCGATGCCGCTGACCATCAGAATTTGCTTGAAGAGCTGCGGCGATTGGGGCAGTGCATAGAAGCAGTTTTTGTGCAGTCTGCTGGGTACGAGGAAATCTCTTGCCCCTTCCGGCGTGCTCTTGGCGAGCATCGGCGTTTCGATTTCCCAGAAGCCTAATCGGTTGAAGTAGTCCCGCACAACTGTGGTGACCCGATGCCGTGTGTGCAGCTTCTGCTGCATTCCGGGCCGTCGCAGGTCAATATATCGGCTGGCCAGGCGCAGCTCCTCGCTTGTCTTTTCGGCGTTGTCCATTTCGAACGGCGGAGTCTTCGAGACATTGAGAATTTCCAGCTGCTGGACAGAGACTTCGATTTCGCCGGTCGGCAGCTTTGGATTTGCCATACCCTGCCCCCTCGGCTGAACAACACCTTTAGCTGCTATTACCCATTCGTGGCGAACCGTCCTTGCCAGCTTGTGGACTTCAGGTTGGGTTTCGGGATTAAAAACCAGTTGGGTCAGACCTTCTCTGTCGCGCAAGTCGATGAATACCAGATTGCCGTGGTCACGATAGGAATGGACCCAGCCTCCCAGCGTTACCTTTTTGCCTGTGTCGACAAGCCGAAGCTGGCCGCAATTATGCGTTCTCTTGAGCATAATACAAATCTCTCTACAAAGTTCCGTTCACCTGCCGCTCAGTAAAAAGGCCGCAAGCAAACAATTAAATAACTCAAATTGACCGTTTTATGTTGTCATGCTGAGCTGAAAGGCGAAGCATCTGGCCTTAGAAGCAGAAAACAACACTTCATCGCAAGCCAGATTCTTCGCTCCACTGCATTTCGCTCAGAATGACATACTAACATATGTTCCTGAAAATAAGAGAATAACGATTATCGCCACCATCTAATCGGTCAATTTAAGTAAATAAAACAGAGCATTGTCATTCCTGTGAAAAACAGGAATCCGGGAAAATGTCAATACCGTGGATTCCCGCTTATGCGGGAATGACACGAAAAACAGAATAGCCGAACAGCCCCGTTTTGTCAATAAGGGCTTTTGATATTTGGTCGATTGACGAGCGGCCAAGTCCCCTGTGCCAGTGATGCGACTATAACTGTTGGTTAGAAAGCTGATGGTTGTTACGTTTGCTTCTGGGCTTCATCCGTTCAAAACGCTGACGGAACAAAAAGTATAACCCGGGCCCGAAAGCAAGAGCCATAATCACCAGGCCCGCTGCTATACCGAAGTAAGTGAATCCAGGTGCAGAGCATTCATTTCTGCGCCTGACAATGATATGACTCGGCACCGCCACCAGCAGTTCGACAATACTGCCGCGAATAAGCCAGGTCGTAATACGCCGGAATAAAGTCTTGGCCTCAACACCCCGGTAAAACCGATAAAAGACAAGCAGCCAGACAATCCAGCAGAATATCACAAATGCGAAACTGGCCAAGGGGAAATAGTCCCCGAGAATATCATCACCCCAAATTGCCATCAGTATCGACCATACTACACCCAGAACCAGGATGGAAAATAAGAGTGCTGCCGTTACTACGGGGATCCAAATCAGCCGCTGCGGCTTCGGTGCCTCTGCATCTGTCTTTACCGGAAATAACAGCATCAGTGCCTGTATCGCCGTTATAATCCCGCAAAACAGCCAAAATTGCCAAGCCGTGTAAACTTCTAAGATATCAGAGATACCGGCTTCACTCAGGAAAGCCAGCCACCCGACTAATGGGACAAAGACAATCACCACCAAGCATATATAAAGCAGCACCGTAACAAATGCCCATTTTGCCATTTTAACACCTCTCGCATTCAAGTATTTTTTATTATTTGCCCGTGCCCTGCTATATCTGCTTGTTAGGGCTGGGATATGTCGCCTCTATAAATATCGGCAGTTTGTTAGTCAGTTGGCCAGTGATATGAGGGAGGCACAGTCGAGGGTAATTATCCACCAGGTAAGAAAGGAAGAAACCAAGGCCCCAAATCACCCCACAGGTCAGTGTGAAAACTTGTAGGGTATGCTCTGCATACCATTTCAGCAGGGTGCCAGGCATGGCAAACTATAATTCCATTGGCTGATCGAGCAGGTGCGCAATCACGATTGTGCAGCTGTCTTGTCTCAAGGGCGGGCAGCAATTAAATTGTAGAGCCAGGCGAATATAGCACCACCAATCATACCATCTGCAAGGGCCCAGATCAAACCAATGACGCTGCCTAACGGGCTTATGTTGAACCCGCGATAAACTTGTCCAATGAGCGTGATTTCTTTTGTAGAGCCCTCAAAGGCGATTATCCACCAGGTCAGAAGGAAAAGGCCAAGACCCCAAATCAGCCCACAGGTCAGTGCAAAAGCTTTTACATTCAGTCTCATTTTCGATCTCCTATCTTGAATGTATCGATTTTATACCACAGGTATCAATGACTTAATATGCTAATGACTACTCTGTTCGTTTAGCATGTTGCGAAGATAAACGTGCTCATCGCCGTTCCAGGGTTTGGAACAGATGTCAATATCGCCATCACGGTCGACGTCTGCTGCCTTAGCTTCGTGGCAGCGTTTGCCGCTAAGAATCATATGCTCTTTCCACTTTCGTCCTTTCTTGTCCAGGTTTTCCCAGATAAACCATTTGTGGGTGGGGCTTTTTGTCAATGGCCCTGAGCCTGAAAAGACATCGAGGTCGCCATCGTTATCGAAATCTGCCACAGCGAGTGAATGAAAGTCCTGGCCGGCCTTGGGTGCAATTATATGTCTGATCCAAATTCGGCCCTTGCCATCGGTGTTTTCATGCCACGCCACGCGTCCGCTCACACAATCTCCTTCTGCCTGAATGACATCATTATCACCATCCTTATCGAGATCCACTACCCACGTTTTTGTCATCAGAGGGAATCTTGCACCGGGTTGTCCGAAATCGATGTTGTTATGTTCGGCCCACTTGGTTCCTTTTCCGTCGGCATTCTCGAACCAGACGTTCGAGCGAACAACGTCATTGTCGCCATCGCCGTCGATATCAGCGACACCTGTTGGGTCAATTCCGCCATGGACTGCTTCGCCGATTTTGTGGCCTTTCCATTTTTTCGTTGGGTCACCGGGAATCTTATACCAGTACAATGCACTTCTGTCGCTCATAGCCAGCACATCGAGTTTGCCATCACCGTCGATATCAGCGGCCACATTGTCATGGGCTTTTGTAATAGCTCCATTGGGATACCTGATAAATTCCTGCTGTCGTGGTTTTCTGGTGTTACGGAACCAGGTGGCGCCTGAAACCTGGTCGACCCATCCATCTCCGTCTATATCGAATGCGGTGCCACCGACCTCAGTCAGAACCTTTTGGCCGAGCGTATGCCTGACCCAGTTATCCGGGGCTTTGTACTCGAACCACCATATTGTTCCACCGTTGCAGCCGGCAATCCAGTCCAGGTCTCCATCTTTGTCAACATCTACGAGAGATGTCTGGCCCATTTTGTTTCCGATTCGGGCGATTTGGTGATATTCAAACTTTGGGAAGCCTCCATATACCAATGAACAAAACAGACAAATCACCGTAACAAAAGCAGATAAACGCCGAACGTTTCTGCAGTTATAAGAAAGCATAGCAAATTCCTTTCGCTAAAGTATGTCTATACTGCCGTTATAATAAACTGACAGCTTTAATATACATATTAAAGTCAGTACGCACCAAAGTGGATTTCTGTGCTTAAATTATGCCTGGTTTTGACCAAAAGTTAAAACAAAATCCAGGTGAATAGTAAGTCTTTCCACTCTCGGCCCCGATACAATCGCCGCTACGGAGGATGGGTAAGATGCAGAAAAAGGTATTTGGGTGGGTCTCAAAAAACTTTAAATAGTCTCCTGGATAGCGAACAAGCTGAACTTTTATCGGTTTAAAGCGTAATATATTTTGTAATGGATTGTGGGCTGGGGTTTTTTCCAGACACTTCTTCTCCTCCTTACCTCAGCCCATTTTTTTCATATTTCGTAAAACGTATCCGCCTGTCAGAAGTGGACTTATCAGTTTCGTATTGCGTAATCTTGCTTTTTCCGCTCTTTACTGAATTCTCATTTTTGAAAAAAGATAGCGAAATGGAAATCCTTGAAATTTTCTGGTTTGACCATAAAATATTTAAATATTACTCTTGACAAAATGCACATCCAAAGGTTATTATAACTTTAGACATCTGTTGATAGTGGGTTCTTTGGGTTCTCTGCAGGAGGCATTATTTTCGTCAGATAGGAACATTTTTTGGCAAGAATAGCATAGTCTTATAGAGCTTCTTTGATATATTATAATTATCAAAGCACATTCACAGGGCTGAGGATATCTCGCTTTTTCCTCTCCCTCCGCACCTCAGCCCTGTTTCCTCCTTTATCCGTTCGATTCCTCCGAAGTTTTTCTGCCTGGCGTTTCCTCTCGTAATTGTTGGCAATATCGGGTAAAAGCTTTGCTGCCTTGAGTTCTTTTCAACAAATTTCTAAACTCTTGATTTCAGTTATGATTTATTTGATGGGGATTCTGCTCTTAGTATCGTCTGGTTGTGATTTTGGTGGTGCGGTAGTAGTTGACGAAGAAGTATCGCAGGGCGTCGATGGGGTGGTCGTGCACGCCGTCTTTGAGCGGTAGTTCGCCGCCGGCAGTGCTGCCGGGCTCGGGGTAATGATAACACTGCAGCGCCTCTATCAGACGCTGGCATCTCGGCGAGATTACGAGCGTGCTTTGGCCATCGCCTGAGCGAATTGCTCGGCGGATAAGTTCAATGCCCTCCAAAATGCCGCTTTGCCTAAATCGCACCACTATCCCCAGTGCTCGCAGTTCCCGAACCACACTTGTGCCGGTGACATCATTTACGCTTTTTCCCGCTGGGTCGCAAAATGTCGCCGCCACCTGCTCTTCATCGACGACCGTGCGGCTTTTTATTTCCTCAGCGTGCACATCAATTGTCGCTCTGCTGCGGACATACTCATCTATCACGCGAATTATGCCATCGCTATCAACCTGAATCCACAAACACACAAAGGGATTTACAAACCCAAAATCAAGCGTGCGGTAGAGCGGCAGATTCGGGTCATAATCGGTTGGCTGGACGTGTTTGGCCGGGTCGAACTCGTCAAAAACTACATTTTCCAGCGAAGGCCTTTTGCAGAGCATTTCGGCTTCCCAGCCAGCCCTGCTGGCCCGGCGCATCTGTGTTATGCAGTCGTCAATTTTCAGATAACCATCAGCCTTTTTGGCTTTGCCCTGACAGTCATCCCACAAGGGACACCGCGAGCAGCTTCTATCGGTGCACTTTTCAATGACTTCCCATACACACCATTTGAAGACCGGTGTGCCGGACTGCGGTGCAGCCGAGACTATTGCCTGCATCAAGCCGTAAGGTCGATGCATTGTGCTGATCATCTCCATTGCGGCCAGAAGATTAGCGGTGCTTTGGGTGGTGAACTTGGCGGCTGCAAAAACATCCTCATCGAAAAGCTCGACCTCATCGCAGCGGAGCTTCTGAATGTGCTGGCCGCGGACACTAGTTGCCGATTGCGTCAGGACCTCGACAGCCGAATCGTTGGCAAAGCGGCATTTTGCCTTTAGAGCAGGGGCCACTAAAAATTCTTCAAACCCACCAACGGTGGGTATGATAGAGCCCGGCGGTGCCGGGCCGTCGCGTAGAAAGCCGGTCAGGTATTCATACATTCTGCTGGACTGCTCACCTGAGCCGCCGAGTATCCTGACCTGGCAACCCGGCTTAAAGACGCAGTCCAAAAGCGTAGCGACCGCAGCCAGTTCGGTTTTGCCGCCGGCGCGGTTTGCCCAGATTATTGCATCGGCATTAGCTTTTCGGTCTGCAGTGAAATCAGCGGAGAAACTGTGCCAGAGATAGTCCATCGGGCTATTATGCTCCCGGCAGATTTTCTTGTTGGGAACGTCTATGCCCAGGAAGACTTTGACGTAGTTTTTGAGGTCCCGCCTACATTTAGGCCGAGTCCGCCGAAGAGCCGAGTAAACGTAAGCCGCTTTTTCGATGTCACCATAACTTGCCGATTTGTCCAAAGCTGATTGTGTCATTATTATACCCCCTGATTTTGAAGGTCATTTACACATTGGCTGTTGCTTTTTGGGATGCAATTACGACAGCCAAGAGTTATCTTGATTTGCGTGTATGTGGTGTTTGTTGGAAATATACACTCAAGAGCCGCCGACTCCTTTTCCGCTTACTCTACCAACGGATGCTTTTCGATGCCAGGTTACAGTCCACTCTCTGCGTAGGCACACGCAGCCAACAGGAAAGCACCGGTTCCCCAGGTGTAGGTTCCGACTTTACGGGCGACATATCCCGGCTTTCCACTGGGGCCGGTGCCAGCCGAGACGCCGATGATGCGGCCTTCGGCATCGACCTGACCGGCCAGGCCGGCCCAGGCTTTGCGCATTGTGTCGGTGCAAGATACTTCCATTAAGTTCAGGTTCCGACACTGGGCCATCCCGTAGAGGAACATAGCTGATGCCGAGGTTTCCAGGTAGCTGTCCGGGGCATCGAGTACCGTATGCCACAGGCCGCTCTTGGCGTCCTGTAAGCGTACGATGCTCGTCAGTTGTTTCTTGAAAGCCTTAACTAGGCGGGCCCGGCTCGCTGAGTCTGGCTCTTCATGCTTGAGTACTTCTGCGTACGACATCACGACCCAGCCGTTGCCTCGGCCCCAGAAGCTCGGTGTCCGCTCGCCGCTCGTCTCATCCCACATGTGGTAGAACAGTCCCGTCTCAGGGTCTTGCAGATGTTTGGCAAAGATTTCCAGTTGGCTGACTGCCTCCTGCTGCAATATCGGCCGGTTTGTGATTCCGGCCAAATATGAGAACACCGGACAACACATGGCAAGCGTGTCGACCCAGAGTTGCGGTTTGCCGTTAAAATGGCTTAGACCGCCGTCTCTGGTCCGCTCAGCCTCGCCGAGCATGAACTGGTTGATTTCCTCGGAGAGACTCAGGTAACGTTTGTTTCCCGTAGCTTCGTAGAGCATCAACACTGCAAAGCCGGGACCCCAATGGCCGCAGTAACCGCGCTTGCGCAGGATTGGCCAGATGCCCTGCCTGTACGAATGGTTGCCGAAATTGCGGACGAACTTCAGGTACCGCTTGTCCTGCGTCAGTTCGTACGCCCGCATCATGCCCGCCATCAGAACCCCCTGGCCCCAGTTGAATTGGGGCGGGTCGGGAAAGTCACGTAGCACGCCGTCGGCCACCGTCTTGACCAGCTCCTTCGGATTGGCCGGTTTTAAGTGCCCCGCTGCCGTCGCGGGTTTTACCAACAGACGCAACTGGGCACCTGGCTTACACTCCACCGACATCCCGTCCCGCAATTGCCTGCCTGTGTATGTTGCTGTCGAATCGGACGTTAGGTCGTGAACGGCATAGTGTTTCTTTGCCTCGACGGTGAACCATTCCGGGAATTGGTTAATTCGCGGCCAGTCAAGAGGCATCTTCATAATTGTCTGATGGCGCGGCGTGTCGAAGAGGATTTTCCCTCGCCAGTCTTTGTCCGCACGAATACTGATTTTGAGAATGTCGCCATCCTGAACGGCCCCAAAGACGACATCTTCTCGCCAGGGTCTGATGGTCAGGCCTTTGGTTTTCCAGAGGCAGTACATTATTGTGGTTCTGGCGAAGTTGCCGTCGCCGTGCCAGCCCTCGACGATTCCGTCGGGCTTCTGGATGTTCCACATGATACGCGTTTGGCTATCGAGCCATTCGGCGGCGGTTGGTACAGGCTCGCGGTTGTAGAGATTGATGCCGCCTTCGATGGAATCGGCGTAGCCGTCGGCACGACCTCCTTCCCATTTGTAGTCGCTATAGTGGGTCTTGAGGTTGCCGAGTGCTTTTCGCGCGGCCCGGCGGTAGGCCCGGGTTTTGTCGATCAGATACACGGTGTAGAAGCCGTTTAGATTGTAGCCCCAGTTGTCGGTAAGGGCCTCGGCGTGTTCGCCGGTCTTGCAATTGACCCATTCATAGAATAAGCCGTGCTCATCGATGCCAATCTCTAAAATACGGCCGAGCATCTCGTGGATGGGTTTTTGATAGGCCCGCTTCTTCGCAGGTTTGGCAAAGCTAACTGTTGCGTACAGCTCACAGAGTCCGGAGACTATCTCACAGCCGTGGTCATCAAGTGATAGTCTGTCTTGATCTTTAGTGGGGTGGTGGCCGCCCAGCAGATGATAGTCGCCCAGGCGGATGGCCCAGTCGAGGTATTTGGCTTCGCCGGTCATCCAATAGATACGGGAGAGCGCCTGGAGCATCTCACCGTTGATTTCCTGGTTTGTGGAGACGATCCGTCCATATTTGGTTTCAACCGGTGCGTGCTTCCACATATCGTCCAGCATCCCAATCATACGCTCGCACCAGGGTGCCGGTCCGAGCCATTCGGTTAGTGGCAGCAGGCCGTCTTTGATATACTCCGAAGCTCCGAAGATAATACGGTCGATGTCGGGCTGTGCGTCGTGGAAGCTCTGTTTGGAGAAAGAATATGTATCCGGCAGGCTTGCGATGCGGGATGTGAGTTTTGTTTCGGTGCGGAGCATATCGAGCATACGGCCCTCGAAGAGCGGCCGGTCTGTAATAGCTGCGGTAAGAACCATAAAAGGGTAATTGTCTGCGGCGCTGTCCTTGGCATTCCAGATGTTCTTGTCTCGGTTTAAGTTTCTGGGAATTAACCCGGTTGTTGGGTCGGCGTGTTTCAGCCAGCCTTTGACGAACTTTCGGCAGCGAACAAAACCTTCATTGGCAAGGTGTCCGTTCTCTGCGGCCTGCTTGAAGGCTTGGTCGTCTGTCGTTTTGCCGGGCCCGGCACCGCAGGGGCTGACCACAGTCGCTGACGGCCCGACGCCGCGTTTGGCCAGTTGCTTGAGCTCGTCCAGGTGGTGTTGGTAGACGCCGCGAGGACTGGCGTTGTGCTTTTTGCACAGCGATGCAGCCATCCCAACGACCTCGCCCATCATGCCGCAAGTCCGCATCACGCGGACCGTACCAAGCGCCACGTGGGTGACGCTGATGCACCGCCCTGCCATCATCAGGTTCTCGATGTTTCGAGAGTAGAGGCAACGGTAGGGTATCGGATACGGGTCTATGTGAGTGAATTTGGCAATCGAGCGGAATTCCTCGCCTGGGAAGTGTCTGGAGTTTTCAGGGTCCGGGTAGTGCAGGTCGATAGTCCATGTGGTTGTCACGAACACATCGGGGAACTGTCTCTGCTGCTGGATGTCCTGCTGTTGCAGGATAACATCGCCGAGCAGTCGGCGGGATTCGCGTTTGCCGCCGACATAAGCTACCCATTCGAGTTTGCGATTGGCGTATTTTGCTTTGTCGCGGCTGTTTTTTTGAAAGGCCCAGTTGCCATAGATTGCACGAAAAGCGTGATCACGAATGTACTCAAATTCGGTAATCTGGTTGCGGTGCAGTCCGGTTTCCCAGTCCCAGTCGCCTCTGGTGGTGTGCTGACAGCTTTCTTCGGTGAACTGCAGTGCCCAGGGGCAATCCGGAAAGCTCGTGGGTTTGTCGGTTTCGACGGAATACCACTGGACCGATGCGCCCAGAGTCATTTTGTCAGGCTCTTGCGGCGCCAGTGACTCGCCGGTTTGATTTCTGCCTTCACGTCCCATACGGTATTCGGCGCCGGCGAGATAACCGACGCTACCGTCACCGGTGCAGTCAGCAAACAGCGGTGCGGCAAATCGCAGCTCCTTACCGTTTCGAATGTGTTTGGCGATGACGGCCGAAATCCCATCGCCCTGCTTTTCGACCTTGAATGCGTGCATATTCAAAAACAGATGTATGTTTTTCTCAGTTCCGACGACTCGGAGCTTTTTCTGGTCGTCGTAGTTTGCGGCCGGCTTGGCATTTCCCCTCTTTCCCGAGTCGAGTTCCTTGACGATATTTCCGAGAGCTGGATAAGGCGGAAGGTTAATCTCGCCTCCGAGATGGACGCGGACGTCCGAGCTGTTATTTCCGCCAAGAACGGGACGGTTCTGTATCAATGCTACTTGTAGTCCCAGCCGGGCCGCTGAGATAGACGTACACGTGCCGGCAATACCGCCACCGACCACGACCAGGTCGAATTGGCCGGCATCTTCCGGCTCGTCAGGCAGCCCAAGCATCTTTCGGCGGAAGGTTGCCATTCGCTCGCCCTTATTTGGTGGGGCCGGGTCGGTATCGGCCGTAAAGACAATTGCATCGCATCGGCCTTCAAAGCCGGTCAGATCGTGCAGGGCGACGGTAACCTGCTTGTTTGTAATCTCGATTGTGCCGCCATCCTGCCAGTGCCACTTTGCTCCTTTGGTGCCGAAGATGGTTCCAAGGGGCACACCGTCGATGAGCAGCTGGAACCTGCCCGGCGCTGCCGGCGCTTTCCACGGTGCCACCCAGTTGCGAGTGCGAACCCATAGGCGGTACTTGCCGGCGGCTGGAAACCCCACCTTCGTTGTGGCGTCTTTGACCGGCTCACCCAAACCGTGAGCCAGCAGCAATGGCGAGCCCATCTGGTCGGTAAACTGCTGGTCGACGACCCAGCCGCCGAGGTTGTCGAATCCCTCGGCTTCAATAAGGATAGTTTGTGCCTCGGTTGCAGAAACACTCGAAAGCAACAAAACCACAAGTGACACTATGCTCAAGGCACACATTTTCTTTTCCATCGTTACCTCCCGGATTTGGGGTTTCTACGAGTCATTTAGCTTGACGGGATATTTCTGCCAGGGTACTGCGCCGACTTCGATGATGTGATTACGAAGGGCGGTGAAGAGTCTCTGATACATCCTGTGCTTTCTGTCCAAGGGATGGTTTTCCTGTGGATCGTCTTTTAGGTTGTAGAGTTGCAACGGCTCAAAGGGACTATTCTGCAGAAGTTTGTAGTCACCGTAGCGGGCGGCATAATAAGCCCGGCCGCCGTAGCCGCCGCCTTCACGTCGCACCCAGAACAGGAAGCGATCTTCGGCGGACTGGTACTTGCCGAGCAGCCTCGGCAGGATGCTTCGGCCATTGACCTCGTAATCCAGAGCAGCACCGGCTGCTTCGCAAATGGTCGGGAACAGGTCCATAGTCAGCGCAACACCGTCGCTGCGGGAGCTGGGCCTGATTCTGCCTGGCCAGACCGCGCACATCGGAACGCGAATACCGCCCTCGTACATGTCCTGCTTACCACCTCTGAGTGGGCCGTTGTTGGCCCCGATGTGAAGTTGGCCGCCGTTGTCGGAAGTGAAAATAACCAGCGTGTTCTTGCTGAGACCGGAGTCTTTCAGTGCCGCCATCACCCTGCCGATGCCGTCGTCGAGATGTTCGATTAGAGCGACAAGGGCGGCACGTTTCTCGGTGATGTCCTTTTCGCGGTTCTTGACCCGTTGGAGCCAGTCCTTCGGCGGCTGGATCGGCGTGTGCGGGGCGTTGTAGGCGAGGTACAAGAAGAACGGCTGGGTCCGGGCTTTGCGGCGTCGCTGCCTTGAGCCGGCACGCTGGTGGATGTAATCGATAGACCACTGTGTGAACAGGTCGGTAGCATGGCCTTTCGGGTCGATTTCTGTATCGTTCAGCCGCGTATAGTTGATTCCGTGACGACGATGGTCGTAGTAGTCATCCATCATATCGCCGAGGAAGCCGTGAAAGTGGTCGAAGCCTCGCTCGTTAGGCTTGTTCGGTGAGGCCAGACCGAGGTGCCATTTGCCGACGATAGCGGTGTGGTAGCCGGCTCGTTTGAGCAGTTTCGGCAGCAATACCCCGGCGTGCCGGCTACCAGCCAAATGCCCCCAGCTATTGGCTGGGTGTGTGCGGATTACCCCCGGCACGCCGACCAGGTCCGGGTATTTGCCGGTCAGCAGCGATGCACGCGTGGGTGAGCAAACCGGACAGTTGGCGTAGAAGTTATCGAACCGCATACCCGTCGCAACGAGCTTGTCGATGTTCGGCGTCTTCATGTCCTTTGCGCCATAGCTCGACAGGTCGCCGTAGCCGAGGTCATCGACCATAATCAGAACGATGTTAGGTTTGCGAGCTGATGGGGACCCCGCTTCGCGGGAATCTGGCACTTGTCCGGCCCAAAGCCATCGCGGTATTGCCAGTGCTGCTGCCCCCATACCCATAGCCTTTAGAAAGTCGCGTCGTGTGTTAGTGAGTGTCATATTTCTATGCTCCTTTTTGAAGGGTCCCGGTTCCGCGGGAACCAAGCCATATCTTATTATAGTTTAGTCCCGATGTCAAATCGCAAACGGCTTATCGATATTTGCGATTTGCCGTTTGTTAATCATTTTTTTCTTCTGCTAAGATGGCTAACAGTCTGCCGACAGTTTGGTCTGAAAGCTGCGGAGCGATTTGCGATTTCTGATTTGCCATTTGCGACTTGAGATTTGCGCCTGCACTGGCGTTACCGCAGGTGCGAGCGATTTGCGGCATGGAGATAATATCCAAGCAGGCCTTGCGGGCGGTCTCTTCTTTGTCCGAGTCGGTAAGCTGCACAAGTTTGGCTGCTGCCAGCGGGGCATACCGTGCAATCAAGGCAGCGCTTTGACGATGGGCTGCTGCGATACGCCGGTCTAACTGTTCGGCGAACGAGGCTTCGGCCAGCCATTTGTTGTAGACGTTTCTGCTTACCCTGTGCTTGTCCAGTACCGCCTGCTCGTCGACCATCGAGAAGTCGCTGAACAAATCCTCTATCACTGCAAGCTGTCTTTTAGTCAATTGCTTTTTCTGGGTCATCTGCTTATTGTTCTTACTTGACGTCACTCCGCCCCGCTTTCTCTCTATAATTAGACGTACCTGTGGATTTGATGCGAAAATTGAGCGATTTTTCAGGCCCCGTATTCCCCTAAGTCCTTATGCAGAACTGAATAAAAAAATTTTCAAAAAATCTTGTTTTTCTGCGCAACTACCTGCATAAATGATTGAAATTAAGCTTACGCGACCCAGATCCTTCATCCACCGTTGGCGGATTCAGGACTTTCGCTTCGCTCCAGCCTGCGGATTTGATTGATTTTTGGCCAAATTTATGCAACCGGTTTATTGAATTGTCCAAAATCAAACAAAAATGCCAGGATCATAACGGTTGAGTGCGCTGTTGAGAGTAAGGTTGGGACGTGTTTACACAGATGTGGGAGTGAAAAACACGCTGAGAGCCGAAGCGGAAGTAAGCGGGCTTTCCTTATTCTGTACGTTCTTGGTCTGTGGGCGGTCTTCGGCTCATTTATGCTTAAACTCTCCGCAACAGGAGTCGATGCCAACTTCGGGCCATCGTGGCTCTCGCCCAACATCTTTACCACCTATTTGGAAGCTTGGGTCTGGTCGGGGTGCGTGTCTGCGGCATTCGCCAACGTTATCTTCTCCCTTTTTTGGTAGAAAGAACCGGCATTGACCACATTTTTCATCTGGTAACATAATCACCTTATATTAATGCAATTTCTTCTAATGTTCTTAGTCTAAAGGCTTTTTGCCTTATGGTCAACATCTTGCAAAATTTCTTCCTCAAAATTACCTCTTGTCGTCCCAACCGAGGCGAAACCGAGCCTCGAAGAAGAATTGGACAAACTCTATTTTCATCTTCCAGACTCCGGACTCAAGACCCAAAACTCAAGCTCCAGACTGGTGTCTTGACTCCTGCATAAGAAAGTGTTGGGTTATGTATGTAAGAGCTACTGCATTTTTTGCGGCCTTTGTTTCTTCGTTTTTCCCGATACATCGGGATCGTGCAAGTGACAATGCGTTCTCGATAATTTCCTGCTGCTTATCGTTTACGAAGAATACCAGCGGATTTGCAAAGACTGTTGCTTGTTCCCCGTCGCCCGTGCCCCGAGTGACGAGCGACGAGCAACCAGAGGCGAGCGAGGTGAGCCGTTCAATCTGCTTTGCGGTTTGCGGTAGGAGTTTTGCGAGCCTGCCCGCTTCGGTTCGAATATTTAGCCGTTTCAGCAATGCGAGTTTCTTCTCAAGGACATCCGACCCGCCAAGACGGTTGAGCGTGGCAAGTAGAATGTCGGCCTGCTCATCGTCGATGTCCCATACTATTGCGTCAGCGGTTTTGCGGCCAAGCATTTTCAAAGCTTGCCAGCGATGATGGCCGTTGATTATCTGAAAAAACCCCGCACCCAAATCCGCGCTGGCCTCGACAGGCCGGCCGTCCGGCAGGAGAAATGTCCCTGTGCCGGGCGATTTTGGTGCGGGGCGAACCACCAACGGCTCGTATCGGCCGGTCCGCTGTATGTTACGAACCAACTTCGCAAAGTTGGTCTTGCTCATCCGATTGGGGTTGTCCGGATGAGCAACGAGCCTGTCAATTGCTATCCTCGATACTCGATTCTCGAATCTCGTTTCTCGCATCCTCTATTCTCCATTCTCGATGCTCGATTCCCGATCGGCGTACGAGCATCGAGTATCCAGTATCGAGTATCGAGGATTGAACCAGATGTAATAGACCGGCCGGAAGGTGAGCTTACTCAGTATGTATCTTGTTCGCTCCAGGCCGGGTTGGCTGTTGCGGCGCTTGCCGTAGCTCTGCAGAAAACGCCTGATTTCGAGCTCAATGAATTCGGCTTTAGGAGCCGGGAGCCGATTGAGTTTTTGCTGCACTCTTTGTGGGTGGATGAGTTCTCGCTTTTCTATCCCGACTATACTGAGTGCCTCAATAAGCTGGATGCATCGGGTGGGCATCTTCGCTGTATAGGCCTTCATCCCCGCCTTTTCAAAGAACGGATTGACCAGTCCCATCACTGCCATCGCCTCGATGACCGGGACATTCATTTCGGACATAGTCTGGCGCACTAATCGGCTCGCTAACCCCAATCCACGGAACCTCGGCTCGATAATGACTCTGCTGATACAGCGAATGTTCTTGTTGATAAGCGCCAACTGTGTACTCTTGTCGAAGCCGGCAAAGAAGTTATTCGTAGCGACGTTGCGAAGCTCCAGTGACGGGCTCGGCATCGTATAAACGATAACGCCGACAGTTTTTGTATGTGACGCCCCTGCCAGTTCAGGGGCAGGCTTCAAAGCAAAGATCGCTGCGGACGGCCCCGGCTGACTGTTACGGTAGTGATAGTGTGCGAGTTGCTTGTAGTCATCGAGGCAGCCGTGGATAATTCGCACTCTTTTGCAAATAGAACAACTTCGCATCCTTACCTCTTTGCCTGCTTATAGATAACCTGCGCTGGGCCGGATAGTTCCTTGACGACCAAAACATCCGGTGCCAGGTCGAGCAGAATATCATCGTGGCTTGCCGCCAGGATAAATGTTGTGCCGGTTCGTTTTGCAAACCTGTGTATGTTGTGCGAAATCACCACAGCGCTAATGCGGTCTAATTCAGAGCAGAATTCGTCAGCGAAGATAAATTTCTTTTCCGCTGCCAATGCCATTGCCAAACGGAAGCGGTATTTTTGGCCCTCACTAAGTTTCTGGGGCTGGTTGAGAATACAGAAACAATCGTTTAGTCCGGCGATGCTGAGCATTCTAAGGCTGGTCAGTAAATCGCCGTCAATACAGTCGATTAGAGTTTTGTTACTCGGCAGTTTTATTCGAGCGAGATTCGCTCTCTCTGAGGCTGGAATGGATTTTTCCAATTCTTTTAGCAGGACGGTCTTGCCGGCTCCCGACGGGCCTGTGATATAAACGATGTCACCATCATTGATTTCCAACCGGCAGTTGTGGTTGACGCGCCTTTCAGTGAGTCTGTCCGCTGTCAGGCCGAACATCCTGCATACTTGTGCGACTTTATCTGTGATTGTTCCCTGCCATCTAAGACTTTTTGAAATGCTGTATATCGGCATAGTATCGTGCCTCGTGGTTTGCGTCTCGTATTTATTTGCATATCCGCTATTGGCTATCCTTCAGGATGCCTTGGATTTTTTTTAGGGTTTGGTGAACGCGATAATAGGTCGAATGCCGTTTTGCAGCGATTCTTTTTATCGATAGACCTCTCAGGAAGTAATCCTTTGCGATGGCCATCTGGCGTCCGGTAAATTTGTTACGGTTTCGCAGGCAGGTTATGTATTCGCTGTTTATAAGTCGTTCTGTTAGTTTGTGTATTCTTTGAGCGATACTTGTCTCACTGATTCCAGCCAGGCGAGCCATCTGCCGAAAGCTGTTGCCGTTCTCCAGATACATTGTCATTAGGACCTTGTCTTTTCCGTTGAGCATATCCAGCCTGCTACGGAGCAAATCAACCCGGTCGCGATACCGGTTTTTGGCTTCCAGGGTTCTTTGTGGGATATTTGGGTGAATTTCTTTCATCGCTAACCATCAACCTTAAATCGCGACTTGGCTTACGGGTCCTGGACCACAATTTAAGCCCTGGCAAGGGCTATCCAAGCTCAACCTGCCATTGTCCCTATTTCCTTGGGCGTATTTGTTGTACACTTACTTAACATATGTGTATTTTAACATATTACTAAACCATGTCAAGTGTTTTGTACTATTTTTTACAAATTTTTTCATAAATTTAATGTATACCAAACGCTTTGAGGATACTTAAATCCTTCCGACAATTCTTGGCTATAAAGCTACTCCAGTGCCGTAATTGCTGAAATATATGCGTGCTAATGCACATTTGGTAAAATGGGTAAGATTCAAATGATTTTCTTAAGCCCGGTTCCAGCTATAGGAACAATTCCAGGCTATAAAATGAATTGTCTCAGCCACCCCATTCCGGAGGAAAGTGGTTACCATTCGTAAAAGTCTTTGAGATAACCGCCAATACGCTGAAATCAGTTGATAATTCGCGATGGATTGTACAATCTAATTGAAATAGAGGTGTTATTAAAAATCTCAGTTGACGTTTCAAAATCCTGAAGGCATACTGTGTTGGATATCCGGCAACTGTCGTCCGGTCTCTTTTAGACTGTTTAGAATAAGGAGAAGAAAATGCAGAGCGCACTACCAAAGACAATTCTGAGTTTGACAATCATTGCGATAATAGCAGGCTGTGGGCCCGGGGGGAATCTGACGGTCGTTGAAAAACGGCAGGTAGTGATGGACATGGAAGAGGAAACCCTTGAAAGATTGTACAGAGAAGCCCCCGGGACCAAGGAGAAGATTGAGAAGGCCACTGGCTATGGTACCTTCAGTAATGCCAACGTCAATCTGATTTTCGCGAGTGCCGGAGGTGGTTATGGCGTGGTTGTTGATAATGCAACCAAGAAACGCACCTATATGAGGATGGCATTAGGTGGTATCGGCCTTGGGTTGGGTGTAAAGGATTATCGTGTCGTTATGATCTTCAAGGACAGGACCACGCTCGATAAGTTTGTGGAGAGCGGTTGGGATTTTGGCGCTCACGCAGATGCTGCTGCCAAAGCCGGTGAAACGGGAGGCGAGTTGAGCGGAGAGGGAGATATCAGGTCTGGGATCGAGGTATTCTCGATGACAGAATCCGGTCTGGCTTTACAAGCAACTGTGGCTGGTACCAAATACTGGAAAGATGACAAACTCAACTGACAGTTGTTGCTCGTTCTGACGGCGCCTTAGAGGCCATTTAAACGGCGAACTCGTCTTGAGGGGGGCATCATATTAGGTCTATTTTCAGGAATCGCGTTTAAAATCCGCCGAGAACGTCCATCAGCTTTCAATTTGAGGCTTTCGAGAAGCGAATATTTGCTAACATTCCCCCTTTTTAAGTGGCGACATTCCCATGCTAAGCCCCCTTATTAGAAATATCCTCTGCGTTGCCAAAACTCCCGCTTTCGTCTGCGCCTCTCTGCCCATTGCTGCACCCAGCTTGGACATCGCCTGACCTCGGACTATAGGAAATATCACGGTACATAAAATTTGCGTTAGAGCTTGGATTACGATATTTTCCTGCGACGATAAGGGTCTGTGAGCAATTGTGTTGGGGTCATGTTACAAATAAAGGTGCAGAAATGAGCGGCATAGGTGATAAATTTCAGCAGGAAACAAAGTATGAGCCAGACAATACGCCCCCGATGAATTGGGATTGACTTTTTGTCTATGAAAATTAGCTGATGCATTGTCCAAAAAAGTTTTGCTTTTGTTAGCCAGTTGGTTATACTGGATTTGCGACCCCGGTGAGCCGGGGTTTCGAGGCCTGCCCCTGACTGAAGGCGCAGGCCCAGGGGTCAAGAATGTCAGGAAGGATTCCTAAGGTAGTTGTAATTGGCGGCACCTATGTTGATATGGCGATAAGGTGCGGCCAAATCCCATCTCCAGGGCAGAGCGTTACTGGTTCTGCTCTTTCATACACAGCCACCGGCCCGGGGCCGAATCAGGCTGTCGAAGCAGCCTTGTGCGGCTGCGAAGTGCACCTTATCAGCAAGGTCGGCGGGGATCCGTTTGCCCAAATGGCTAAGGTAAGTATTGCTGATTTCAACGTCAATACCGACTTTGTTTATACGGCTGAGGCCAAAAATACCGGCGTGATTGTAACGCTGGTTAATGCCGCAGGCGGAAACGCCGCCTGTTACCACACCGGCGCCAACAGCGCTTTGAGGCCGCGGGACATCGATGCCGCCGAACAGATTATTTCTGAGGCGGATGTTTGTTTGATTCATGGCCGATTGCCACAGGAAGCAATTATAAGGGCCGTTCGTTGTGCGAAGGTGCATGGTACAAAGGTCATTCTCAACCCTGCAAAGCCGATGGAGTCCCGGCCAGCCGGGAGCCGGCAAAGTAGTGATCTGCCTATCGAGTATTTTTCAGTCGATATTCTGATCCCGAATCTTTACGAAGCCGCCGATATTACCAAGGCTCCCGCCCGTCTTGGCTCGGCCAAGCTGAGACAGGCAAAGCGGGGTCCCGACCATTCGGCAGCCAACATTCGCACTGCCAAGCTCATCGGTTCTGATCTGGTAGCTCGCGGCGTTAACTATGCTGTCATAACGATGGGCAAGCGCGGCTGTATGGTCATCGACAGAAGTAGTGCCGACCATATCCCGGCTTTTGAGGTGGAGCTTGTCGACCAGACAGGCAGAGGCGATGCGTTTGCGGGGGCGCTGGCTGCCTATTGTGCTGTAAAGGACGACGTAAGAGAGGCAGCTAAATTCGCTTCAGCGGCGGGAGCCCTGGCCTGCACAAAGTTCGGCTCGATTGAGGCACTGCCCACGAAGGCTGATATTATCGAACTCCTGCAGAAAGAAGACACCGAGTAAAAACCACTCCATACTCGACACTCGACACTCGACACTCGACACTTTATTCTCGTGAAGGCAGCGCTCCGGCGCGCCGGGATGATATTGGTTTAAGAAACGTTCTGCAAAAGCCTCATACCTATTGAGCAACTCCGGATCCAGCTTAGGCTCACGTCCAACAGATACGAGGTAAAACAGCACGATTTCTGGAAGGATGCCCTCCCGCCGGCGGCGGGTACGATCATGGCCGGACTTCAGCGAGTTCAGTCGAGCCGCGCTGCCGGCCGACATCATTTCAATCAAATACGCAGGTACCTAAGAACAAAAATCGGAATTTTCAATTTTTTTTTTAGTCGTTTGTATATAAGCACTTCAGGTAATTGACCCCCTGAAAAATTCCTCAGTTTTCGCATCAAACGTGCAGGTTGGTCTAATTATGGCGGCAGTGATTGGCAAGTAGTCAGTTAGCCAATTGATGACCGGAAAATGGAGAACTAAGTATGGGATTTGAACTTGATATCTTTCAAGATGAGCAACTTGAGGCTGATTACATTGAGTGGCTCACCGATGTGCGGTCGGTTGATGTTCAAACGCACTTTGGGAAGCTGTGGGAATATTACACAAACCCGATGCTGGAGACGCTCGTGACCCGTGGCGGGGAGTACCAATTAGGACGGTGCTACGTGCAGGCGCAGGAATATGGGCTGCCTGTGAGAATAACAGGGCTTGTGCACTCGGCTAATGGAGGCGTCTTCGGCGCAAGGGCTGTTAAAGATGTGCAGCGAAAAGAAGTAGTAATCGAGAACGATATCGCGTGGCGAATAAATGCAGCGGTAGATTTTTTGTTCGGCAAGCCGATTAGTTTTGTTTCCAGATCGCCGGATGGCCAAAAACGTGTAGAAATTGAATCGATATTAAAGGCAATGTTTGCGGCCAACGGCGCTATCGGATTTTTCCAAGATATGGCAGTGCTCGGAAGTGTTTACGGTTTTGTCGATTGTTTTGTCAGGCCTGGCGATGAGATTATCGAACACATTTCCTCATCCTCCCAAACCCTCTCACTTGAAGATGTGCTGCAATTAGCACAAACAATCGTCCTGGAACTGATTGAAGCACCGAGAGCACTGCCTGTTTTGGAAGAAAACGACTACAAAAAGGTCAGATATTACGTGCAGCACTTCTACCAGAAGAAAAACGCCCTGAGTAAGAAAAGCTCTTTTTTTGCAAGACTTCTGTCGCCGAGCAAGCGAAGCAGCGATAGTCGAGAAGTGGTTGCTGTGACGGAGATTACTTCTGCCGTCGCCTGGCAGAGATATGAAAACGGACAGCTCGTTGCAGAAGGCGAACTGCCGTGGGGCTTTCTGCCGGTGGTGCATATCCAGAACATCGCTCAGCCATACTACTACGAGGGACTAAGTGATGTCGAGCCGTTGGTATCGCTACAGGACGAGCTTAATACCAGGTTGAGTGACAGGGCAAGCAGAATTACGTTCCAGTCGTTTAAGATGTATTTAGGCAAAGGGATAGAGGGTTTTGAGGACAAGCCCGTCTCGCCCGGCAGGATGTGGTACACCGATAATCCAGAGGCGACTATCGAAGAGTTCGGCGGAGATGCTGCGACGCCAAGCGAGGGTCTGCACATCGCTGAAATCAGAGAGGCACTGGACAAAGCCAGTGGAGTGACACCGGTGGTGGCCGGGGTTTTGAAGGATAAGCTCGGCAACCTTACAAGTGCGGTGGCTCTTAGATTGACGCTTATGGGGATGCTCTCAAAGAACGAGCGAAAGAGATTCACCTACAGCGAAGGGTTTAAACAAATATGCAAGATGGTTCTGCGGATACTCGATACGGCGAATATCTATAAGAGTTGCGGGGCGGATAGAGAGGTCGATATCGTTTTTCCCAGCCCGCTGCCGGAAAATGTGATGGAAAAACTAAAAGAGGCCCAAATCAAAAAAGAACTGGGCGTTCCGACTGAGCAGGTGCTCAGGGAATTAGGATATGAGAGTTCATAGTTTGTAGTTCATTGTTCGTTGTTTGTAGTCTATGAACTACGAACTCATAACTATGAACAAAGAAAGGGGTTTTATGAGTCCGATTGAGACACAAGAAGTTTTGTCAGAAGACATAACGGGAGCGAGTGATAATGACAACATGAAACTTGTTCCGGTGGCCGAGTCAATCCGTTATCGGAAAAGGGCACAGAGTGCTGAGAAAAAGGTCGAGGTTTTGACTGAGCAGTTGGCGGAGGCAAAATCGCAAGCAACAAAGATATCTGAGCAGTTGAGCAACATCCAGACCGAACAGAAGCTGACTCGCAAATTGGCTGCTGCAGGTGCTGTTGATTTGGAAACGGCTATGTTGATTGCCAAAGCCAGGGTGGAAGACCAGACCGAAGCGGATGTGGACGGCGTGATCGAGCAGTTGAAGAAAGAAAAGCAATATCTGTTCGCTGATGGCAACAGAGCTGTGACTGTAAAAAAGACCGCAGGGGCGAGGGAGCGAATACAGAACAGCCAGACAATTCTCGAAAGAGCGGCTAAGAAGGCAGCAACGACAGGTAATCGAACAGATTTGCAAGAGTATCTGAAACTGCGAAGAAATTTTATCTGAGTTCATAGTTCGTAGTTCATAGACTAAGAACTACGAACGGACAACTACTAACTAAAAAAGGAGAATCAAAAGATGGCTTTTACAGGAAAAGCAACTTATTCAGCGGGTACGACTCTGCCAGAGTTGGCTGAGGATGTATCGGATTTGATCGGGATAATTTCGCCTTATGAGACGCCGTTGCTGGATGCTTTGGGCGATCCGATGAGAGAGGCGATGAGCACGCATCACGAATGGCTTGAAGACGAACTTTTGCCTAATAAGGATGCTATCAACGACAGTACTTTTACCGACCCGGCTGCCGACACTGATTTTGTGGTCGATAATGGCAGCAGGTTCCGCGCCGGTGACCAGATTCAGGTAGAGGGTAGCGAGGAATTGATGCTTGTGACCGGTATCAACGGCGATACGCTGACGGTGGTTCGCGGTTATGCGGGCACTACAGCAGAAGACTTAGCAGATAATCAGATAATCAACATTCTCGGAAATGCGGCTCTTGAAGGGGCGGATAAGCCCAGTGCAAGATTTACCAATCGTAGCAGGTGCAGCAACTATACGCAGATATTTACCGCTACGCTGGAAGTTAGCGGGACGGATATGGCTGCCAGCCAGCTGGGTTTGGCTGACGAGATGGATTATCAGAAGCAGGAACGGCTGCGGGAGCTGCTTCGCGACCTGGAAAATACGGTTATCAACGGTGGCCAGCCGGCGAGTAACCCGGAAGGCAGCGGCTCGGTACGAAGGTCGATAAAGGGCATTATTCAGCACCTTTCGATGAATGTTTTCCATACCGGCGATACCAGTTTCCCGGCAGGTAATGACCTTGACGAAGCCAAGATTAATTATGTGCTTAGACAGATTTGGGAGACCAGTAGCGGTAGTGTGGACCTGATTGTGGTCGGAGGTTTTCAGAAGCGAAAGATAAATGCTTTTTCTGCAGACAGCCGAACCTACGGAGCCAACGATACCACTTTCACCGATATGATTAGTATTTACGAAAGTGATTTCGGCGTTTGCAGAATTGTTACCACGCGATGGATGCCACAGGATGCAGCGCTGCTGTTAGATACATCTCGTATCAACGTGTTGCCATTAGCGGGACGGAGCTTCCATTTCAAGCCGTTGGCAAGTGGCGGTGACTATGAGTGCGGTGAGCTGATTGGCGAATATACCGTGGAGCTCAAGAACGAAGCGGCACATGGTCTTATTCGCGATCTAAGTACCAGCTAAATTGCGGGGCTATAGCAGACGTATTCCCGATAAATCGGGACGTCTCGGTGGGGGCGCCCAAAGGGACAACAGCTCTTTGGGCGCCCGACGAGCCCTGTTATACGAGAAGGGAGCTAAAAGAAATGGTTAGTTTCTCAAATGATGTGGATATTTTGAAATACGAGCCGGTGTTGTTCGGAGAATTGCATCTGCCGTCGCAGGTATTGGCTGCAGGGACGGGCGGAGTGCTTAGTGGGACGACATTTACCGCAAGCGGGGCTGATTTTGTAAGTGCACAAGTTTCGGCAGGTGGGGTTATATACGTGCAGTCTGCAGATGGGGCACTGGATGGGGCGTATGAGATAGTTTCCGTGGATTCGGCAACGCAGCTTAGTGTTTCCGTAGTCAGGTCGGATTCAGATGACACAGCCGTAGCACCGCCGGCAGCGACTAATATATCCTACCGCGTCAGCACGTTTGGACCACAGGTCAGTGAAGTTGGCTTTCAGTTGACTGAATACTTCGGTATCAAGCCGGGTAATCCTGCAAGCGACATAGATGTGGAAGATGTTCTGGATACAGACGTCTTAAAACGGGCGTCGGTCTTTGCTGCCATCTCAAGTGTGTATGCGATGTTAGCCAGTAAAGCCAAAGACGAGAATTTCTGGAAGAAGAGTCTGCATTATCAGACGCTTTTTGCCAGAGCAAGAGAGCGGTGTCGGCTAAGTATCGATGTCGGCTCCGATGGGGTGGCTGATGTCACCAAGTTCGGGGCGTCTGGAAGGTTAGTGCGGGACTGATAATTGATAATTGCAGATTGGGAAATTCTACATGGGTTTAACTTTAGATGGACAAAATCTGTTTGACGAGCAGCAGCTGGAAATCGAGCCAGGTAGTTTCAGACGGGACTCGATGGAAAAAGCGGTGTTGGGACTGGACGGTGTGCTCAGTGTTGATCTGGGCAGACGCGTCAGGAAGATAAAACAGAGAGGCGTGCTGCGGGCAAAAAGCCGATCGCAGATGAATGACAGAATCAGCGCGATATCGGCGTATATGGACGGCGATACGCACACGCTGGTAACCGGTAGCGGTGAAGAATTTGATAATCTTCGGATGGATGTTTTCAAGGTGAGCAAAGAGCGGGCAGGCGGCGGTATAGTCGTCGATTATGAAATCGTTTATACGCAGTTGGTTTAATAGCGTATAGCGGATAGAAAAGGAAGAAAGTAGTAATGGGACTTATCAGCAGTGGGATAGAAGAGGTTAGAGCGTTTGAATTGCCCGCTGGTATTTGGGCAAACGGTGAGTGTGCCGGAATCCCACGAATAGCTTTGGTAAAGTGGTCTGCCGAGGCAAACTTAAGCGATATGTTCTATCAGGTTTATGTCAACGGCCAATATGCAGGGGTAACTGTTGACAGTCAGCAAAGACAAATGATTGTTCCGATACCTACCTCTTTCGAGTCAGCGGTTCGGATCGAAGTCTTTGCCGTGGAGGCCGAGCAGGCGGGTACTGATTTTAATAATGAGATTGCTCCATCACCGGCTGACAGTGGACGTGTGAGAATAAGTTTGTTGCGGAGCCAGAATTTGCCGATTGGTGCAACTGCTGAAATCTACTTTGACAATGGTACGGGTGAAATTGATTACGACAAGCCGCTGACTGATTCGCCGATAAGAATCTGGCTGGCCTGGCAGGATAAAGCGGGGTTCGGAATGAGTAGATTCGGCGTTGGTGATTTCGGGTTAGACTGGGCGGCGGGGGTAGGGTTTGGAAAGGGCAGTTTCAGCAACGATCAGTTCGGTCTTGATGCTGATACGATTGAATGGACAAGCCCACCTCTGTCCGCTGGCGTTTACAAATTTGCTGTCAAGACTGCTGACGAAGCAGGCAATGAAAGCAGCGTCAGCGAAACCGGTCCCATCACGGTGACACCGGCGGCAAAACCGGCTGAAAAGGTGAGCATTTCTTTGTTTGATAAACAGGCGAATCAATTAGTGCTCAAAATAGCGGATAGCGTTTAGCGTACAGCGATAGGAAGAATAAATGGATTCCTGCTCGGCGCCGTCGCGGGGGCAAGCTTCGCAGGAATGACAATTACGGCTAAAGGAGAGTATTATGGCTGAAGTGTATCCATCTGACAATGAGTTGTTAAACATACAGTCTGACAGCGAGACCGGTGTTGAGTATATAGCAACCGGTACGGCACCTTATTATTTGGAGTTTCGGAAATTTCTGTATCGGTTGTTGCTGGCCACGCGGCGGGCGAATGACTTGAGGGCCTATGATGAAGGCGGTCTTGACATTGGTGTAAAGCCGGGCAAGTTCTGGTTAGGTACGGAACTGATAAGCTATGAAGGCTCGTCGGGCAACACTTTAGCGGATGATAAGCAAAATATTTACATCTATCTGGATTCGTCCGGTAGTCTTGTAACCAACGAATACAACAGTTTTCCTGATATGACAGCTGCACCGCATATTCGGCTGGCAATAGTAAGCACCTCCGGCGGGAATATCGAGTCAATAACCGATTGCAGAGCAGGTCATAATATTGTGATGCCGTACGGGGCTGGTGGGGTAAAGAAGACTATCGAGGCGCATACCAGTGATGATACGCTTACGGCTGCGGAATCTGGCAGTGTTCACAGCAACCTCGGCGCCACCGGGACAGTTACGCTTACACTGCCTACCTCGGCGCCTGCGGGGACAGTATTTAGCTTTGCTGTCCAGGCGGCTTACGAGTTGCGGGTTGACCCTGGCACGGGAACTATCCGAGATGACAGCGGCCAAACGGCAGGCAAGTACAAATCCGCTGATGCAATTGGTGAGTGTCTTAGCTTGGTGGCCGATTCCAACGGCGATTGGGCAACCATTGCTAAGAACGGGACCTGGACAGAGGAGGTGTAAGTATGCTTATCGATGTAGTAACTCTGGAAGAGTTGTTGAGTGTAGGAGTCTGAGATGGCAAATGAAATATATATAGATTACGCCTCTGGCAATACGCTTTATGCTGTTGTTCGTAACAGTGCGGGAGAAGTCTGGTATGTTGGAGGGCAAGTCTTTGAGGCTTGGGGGACAGGCGGCCATGCTATGGATGATTACGATATATCCCTTACAGACAAGAGTGGCAGCCGGTATGTGGGTAACTTTGACGCTAATATCCCTGCAGGTAGATATTCTGTTCAGGTATTTTTGCAGGCCGGAGCTAATCCTGCTGATGGTGATAGCCTTATAGGAAGTAGCGAAGTCGTATGGTCTGGGGTAGGCGAAGTGACTGCTGACAAGTTGCTTGCCAACAAGGCCGTCCAGAACAAATCGACCGGAGAAATCAGATATTACGATGACGATGGGCAAACGGTGCTTTTGACTCATACCCCTACCGACGTTGAAGCGACTATCACAAGGACGCCGAGCTGACAAAAAACTATGAAAATTGAGGAGATACAAAATGGGCAGTTTCGCAGATTATTGGGAGAATGAGATTTTAGACCATATTTTTGGCAAGGGTAGTTATACACCGCCTACGATTTATGTGGGGCTATCGACGGCAGACCCGACCGATGATGGTTCAGGGTTAGCTGAGCCGACCGGCAATGCTTACGCGCGAGTTTCAACCCTGGCCGCCGACTGGAACGTTGCATCCGGTGGTGCACTTGATAATGCTAATGATATTACCTTTCCCGAAGCAACCGGCAGTTGGGGAACGATAACCCACTTTGCTCTGTTCGATGCTGCGACAGGCGACAATATGTTAGCTCACGGGGCGTTAAGCGCATCTAAGGCTATCGGCAGTGGGGACGTGGCGAAATTTGCAGCAGGTGATTTGGATGTATCATTAGATTAAGGAGGTTAATCGATGGCAACAATCAAGAAAAACTGGGCGGCACAAACGCAAATTGAAGGTAGCGGTGATGGATACACGACGCTTTCGGGAACTACGGAAGAATATTCGGCAGACGTAGATCTGGAGACGAATGGTTATGAAGGTGCTCATGTCATTGTCGAAATCAACTACGATGCCACGCCTACGGATGAAGTAAAAATCAAGCTTTACGGCTCTCTTGATGGCACCAACTATGACGATACGCCTATCTGGGAAATGCAGGGCGACAAGAGCGTCGACCCACAGCAGCTAAGTTTCATCATTAAGGATTTAGCTCATTTCAGGCTGGGCTTCCAGCAGACCGGCTCGACCGATGGCCACGATGCAAGAGCCTATGTCCAGTGCTGGAACTATCAATCGACATAAGGAGGCGAAATGGCAGATATTCATATTGGCAAGATTAGTCAATCGGAATCTGGGAAGGGCAAGGCTCACCTTATTTACCATATTCCAATAGATAGTCATAAAACTGGGATTGTGCCGACGCGGGAAAGTTCAATAGCGAGTCAACTTCAACAGACTGAAATTGACGCCCTCGCTGCTGGTACGCTGGTGGAAATCACAAAAAATATAGTAGTTTTGAGCACCCAGACCCAAGCTGAGATTGCTGCTGCAATTAAAGCTAACTGGCAGAATGCCAAGACCGATTACAACGACCAGTATAACTTTGAGCACAAATTTTATGGAATAACTCTAAATGCCACTGCTTAAACCAACAAGAGGAACTTTACTCAATACAAGCCATCCACTTGCTCGGGGTCTGGTCGGTTGCTGGTCAATGAATGAGGGTACGGGAAAGAAAATTTTTGATTCGAGCGGTCATAGAAATACAGGGACATTTGTAAATACACCAATTTGGATTCAAGGGGATAACAAGTCAGCTATTGATTTTGAGGCGGGAGATGATGACTACATAGATTGTGGACCGGCATTTCAGATTACAAATCAATTAACTGTCATAGCAAAAATAAGGCTAGAGTCTATCGCTGCTCAGTATCCAACAGTAGCCAGTAAATGGGAGAGTGTTGGAGTCAACGATAGACAATGGAAATTAGTAGCATCTCTTAATGGTAGTAATCCTTATTTTGATATTAGTAGTACAGGTGCTAATGATATTTACCGTCAGGGAACAGCACCTTTAACTTTAGGTGAATGGATAACAATCGCGGGTGTTTTTGATGGTATAAACTTAACTTTGGATTTTTATAAGAACGGAATTTTAGATAATGGTGCTTTAACTGGAGTTATACCAAATTCCCTTTTTGCTGCAACTTCTAACGTACTGATTGGTAATGCAAGCACAGGGGTTATTACTCATCGACCATTTGATGGCAAAATAGAGTATATTTGTGTATGGAATCGTGTTCTATCCTCCGTAGACATTGCCCAACTCCACCGAGAGCCGTTTTGTATGTTTGAAAGGGCGATCAGGCCGGGATTGATAGGTGGCCCAATCGTTAATCTTGTGGGCACTTTGACGGCTTTATCGTCCCTAAGCGCAACAGCAAAAGCAATCCGAAAAGCCGATGGAACTGTAGCAAGCAAATCTAATGTCGCGGCACTACTAAATTCAATTCGTGGCGAAGAAAGCTCACTGGAAATAGAAAGGAGTTGGTTAAGAGAAGCACTTTTTAATGGTATGGCCGCCAATGCTTTTAAGCTGGGTACGACCCTGAGTTTGGGTTGGTTCTGGGTTCGTGTTGCTGGCTGCTCTGTGCTCTATCGCGGGCCCAGTATGGAGCGAATAGATTTTACGAACATATTGACTGTGGCCGAGCAGAATGCTTGCGAGATCTCGCCGCCCAGCTACATTCCGCACAACAGCAGTTCAACGTATTTTTATGTTATTCGTCGGTTCAGCAACTGTGGCTATCAGGAACTTACCTTAACTGCTGCGGCGAAGGTTTCAATAGATGCAAACGGTGAACTGGAAAAGCCACAGCCGAGTAATATTTTTAGTTCAAAGGCCGAACAAGTGAACGGCAATAAGATACAGCTTGTCTGGTTCTATTGCCCCCTCGAACAAAAGTCGCAGCCAGTGTGTTTCAATGTTTATTATGATGGCGGGATGGGGCAAATCGACTATGAAAACCCCCTCGCAAAAATCAGTTATGAGAGACGAAGGTTTTACAGCTACCAAAGTGGCGCACTCGGCGCAGGCGGATACTTGTTCACTATAAGGGCTGAAGATGCAGATGGCGTAGAGAATAGTTCTTCAGCGCAGTTAAAAATTCAGCTTGATACCACAAATCCGGATGCAATCGACATTTTGAGTACTGAAACTGTCTGAAGCATTGATACTGGATGCTCGTAAAAGAAGAGATTCGCGAATCGAGCACTGAGACGAGAGATACGAGATATGTCTAACAGAATCGACTTTTTCCAATCAGCACAAACACAACTGGCACTTCCCGCAGCGACTGTTTCAATTTTGCTCGGCGGGAGGTTGTGTCCCGTGCTGGAGCCGATAGAGATTGTGCGTAGTGGCTGGCCGGAGTTTAGCTGGGCCAGATTAGCTTACAATCCCGCTGCGTACCCGGGCGCCAGCTTAACAGCTGTTGAAGAGATTGAGACTTTATTTGCTATGGGGAAATCCATTTGCATTCGACAGGTTTACAATGGCACTGCACCCGGCGTAGCGGTTTTTAGCTTTCTAATCTTTGATGGCCAAATAGAAGGCATTGAGACAAGGCTGGGGCTCGATGGTGAAGCGGTGGAAATTGTAGCGAGGGATTTCAGCGCAAATCTAAAGCGAGTTTCGACCTATGGCCAGCGCATGGCAAAAGCAGATGGCTCAAGTGTGTTCTTGGCTAGTCTCGATACCGTATTTAATCCGGATGGCAGGGCCAATGCTAGTCTCAGCCCGACAAAATTTAACGGCAAGAGTTATACAACTTTTTGTGCCGAGCCGTTGCAAGGCAAGCTCTGGAGTTATGCAGAAGTAATTGATTATTTGCTATGTGAATATTTGCTGAGCAACAAATTACAAACGCCGGGCATTGAGCAACTGCGGGCGTTGACCGAGAACCAGACGGTTCGCGACCTCGACGTCACGGGGTTAAATCTGGCAGAAGCCCTGCACCGGTGCTGTGAGAGGATCGGCTTGAGGTTCAAATTTGTTCCCCGCCTTGTGCCGACCGGCCCTGGCCAGGCGATTGTGTTCTATAAGGATGGTACAGGCAGAACAGTTGAGTTGAATTGTCAGCGATCCGGCGAGCAGTTCAGCATCTCAAAAACAAATATAGTAGGTTTACACAGTAAAAAAAATTTATTTCCCGTAACGCACAAGTATATTGGCCAGGGTGACTTTAAAGTTTATGAAGCAACCTTCGAGTTGGTAAAAGCCTGGGACGGAGGCCTTGAGGATACCAACTACGATAAATTCTCGCCTTCGACCAATCCCGATTTCTATCAGGTAAAAGATGTGTATCGCAAATGGTGTCTAAACGAGGCGGGCCACTATAGTGGCGCTCCGTATAATCAGGGTGATGCGTTTGACTTTTCGAAGATTTTCCAGAGCAGTAATTTTGCTCATCGTCGTAGGCGCTTCCGGCCGACCCTAACCACTGACAAACAGGAAAAGTCGCTGGGTTATTTTCTGCAGGTGTCGTTTGATAACGGCTTGCATTGGTGGCAGTATCTTCATGCTTTTAATATCCTGCTCGATGAGTGTGGAGTGTGGCTAAGCAGCGACCAGCTCGACGTCGACACCTGGGTAGCCGCTCTGAAAGGAGTGTTGAAATTCAGGATAACCGCATCGGTAGTTAGCGATGAGAGATTAAGTTGCGTGGTTGCTGATGGTCCGGTCAATTCAACAGCTCCTGTGGTTGAGCATATAATTACACTACCTCGTCAGTTCAAATATCGCAAGGTTTCAGACTGGAGTATCTTTGCAGGAGCCAGCAATGAGGCGCTCGGTGAGCCGGACGAAGTCGATGATTCTGATGCTCTGTATGAGTTTGTCCGTCACAGGGCGGCAGCCTCGTCTGAGGTTGTTGAGACCGTCGATATACAGACGCCATATCTTGTGTTTGATTACAGAATCGGCGACAGAGTGACCACAAGCCCTGAGAGCAGAGACCTGTTAGCCTGCATGAGCGATAGCCGAAGCAGAAGCTGGATAGAGCGAGTGCAAATGAATTTTGAAAAGCAGTGTACGAATTTGAAAATCGTTCGACAAAGGGGCTGAGAATTATGGGCAACGGAGCAAATATTACAAATAGTCAACAACTACTGGAAAGACTTGCCCGGGAGGGCTCTGAGGGGACGCAGGAAGTGTCAGTTGTTACTTCACCTGGCGCCAGAGCGGCCGCGTGGGCTATTAAGGTCAAAAGTAATTCGTCGTACAATGTCTATAATGTCGTCGCTGTAATGATAGGTGATGCAGGCTCACTACCGGTTGAAATAGGCCAACAGACGCAGGCGGTCAATTTGGCTGAATCATTTCTGCAGCAGGGAACGCTGGCGGCGGGAACATACGCGGTAATGTTCAGAGTGGGTGACAAGAACGTTTTTTACGCACCGGTGTAAATTCGATGCTCGATACTCAACGGCATGAAATGCGAGGTGAATAATGGCTGGGACAAATTCCAAAGCGTGGCAGCTTAATCGCCAGATAAACGTTTCTGTGCTGATTCAGTTGGTGTTTTTAGCCTCTTTGATTATGGGCAGTTGGGTCAATTTGCAGAGACAGCTTGATTTGTTGCAGCGAGATGTAACTATGCTACTGCAATGCCAAAAGAATTTTGAGCAAAAGCTCGAGTCGCTTTGGAGCCAAAGTATTTCATACGAGTATCGCCTGCGGGCACTCGAAAAGGTTTCTACTAAGACGGATATGCCGGAAGAGACATTCTGACTGCGACATATAAGGAGAGAAATAGAGAAATGGTGAAAAAGATTTTAGCAGTAAAATTAAAAGTAAAAAGTGTTACCTTTTGGCTGGGTTTGATTCCCCTTCTTACTTTTGCCTTTCTACTGGCTGGATGCGATAGTCTACGTTTTGCACCGACCGAGGTGCAAAGGCAGAACGCCTGGCTGCACAACCGCACCGCCACGATTTCCGCCGATACTGCAAGAGCCGAAAATGCTTCAGAGAAGCTGCAGGCGTTAACGCAGCTAAGTGAGCTGCAGAGCAGGGCGTTTAGTTCTTATTATGGGTTGCCGAAGGAATTTCCACAGGCTGACTCTGCTGAGGATATACTTGCCGAATCGAATTGGCAGCTTACCCGGACGGCTTTGCAGCAGGGGGCCGATCGGCCTGATGCATGGCAAGTAGCTGATTCTGTGTTGGAGTTGGGTATTGGTATCTGTGCCTTATTGGGCGGGGTCTATGGCACAAGAGCTGTTCGGTTCTTAAGAGAAACCAGGACAAAATCGAAGGCCTTGCAAGAGATTATTACCGGTAACGAACTTTTCAAAAAGCAAAACCAATCTTCTGCTTCTGCATTCAAACAAGCACATCAAAGCCAATCACCCCAAACCCGCCAAATCGTAGCCCAAATGAAATCGTGAGGCTGGATGCTCGGTTCTCGATCGAGAATTGTATTGACTATTTTCTATTAGCTATTTATGATTTAGAAAAATGGTTTTGCTCTGGCAATAATCAATCTAAGACAGAGGCTATTATGGAACGAAGAACGTTTCTTACGCTAAGTGCCGGTACGGTCGGCGGCTTTTGCCTGCACGGGTGTACACTGCCCGCGGCAGAACAAGGTAGTTCAAAGCATTCAAAGGAGCCATTTAAGATTTCTTTAGCTCAGTGGTCCTGGCACAGAAGGCTTCGCGGCCAGGAGCAGCCGAAGCTGGACAATCTCGATTTTGCAAAAGAAGCCCACAGCTTTGGCATCAAGGCCATCGAGTACGTCAACCAGTTCTTCAAGGACAAAGCCGAAGACACGAAGTACCTGGCTGAGATGAAAAAACGCGCAAAAGACCTCGGCGTCAAGTCCCTGCTGATTATGTGCGACGGCGAAGGCCAACTCGGCGACCCGGATTCGCAACGGCGTACTCAGGCTGTCGAAAACCACTACAAATGGGTCGAAGCCGCCAAGTTCCTCGGCTGCCATTCAATCCGCGTCAACGCCGGTTCGAAAGGTTCCTACGAAGAGCAGCTGAAGTTGGCCGCTGCTGGCTTGCGACGCCTCAGCGAGTACGCCGCCGGCTATAAACTCAACGTTATTGTCGAGAATCATGGCGGCTTGTCGTCGAATGCAGAATGGCTGACAAGCGTCATAAAGAAGGTTGACCTGCCCAACTGCGGGACCTTGCCCGACTTCGGCAATTTTCCACCGCAAGTCGATAAGTACGATGCCGTCGATATGCTTATGACCTGCGCCAAGGCGGTCAGCGCCAAGAGCTATGACTTCGACGAAACCGGCGATGAGACCACAATCGACTACTACCGTATGATGAAAATTGTCCTTGATGCCGGTTACCACGGCTATGTCGGCATCGAGTATGAGGGCAAAAGGCTCAGCGAAGACGATGGTATCTTGGCTACGAAACGACTGCTGGAAAAAATTCAAAAGCGGTCTATGAAGGCTTGAAACGAGCATCGAATATGATTGTTGGTGTGATAACAGCTCATCTGTCTATGCAGGGAGTAACTTCGCTCAAAGGAAAAAGAAGTATTGTCAAGAGCATAATCGGCCGACTCAAAAGCAGATTCAATGTCTCAATTTCGGAAGTTGATCATCAAGACAGTAAAACCAGCGCGGTCATTGCGATGGCAATAGTCTCGAACGAAGCTCGCTTCATAGACCAGCAGTTTGATGCCCTCATTAATTTCATGCGTAATGACGGCCGGTTCTACCTTGGGCAGGTCGAGCGGGAAACCTTCTCGTAACTCGAATATCGAGTATCAGGTACCGAGAATCGATTCAAAGATTCTTATCGATAATAAATCTTGCTCCAAGGAATATATCCAGCGCCATCGTTGAACAAAGAATAGTCCACCGCAAAGGAGCGATTCGCGATTTTGCACGCATCATAAAGAAAAGAATTGCGACGGCAACCGTGCCGAGTATATGCATCTTAGCGGTTTCGGTAAATAGCTTTGCGTATTCTGAACCCAGCCCTGCGAATACCTGAAAGTATTTTGTCGCCAGTAGCAATGTTACGATGGCAAGGGTGCCCATAATCACTGCGGTTGCCAGGACCCATCTGCGGTCGGCAAAGCCAGCACAGATAAGTCCCTGCATCCCCGCGCCTATAAGCACCGAGCAGCACAGCACGCCAATTGCAAGCCAGAGAATAGGGCTGACGTCAAAGAAAGAGTCACAAGAGGCCAATACCACCGCGAGTGCAAGAATTATCATTACACCGACCCGCCGGGCCGCCACCAGCATGGAAAAACCCATAATCATCGCTGCTATTGGAATATGATAAAAGCCGACTAAAGTCGTTCCGCGCTTAGCCATAACCAGCGGGGCTAACAGACCGCCCAAATCGGTTAAATGTAATTTGGCCTGTGTCGGAGCTGGGAATAAGCGGTAGTGCGCGGCCACCTGGAAGAACAGCAGTATTGCCAAAAAAGGCAGAGCCGAAAGCGGAACGTGTAGCCATCGCCATCTGGCCTTAGGACTAAACGCAGCCGGGCAGAACAGCCATGGTATAGTCGCTGCCAAAAGACCTGCCGTAGGGTGAAATTTAGCCAGCCCGAGTGTAAATGGGCCAAAGCCGTAAATGGCTCCTGCAAAGAACGACCCGGCGAATCCGGCCACCCACCGGCGACTGAGCACGTAACAGCCTAAAGAGGCCAAACAAACATTTACAACCAGAAGGTACTGGATTCTGTCGAAGTTTTTGAAATACGGCAGATACAAATACACAGCGAAGCTGGTGTACACTACTGCTGCTGCAGCAAACTTGCTGTATTTCGCACTTCGCATTTCTTGGTTTGTGACCCAGGTTACCGGCGTCCGGCGACGAATTACTTCAGGACTACTTTGCCGGCTCCTGTCGTTATCCTGCCTATTGTGTAGACCCGCTCGCCGAATCTTGTCAATTTCTTCGCTATTGAATTGGCAAAATCCTCAGACACTATCAATACGAACCCTATCCCCATATTGAAGACTCTGAACATTTCCTCTTCTTCCACAGGGCCGGCGTTTTGCAAAAATGTAAACACTTTGTGTTTCGGCCAGCTCGATTTTTTTATAACCGCGTTGCAATCGTTCGGCAGTACTCGTACGATATTTCCCGGCAGCCCGCCGCCGGTGATATGCGCCATGCCGTGGACGACTTGTTTGACTTTGTATTGGCCCAATAGTTTTACTATCGGCCGAACGTAAATTCGCGTCGGTTCCAGCAGTACATCACCCAGCACGGCGCCATCGAGTTCGTCCAGCACATCGGTCATTTTAAGGGAGGTTCTCTTGAAACAGATATTGCGAACGAGCGAATAGCCGTTACTGTGCAGTCCGCTTGAAGCCAGACCCAGAATGACGTCACCTTTTCTAATGTTTCTTCCTGTGATTATCTTCTTTCGCTCGACCACTCCGACGGTGAACCCCGCCATATCGAAATCACCTTTGGTATAGGTGTCGGGCATTTCGGCGGTTTCTCCCCCGATTAGTGCACAGTCAGCTTCTCGGCAGCCCGCCGCAACGCCTTTTACAAGTTCGGCTATTATTTTTGGCTCCAGCTTGTGAACCGCCAGGTAGTCGAGAAAAAACAACGGCTCGGCGCCCTGCACAAGCATGTCGTTGACGTTCATCGCCACTAAATCGATACCTACCGTATCGAACTTCTTTATTTTCCCGGCCAACTGGACTTTGCTGCCCACGCCATCGGTGCAGGCCACAAGGACAGGGCTCTTGTAGTTTCTCTTGAAGAGCTTTTCGTCGTAGTCGAGCCTAAACAGCCCCGCGAAGCCGTTTCGCGATTCCATAACTCGCGGCCCAAATGTGCTGGCAACGGCCAAGTGGATTTGCTTTAAGCTCTGGTCGCCGGCATCGATACTCACACCGGACCGTTCGTAACTGATGTACTTACTCATTTTCGTCAAACATACGCATTTGTTGGTGTTCTATAGCAAACTTGTTCACAATGGTATCTACCGGTATTCTGTATCTGCCGTTCCAGCAGGCGGTGCAATAATGGTCTTTCGGCAGAACAGCACAGGATAACAACCCTTCCAGCGACATATAACCGACGCTGTCCACTTCAAGAAATTCCTTGATTTGTTCCAAATTGCGATTGTTTGCCAGGAGTTCCTCTTTCGTCGGGAAATCAACGCCGTAAAAGCAAGGAAACCTCAGCGGCGGACAGCTCACTCGCATGTGGATTTGCTTTGCGCCGGCTTCGCGCAGCGCCATGATCTTACCTCTTGTCGTTGTGCCGCGGACGATTGAGTCATCCACAACCACGATGCGTTTTCCGCTGACGACTTCATTCACCACTGCTAACTTGAGTTTGACTTCCAGCTCTCTTAATTTCTGGCTTGGCGAGATAAATGTTCTGCCTATGTAGTGGCTCCTGACCAGTCCCATATCGAAAGGTATTTTGCTTTGCTCTGCGTATCCTACTGCCGCCGATGTCCCTGAGTCCGGCACCGGTATTACCACGTCGGCATCGGCCGGGTGTTCTATCGCCAGTTGCCTTCCGAGCTTTTTTCTAAACTCGTGCACATTTTCACCAAAAATGTGAGAGTTTTGTTTGGCGAAGTAAATGTGCTCGAAGATGCAGTGGGCCGGTGTGACAGTGCCCGGCTTGACGAAGAATCTACTATGCAGCCCGTCTTTATCCAGCCGAATAATTTCGCCAGGTTCGACTTCCCGAATGAACTTTGTCCTTATGGCATCGAAAGCGCAGGTTTCGCTGGCAATGACATAGCAGCCTTTCTCAGTTTGGCCGATACACAGCGGTCTGATGCCGTAAGGGTCCCGAGCCGCTTCGATGCGGTCGGCAAACAGAAAGAGCAGACTATACGCTCCCTGAAGATGGTTCAGTACGTGTGCAAGTGGGTCGGGTTTACTGACGTGGGTCGGCTTGGCGAGCAGATGAATAATTATCTCGGTATCACTTGTGGACTTGAAGATACTGCCGTATGCCTCATATTCGTCCCGCAGTAGTGATGCGTTTATAAGATTACCATTGTGTGCCACCGCTACCTGCCCGCGGGAGTACTCGGATAGGAGCGGCTGACTGTTAACAATTTTGTTGGCACCTGTTGTTGAATACCTAACGTGGCCGATTGCTATCGGATTAGACAATTTTTCCAAAATGTCCGTGCCACTGCGGAAAACCCTCCTTACCGTACCCATACCTGTGTAACACTGGATAAATTCACCGTCGCTGGAGGCGATCCCTGCTGATTCTTGTCCGCGGTGCTGAAGACTGTGCAGGCCGAAATAGGTTCTTTGAACTGCTTCAGCTTCACCAAAAATAGCAAAAAGACCACAACTTTCTTTGTGTCTCGTATCTTGCATCTCATATCTCGTAAAGCGTACCGGTCTGTCGGTAAGGGCAGACCTATGTGCCTGCCCAGGGCACCCACATCGGGGTGCCCCTACTCGGTCTCGTATTTCGCTTTATGCTTCACGGGACATAGCTTAGCGAATTGGCTGGACCAAGTCAAACTTTATTGTTCATGGTTTGCAGTCCATGAACCTCCGACTTTCAATTACGAACTAATATACATAAACTGGGACCGCATTTTGCTATTTATCTTAGAATGGGAGCCCTTTAGGGATTCGACGAATCTTGCCCTCAGCGTTGACACAGGCCAATATACTCGAGCCCTCAGCCAGAATTGCCCCATCACTGCAGCGGGTGAGCTTGTAGCTATGCTCAACTTTACCGGCGGTGACCGTCGAACAGGTCGTTTCCAGGTGCAGTTTCTCATCATATTGCGCAGGCCGCCGATATATTACATGCAGCTCTGCAACGACGAAGAACACACCGGCCTGCTCAAGGTCTTTGTATGCCAGCCCATTAGCGCGCAGAAGCTCTGTGCGACCCATTTCAAACCACACCGGATGGACGCTGTGGTGAACCACTCCAGCCTTGTCGGTCTCGGCGTATCGCGGCACAATGGTTATCGTATGACTCTGAATAGTTTTTCGTTTCGGAGAACCCATTTCGCACCTTCAGCAGCCAATATATTCTAAAGGCTGACATTTGCAGGACGGACCCCAAGGCTAACAAAGGGCGTTTGGGGACACCATCGGGTGTTTCTCTATCTCTTTCATTTTAGTAAAGTATCTGATTCGATTGTTGCTTACCAGGCCAAAGTCCTGGACCGGATCCTACCCGCCGTTAGCGGGCTGCAAGGCGTATACAAGGGCCCAATCAATAAACATCGCGTAATTGTCATTCTTGTAGCTGCCGTCCGGATGCTTACATCTTGCTTTGGCTTTTTTCATTTGCGGTACAATTGGACGCGCTTTATTGCCAATGCTCTGGATCTCCCGTGCGGCGTACAGGACCACCGGTTCGCGCTGGTCTTCCAAGCCTTCGGCCAACACCGGCAGAGCATTTTCACACAAACCCAATCTGCACAATGCGCCGGCTGCGGCGAATCGGACGTTTGGCTGATCATCGGTTAACGCTTTTGCCAGGGCCTGGGTTGCAGGTGCAGCTTTGGCACCAAGGGCGCTTAGACCAACAACGGCCCAATATCTGACCACACCACTATCGCTGTCCCTTGATAACACAACCAGCTCGGCCAGTCTCTCAGGCCCGGCGCCAACCAGCTCAGCGGCAGCGAGGATACGCTGCTGAGGATATTCGGCGACCTGTCGTGCGATTTCATACGGCGTCGAATCTTCCGCGCGAATGTGCATTTCCGCCTCCGGCAACAATCCTGTGTCATACGTTTCAGCCATCCATTTATGGTGCACCTGCCGCATACGTTCCAGAATGTGTCGGTGCCCGGCCGAACGGGCCAGGTTGTGTATTTCGTGCGGGTCGGCCAATGTGTCATAGAGCTCCTCAACCGGCTTGGTTGGTGCCCAGAATAATTTTTGCGGACCGTCGAGCTGGCCTTCTGCAACTACCCTGCGCAGCTCTTTCATAATCTCTGCCCTGTCCGGATATTCGCTTGGCTGTACATACGGCAAATGGGGCATATAATTGCGAATGTACTTGTAGCGCTTATCGCGGACGCAGCGGGAAAGCTCATAAGCCTCGTCAACCCGGCTGGCTGCTGCAAAGACGTATTCTCGCGGCGCCCCTGCCTTGCTGCCAAGAAACGCCCGGCCCTGCATATAACTGGGGATTGGTAATCCAGCTATGCTCAATACGGTCGGGGCAAAATCAACAAAACTGACAAGTCTGTTGGTTTTTTTGCCTGGTTTGACCGGCGAGAGGTTTCGGTACCGGCCTGGGAACCGAATGATTAGTGGGACATGAAGGCCGGAGTCGTAGAGCGTTCTTTTAAATCGGGGAACACCTAAACCGTGGTCTGAAAAAAAGAACACTATTGTATTATCAGCCAGGCCGTCTTCTTCAAGCTGGCCGAGCAAATCTCCGACCTGCTTGTCCATAAAGGTAATCAGGTCGTAGTAGCGGGCCCATATCTTCCGCACAATTGGGGTGTCGGGATAGTAGGGTGGCAGAGAAATTTGGCTCCCGTCATGGCGTTCTTCGGGTTTAAGTTGCGAGCGATACTTGGCAAAAAACTCCTCATCGGAGCCGTTGATTTGTCCTTGATGTGTCGAGGTGAAATTGAACACGCTAAAAAACGGCTGGCCGGGCCTACGCTTGCGCCAATGAGCCTCTTGGCTGGACTCGTCCCAGACGTTGATATCGGTGAAGTTATAGTCTTTTTTATAATTGTTCGAACAGTAGTATCCGGCTGCCCGCAGGTATTGCGGAAAACATCTGATTTGTTTTGGCAGCTTTATGTTGGATCGCAGGTGTTGGCTGCCGAGAGAGGTAGCGTGCACCCCTGTTATCAAACATGAGCGAGCCGGTGCGCAGACCGGGGCAGTGGCAAACGCATTCGTGTATAGCACTGCTTGGCTGGCTAACTTATCCAGGTTCGCTGTTACAGCGTAAGCATCGCCGTAGCAGCCCAGGTAGGGACTGATATCCTCGCAGGTAATCCAAAGAATATTAGGTTTTTCTTGGGACGCTTCATCCACCGGCTGTTTTGAACCACTTGTACAGCCCGAAATAGCCAAACTTGAGGCATAAAATCCTATGGCTTTAAGAAAATCACGACGGGAGTTTTCGATTGTGTTCACTTCTTAATCCTCCAAAGATTTTGCACCGAGCCTTGCTGTTAATAAGACAGTTTGCTCATTATTGCGACCAAATCGGTCCGTTAGAATCAGTACATTATACCTTTCTGCCCAGTGCCTCAAACATCGCCAGTACATTTTCGACCGGCGTATTGCACTGAATATTGTGAATCGTATTGAACACAAAGCCATTCTTGCGGCTGAAAATCCGCACGCGTTCGGCAACCTGCCGGCGTACTTCGCCTGGCTTTCCAAATGGCAGCGTCTGCTGTGTGTCCACGCCGCCGCCCCAGAAGACTATCCTGTCGCCGTATTTTTCGACCAGTAATTCCGGAGCCATACCTCTGGCCGAGGTCTGAACGGGATTCAAAATGTCGAAGCCTGCTTCGATGAACCCCTCAATCAACGGTTCACAGCCCCCACAGCAGTGCTTCATTGACTTCCATTCGGTATTAGCGCCAATCCAGTCGTTAATCTTCCTGCTGAACGGCAGGTAAAGTTCCCGGTATGTCTCCGGACCGCAAAATAGCGTATTCTGTGCCGCCAGGTCGGCCCCATCGACGAACACAACGTGCACTTTGTTGCCGACAGCCTGGTACATCCGCTCAAGATTCTTAATCGCAATTTCTACCTGACCTGCGAAGACCTCTTTGATATATTCTCTTCGCGAGATCGTGCTGATATACCATTCTTCGATGTCGCGAATTCCTTTTGGGTCTTTCAGGCCTACTGCCGGAACGCGCGCTATATCACCGAAGGCCGTTCCCGGCAGTGCTGCTGCGATTGCAAGGTCGGTGTTTTCGTAAAGCTCACTCGCCTGCTTTTCATAAAATTTCAAATCCTTATCACTGACCAGCCCAAATTCCTCAAGATTGTCCGCCGGATTCAGCTTGGTTTCATCGATGGGTTTTTGACGGACAATCGCGTCAAAATAGAATCCACCCTTGGGCATCCGAGCGGAAGCCGGCACTGTCTTGTCGCCTTGCGGATACTGCAAAATATCTCCGTTGGGTTCCGGCTCTGTATTGAACTTACCCGGGACCAGCACCTCTGTGCCGTCAAAGGTTCTCCACGGTTTCCAGTCGGCATTTTCGAAGCCGAAGGAGTTCTTCGGTCCTGGCAGATTAACAACATCGATGCCGAGCGCCTCCCGCAGGTCGGCTGTAACTTCCCCGAGCATCTGACCGGGCTCGGAAACTCTCACCGGCTCCCCCGGTTTATCCAGACCGAGCGCCTGGCGCAAATTTGCGATTACACTGACGTGAGCTCCGCTGGTGAACGTTCCACCCAAATCCACAGGAACGCGGTCTACTTTCTTGTAGTTAAGCGCCTTGAGCACACGCTCTCTGCCGGTCATGGCTGGGACCCCGCTTCGTGGGAACCCTCCCTTTTTATCAGAATTGTTGTTCGTAAAGCATCTCCCATAGCAAACAAGTTTCAACTTATAATTGTCAATCGTCAGTCGACCATTCCTTTGCGCTATTCTATCACTTCATCAGCGCCATTACAAAGGTTGCATTTTTGCAACATATTGCAAAATATGCTCAACAAGCAATTAAGTAACACACCAGTATTGACGATTGAAAAATAGAAATACCTTGACACATTTGCTTTTTGAAGAAATAATGGCTCTGTTTACCCTCGATGAAGGGTTTTTTTTATCTTTTGAACCAGCAAAAGGACAAAATTATGAAACCTTATCTTTTTTGCCTAAGAGTTTTAGCGTGTCTTGCAATATTTTTTGCTGCTTTTAGTTTGAGTTGCCGACCTAAGACCCCTGCTGAGTCGGATGCCAATAAACCAGAACCGAGCCCCGATAGGATCGAGGCCGACGTCAGTATCGTTGAACCGAACACCACTGACGAAGCGACTGCTGACAGCGTCGCCGTTACTGTCAACGGCGTCGATATTACCGAAAGTGAGATAGAAAGAATCATCAAGCCGCAACTTGATATGATGGCCAAACAGTCCTCAAACCAAGCGCCTGCGTTTGTTGAGCAATTGAGAAAAATGCTCAGACAGCAGGCCTTGGATGCAATGATCGTCGGACGGCTGCTGGATGAAAAGGTAAAAGAAACCAACATAGTAGTTGCTGACGAAGAAGTGATTACCCGGATCAGAGAAATAGCCTCTGCGCAGAGACCGCCATTGTCGTTGGAAGATTTCGAGAAAAAAATAGCCGAATATGGCAGTTACGACAAAGTAAAACAGGAAGTTCGAAAGGGACTGGGCTATCAGAAATTTATGCAAACTCAATGGGCCGGAAAGATAAATGTCACAGAAGAAGATGCCAAAAAGCATTATGATGAAAACCCAAAGCAGTTCGAAACGCCCGAACAGGTCAGAGCAAGTCATATTCTCATAAAGCCCGACACCGCTGATCCTAACACCGACCCAAACCAGGCCAAAGCAAAGGCCCGAGCAGAGATTCAAGACCTGCTTAAACAAGTCAAAGAGGGGGCCGATTTTGCCGAAGTAGCCAAAGCCAATTCAGCCTGTCCTTCTGCGGCACGAGGCGGCGATTTGAATTTCTTCCCCAGAGGTCGGATGGCAGCGCCTTTCGAAAAGACAGCTTTTGAATTGGAAATCGGACAGATTAGTGACATTGTGGAAACCTCATACGGATACCACGTAATAAAAGTTACCGACCGCAAAGGTGCCAGCCTCGTTTCGTTTGAGCAGGCCAGAGACAGCATAATAAATAAGTTAACGCAAGAGAAACAATCTGAATTCGCTAAAAAGTATATCGAATCGCTCAAGGCCAAGGCGACTATCGTCTACCCACCCGGCAAAGAACCATCGTCTGTGACCGGTCGACCGTGACCAATCGTTATAGATGCCACGGACTTCGCATCGACCGCGACAGCATTCTGTTGGCCTGCTCATCGTTAGGAAAGCGTTCCTTCTCCGGGTCCCATTTCAAATTTCGCCCGAGCAGCATGGATATGTTGCCGAGGTGACAAACGGTGGCCGAGCGGTGGCCCAGCCCAAAACCTATTGTTCCCACAGCCGCACCGGCGGCTCTTTTGAGAAACCGGCGCCGATTAATGTTTTTCTTTTGGGGCATCGACAAACCTTCTTAAGGTTCTGCCTTTTCTCTGGCCGGTTTTGCAGAAGTCTTAAGTATAGTTGCCCACTTTGAGTGTTTAGCCTGCGCGCAGGTTTTCACATTGAATCTGACAATGGAAATATTACAGGGCGTCATTCCGTAAATCAACATGTTTATGGCAAGCTGCCCGTTAGGTGTTTTGTTTTTAGATATTGCCTAAACTGGCAGCGATCCAAAATTTTTGAGGACATTTCCCTTCTTTTTTGGACGAGGTTGCAACTTTGGAAATCGGTAAAGATAAATTACAAAATTCTTGGCAAAAGTTGGAGTAATCTGGCCGCTGGTGCCGATGTGTACTGTATAGGGGACTGTATCTTCGTTGAGCAAGTGCACCTATTAAGGGGTCCTGGTTTTGCGACTTATTGCAAAATGGGAACCCGAATCCGAGCATCTGTGGAACTTTCGAGTTCAAGGATGGCATTTTTAAAAAAAAACCGCAAAGCGAGAACTCTCAAAGATGGGACTATGTCAAATCAGCCAAGGGTAGCAAAAGTTTTAGCTGTACTGCTGGTTTCAATGACAACCGGGGCGATAGTTTTAATGGCCCTGGGTCATAATCCTCCATCCGCGGGCCCATTTTCTCTTTGGACCTATTACCGCCTTGACCCTGTCAGAAAGGCTATTGTTTCTCGAGCTGCCCAATCTCCAGGCCGCTGGAACCGCATCGAAATTTACTATAGCGGAACCAAAGCCGGCAACATAGAGCAGTTGGCTTCGCTCAGTGGCCTGCTTACTCCCGAGGATATTAACTGCCACTTCTGTTTGTGCAATGGTCTCGGCGGCGGCGACGGCCAAATACAGCCAACCGAAAAGTGGCAAAGACAATGGTCAATCATACCCGGCCGAACCTGGTACGGTAGTAGTCAGACTGTTCGCATCTGCGTTATAGCTGACGGGGAGACCACTGCCCCAACTGATTGCCAGATAAAAAGATTACAAGCACTGGCAGACGGACTGTGCGAAAAGTTTCGCATTCCGCCTGAATCCGTTTACTACCCCAGCGATTGGCGGTAAAAGGATCACTCGGTAAGCCCCCGGAATAGCTTGTTGCCCGAACCTTGATTTCCATATAAAAACCCGGCCAACGGCCGGATTGATCAAACCCGCCTTCGGCGGGGTGCATCCAAACTTATGCATATCCAGTCGCTTTTAGGCTGAGCTGTTGTGTACTAAACGGCGTTGGAATTATTTTTTTAGTTATCTTTTTCGGCGCCACGTAAATTGCTATTGCTCTGGTGAGCCTCGACCCCGTCTGCCCATACCTCTGCGCGGCATCGGCGGGCTTGGTCTGTCCACATCTTCAGGTGGCATCGGCGGCTCCGGTTTTTCCATGAATGCCGGTGGCCGCATACCCGGGCCTGGCCTGCCAATACCTCTGCCCTGGAAACCCCGGCCCCATCGGCCGAGCATACCTCTGCCTTGGAAGCCCCGGCCCCATCCGCCGATCATACCTCGGCCTTGGAAGCTTTGACCCCTTCTGTCAATGCCTCTACCCTGCCAACCACGGCCCCATCTGCGTATGCCTCTGCCTTGGAAGCCCCGGCCCCTTATCTCTTGCCATTCTCGCCTGAGCTGGTGCATCTTCTTGAGCAATTGCCCCATCTTTTCCCTATCGTTTGCCCGATAGGCCTTTATAAGCTCGTCTAACCATCTGCCGAACATCTGTCCTGGTTGTGCAGGCTGACCTTGTCCGGGACGAGCCGGCTGTGGCTTGCCACGCAAATTCTCCATACGTTTACGCCGGGCTTCCTTCGTTGCCCTTTGCTGCTGCATTTGCTTGGTATGTTCATGCAAAGCTTCTCCGCCTGCTCTTTGTCTGCGAGGCTGTTCTGCCTGGCTTTTTTGCCTTTGTCTCGGCCTTGCTTCAGGACGGTCTCTTCTTTCCTGGGCGATAAGATTTGCAGCTCCTGTCAGCATAACCGTCGCTGCAATGCTCAACATAATCTTCTTTAACATTTTCTGTTCCTTTCTCAATTATGGTTTCTTTTTGTTCTGCCATATCGCGTCTTGATGTTCGCCAGTGGATTTGGACACCGAATTTGTTACATTTTCGAAAAAAGCTCGCAGCGCGGTGAGATTCTCAGCTACTATCAACATAACCGCAGCTTTGATTTCAGCAGTGATTTTCTTTAACATTTTCGCTGCTTTCTAAGCCGGCCTTGTTTCTGCTTTGTCACCTTCGGTTTTCACATATACAGACGGATTCAGAAAGACCGTTTATTGCAGCTTTCGATAAAAATTTTGCAGACCTTATGTATTGGAAACTGTTATGTTGGGCTTTGGACGCTTTGGGCTTTGTCTCCGTCGCGCCGAACCGCGAACATCGGTCAACCAATAAACGAGCGTCCGTTCGCTGATGCCACTTACCCAATGCGCGACAAGCTCGATGCTCGCCGAACACCATCACGGTAGTTTTAATGTCGCTTGCCAAACGCAATAGCCTGAACAGCATATACCCCCGCGCCCGCCGCCAAGATGCCAACCGTGACAAGGGCGTTGGGCTTATCCATGACGACGACCGAGACGGCCATGCCCAGCGAGGCCGTGATGAAGAGAATCGGCGTAACAGGATAGCCCCACACGCGAAATGGCCGTTCCCGCCGCGGATCGCGCAGCCGCAGAACCATAACCGCAGCGGCCGTCAACCCGGCAAAGACCCAGTAGGCCAGCGCCGTGTAAACGAGCAGTTTGAACGGACTTTCAAAAACCAAAATTGCTACAGTCGTCAAGGCACCCTGAACCACAAGGCTGCGTACAGGGGTTTTGGTCCACGGGTGCGTGCGGGCGAACCAGCGGAAGAACCTCTGGTCACGCCCAGTGGCGAAAGCGATCCGCCCGCCTGTGAGCGCATAGCCGTTCGCCGCCCCGAACGTGGAGAGCATCAGAGCCAGACTGAGGATTTTGCGCGCCCCTCCGCCCAGAGCCCGCTCCATGGCTGCCGTGGCGGTTACTCCGGCGGAACCGGCCATCTCCGCGGGCGAAAGGATGGCCAGATAGGCCGCGTTGACCATCACATAGAGCAACGCAACTGTCCAGAGCCCACCGAGAATCGAAAGAGGCAGGTTTCTCTTGGGATTGCGGACCTCTTCAGCCACAAAGGGCGATTCGTCCCAGCCTCCGAAGGTCCACATAACAGGAATCAACGCCGCGCCGAACAGCAGAAGAAACGAGCCGCTGGGGTGCTGGGCCGGCTCGATGGCGATCGTGTGCGATTCGAGTAGGCCCAAAGCGAATGCCGCGCCGACCCCGATAATGGCCACAAGGCAGAAAACCTTCGCCACCGTAAGCACGTTCTGGACCATCGCGCCGGCGCGAACGCCGACGATATTGACTGCGGTTAAAACGACGATAACACCGATGGCTATGGTCTTTTCCATCCATCCCGGCGTTCCGGACGCCATGCCTAAGAAATCGGCACAAAATCTGGCAAATGCTACGCACAGAATTGCAAAAACGCCGACCCGCATGATCAGAAACTTGGCCCACGAATAGAGGAAAGCCGTAAACGGCCCGTAGGCGCGGTGAAGAAAAACGTATATGCCTCCAGTCTGAGGGTAGGCCGCGGCCAGTTCGGCCAGGCAAAGTGCCCCGCATGATGCCACAGCCGCCCCGACGATCCACGCCGTCAAGATCGCGGCTCGGCTCGGCAGACGTACAGCCACGTCGGAAACAAAGAAGAAAATTCCCGTGCCGATCATCGCACCGGTGATCAGGGCGCTCGCGCTCCACGGCCCCAGGACTCTGCGAAATTCAGTCGTTGTGTCTTGTTCCATTCCGGTCTTCCTTAAGACGGGGTTTCGGAAAAGCCGTCCGGCTCACGCCCATGAGCCGCAACGGTCATTCACACCCCGGTTCGCCTTGGCCCCTGTGGACGCGCATAAAGCTTTAAGAGTCTCGCCTTGGCGTTTATCTGTGTTCGTCAACGTTTCTTGAGTGTCACGCTGATCCCGCCCCCCCGTTCGTAAAAGATTGTTTCCAGGTCAGGGTTGGTGGTGACCGCCTTGACGTAGTCCTGGATACCGGATTGCCTGCCGCGCAGACTGATGTTGTGGGCCAGGATAAGTCCGCCCGGACGCACCAGGGGCAGCAGTTTGTTGAGGTAGTCGGGATAGCCTTCCTTGTCCGCGTCAATGAAAACGATATCGATCTGCTCTTTGAGCTTCGTAATTTCCTTATGGGCGTCGCCCTCGACAAGCGTAACGAGCTTATCGACGCCGGCCCGTTTGAAGTTCTTGCGGGCCAGTGAGGCCCGGCCGGCGTCGATTTCATAGGTAGTCAGCCTGCCGCCGGTGGTCCGCAGGGCCAGGCAAAACCAGATGCCCGAGTATCCGTTGGATGTGCCGATCTCAACGACATGCTTGGCACTGACCGCCTCTGTCAGGAGCCGTAGCAGCCTCGCATCTTCCACAGGCACGTTCATCATCCCTCTGCGCTGGTTCTGGTCCATATCCTCAAGTACGCTCAGAATCTTTCTCTCTTGCTCATTAGCCGGTATAGGCGGTTGCTCCTGAGCAGCCGGCATGTCCCTGTCCGGTCTGCTGCGAAAACCTCTGCGCTGCGGTCTTTGCTGGGCTGTTAAGCTCTCAATTGCCGCTAATAACAAAACCGTCGCCAGAACGACCAGCATAATCTTCTTTAACATCTCTTGCTCCTTTCTAAACTATGGTTTCCTGTTGTTTTGTTAGACCGGATTTGCAGAGATACAGACGAATTCAGAAAGGCATTTTATTGCAGCTTTTAAGAAAAATTCGCAAAAATGCAGATAAAGCTTGATTTCAGCGTTTTTTTACAGCATCTATTTTCAGCAGGCCGAAGTTCTCTTTTTCCGTCAGAACCACCCATGCCCGCCAATCTTTTTTGCGGATTCGCACAGGTTCGATGGCTCTTACGTCCTTGAGCCAGGCCAAAAAGCCAAATCTGCAGTTCATCTTGCTCCGCCAGTATTCCTCGCTGCCGGCGATATGGTGGTTGTATCGCTGTTTTAGCTCGAGAATTTGTTTTGGGGTGAGGTTTTCGAAGTTCTTGACCGCTGCGACAGTGGCCACTGCACAAACCGGCCCGGAGCTTACTTTCAGGAATAATTTGTTGCCCGGCAAGACCCTCCCGAAAGCGTAGCGCCTTGTTTTGGTAAAACGCGATTCGATGCGCTTTTGACCTTCCAAAATCGCATCTAAATAGGGCTTCTTCAGGATTACCAGATGATAATTTTTCTTCATATTATTTTGACACCTGCTTTTAGGACGATTTATGTTCTACCTCAAATTCGCCGTAGGAATCAATAACTTCAAAGCCCAGTCTTTCATAACACCTGATTGCACTTGTATTGTCTGCTTTGACGTTAAGGCCTATGTGGTCTATTTCGCACAATAATGATTTACAAACTTTGGCAGTTACACTTGTGCCGTATCCTTTGCCTCTATATTTTGGATGCGTGGTGATATTGCCCAATGCAGCGACCCGATACCGGCGAGAATACACGTGCACGCCTGCAGCGCTGATCAACTCGCCTGACTGGCGAATACCGAAGTATTGTTTTGTCTCTAACATCCTTGGCTCAAAGTAGTTTCCGGGATAAGCCTTTTTAAACAAGCTAATAATTTCGCTTAAATGTGACGCTGAAAGACCTACTACCTGGGAGGCATCAACCTTGGATAGTAGGGATTTGTCTGTCAAAGCCATCTTATAATGCTTGCCGTGAGATCTTAAAGTATAATGCTCTGCCAATATACTCTCTAATCCTAAACTTAGGTGGGCATCAAAGCGCCTGGGCAAAATTGGAATCAAACAACGCAAGAGTTCTTCTGTGTAATGGGCCTTGTCATCTTCAGCAAGAGCGTGAAGACACGGCAAACTTCCACCAGTGTACATCAAGGCCAAGGCTTGAATACCTGCTGTGTCGGTTAACGCGTACCAGGCAGTGTACGGCCAAAAGAAATTGTCCAGATCCCCAAGACTATAAATGTTAAGAAACACATTGCCGCGAAGAAATGTTTCTATTGTACTCTTATCGTGTAAACAGACCGCCTTCATTATCCCTCCTCGTCTAACAAGCCAGCAACTGCACGGATATGTTCGGGAGTTGTACCACAGCAGCCACCTACAAGACGTGCACCCGCACGCAGGCACTCGGTGATACCTTCCGCAAAAGGTGCGGGGGCCATTTCAAATACTGTTTCGTTTCCAACCAGTTTGGGCTTGTCTGCGTTCGGCTGCGCAAGAACAGGCAGTGGCGTTGCTGGCTTAAGTAGAGACACAACCACAGCCATCTGGGCCGGGTCAATATCACCACAATTAGCACCAATAACATCCGCACCGGCATTCGTGAGACTTTTGGCACATTGTTCTGCGGAGTTGCCCATCATCGTCCTTCCACCTTTTGCCTCGGTCGCAAATGCAATCGAGACAATCACAGGCAATGAGAGCTTATCCTTACACGCACGAAGAGCACAAATCGCCTCCCGCAAATCAAACATAGTCTCAATTATAAAACCGTCCACTCCGGATTCCGCTAAGATTTCTGCCTGCTCCTTGAACGCATCGTAAAGTTGCGATTCCTTATAAGTACCATACGGTTCAAGCAGCTGGCCTGTCGAGCTGATGTTCCCAAGCACATATTGTCCCTTGCCAACAGCCTGTTTTGCAAGCTCAACTCCGGCCCGGTTTACGTCTCGCACTGACACACCAACATTATGCGTCTCGATGTAGATACGGTTCATCGTTAGCGTATTAGTGGTCAAAGCATCACAGCCACACTGTGCATATTCTCGGTAGATCTCCAGCACAGCCTCCGGAGCGTCAAGGTTATTTCGGCCACGAGCCATCAGACCACGCCTGTCCAACTGGGTTCCCATGGCACCATCAAGCAAAATTATTTCTTCCTTGTTCAACAATGTTGAAAAATTCATGTGGTAGTCCTTCGAGTACTATCCCTAATTTATTTTGATACAGAGCCGAGCTAATTCTTTTTTAACCTGTTCAATATTTCTGAAAAGAATTGTATTTATCCCGACCTCTTCTGCGCCGTTTATATACTCCGGTTTATCATCTATAAACACTGATTGCCCGGGTTGCGAACGGAGTCTTTCGATGGTAAGTTCATAGATTTTTCTCTCGGGTTTCCTTGTCCCCTCGGCACAGGAAAAAACCAGCACATCGAACATATTATATTGAAACGTATAAAAGTACTGCATCGCTGCCGCTTCGGTATTAGATAAAAGTGCGGTCTTGTAGCCGTTGTTCCGAAGCCGGGCTGCTACGGAAAACATATCTTCTCTGGGCACATGAGCAGTCTTAAATGCGTCAGCCCATAATGAGTGGGCCTTTGGCTTCGGCACGTTTAATTCGCTGCATATTCTTTGCCAGAATGCATCCTCGCTGATTAAGCCCTTTTGGAAATCTGCTGCGAATTTGCTATGTGCCTTTATATAGTTTTCTTTGGATACGCCCAGAGCCTCGGCACAGTACCGCATCAGACCCGGTGCTGGGTCGTCTATCAGCACCCCTCCCCAGTCGAATATGACAGATTTTATACTTTCCATCATGGACAGCCCCGCTATGGCCGGTTCCTGCTTTTTTGCTTCAAGACGATACAAAGGTCCAACTTACATATCAAGGTTTATTTGCACCTGTTTAGCGGTTACTATTGGTCTTTGACGAACTGGGCTTCGGAATCTATAATCGAGACGATTTTTTAAGGACACGAAGATGGAATTAATATTAGTTGTAGTAGGCATCGTTTTGATTTTAGCCGTCTTAGGGCTATTGGTTTGGCTGATAATATCCAATTTCGCTGGCAGAAAGGAAATTGCCGGCCAGGCCGCCGGTATCGGCCTTTTGCAGCAGCAGCTCGAGGCTCTAAAAGCCGCTCAGGATAAGACTTCGGAAAATTTGCAGAGGTCTCTGCAGACCGGCCAGAACACACTGACCCAGGGCCTCCAATCCAGCCAGAAGGTGCTCAGCCAGCTAAACAGCCAAATCGGCGAATTGCAGGGCACTAGCAGGCAGATGATGCAGATTGGAGCCGAGGTAAGACGGCTCCAGGATATTTTGAGCTCTCCCAAACTGCGAGGCCAAATGGGCGAATGGTCGCTCGAAAACCTTCTCTCTCAAATCCTGCCGAAAGACAGCTATAAGCTCCAGCATACTTTCAAGGACGGCAAAATGGTCGATGCTCTGATACAATTGGTTGACTTCTCGGTGCCTGTTGATGCCAAGTTCCCGCTGCCAGGCTTTGAAAAAGTTGTGAAAGCCGAAACCGAAGAAGAAAAAACAAAGCTCCGCAGACAGTTCCTCAAGGACGTAACTACTCACATCGACAAAATAGCCTCAGACTATATTAGGCCTGCCGAGGGCACGTTGGATTTTGCTCTTTGTTACATCCCTGCCGAGAACGTCTATTACGAAACGATAGTCAAATACGCCGGCGAGACGCAGGATATTTTGGCATACTCGCTTGATAAAAAGGTAATCCCGGTATCGCCGAATCTTTTGTACGCTTATCTTATGACGGTGGTGATGGGCCTGCATGGCCTGCAGATAGAAAAGCAGGCGGCCGAAATCCGTCAGAATTTAAAAACGCTAAATGCCTCTTTTGCAGATTTTCTTTCCAATTGGGACGTTCTCGGCAAGCATATCCGAAATGCTTATAGTCAATACGATGAAGGTCACAAAAAACTCGACCGCTTCGGCCTGCAACTCGACCAAATACAAGGCGAAAAGGAAGAAATGGACCCCCGTAAGACGTGGAGCTAAGTAAAACCCCCGGTTTTACCGGGGGTTTAAACCTTTGCAAGTTGAGGACTTAATAAAGGACACTTTCTATGCCTGAGAATTATGATTGCATTATAGTCGGTGCCGGGCCGGCGGGGCTTGGGGCGGCTCTCTATACGGCACGTGACAGAATGAAAACCTTGATACTCGAGAAGTTTATGCCCGGCGGACAAATCATTAACACAGACAGAATCGAAAATTATCCCGGCATCGAACGCATCGACGGCGCGGGTCTAATTATACAGATGCAAAAACAGGTCGAAAACTTCGGAGCCGAGGTAAAGAACGGCTGTGAAGTGACCAGCCTGGAGAAGCTGCAAGACGGCAATATCACTGTCTACTGCGACGAGGAAAAATTCATCGCAAGAGCCGTCATTCTGGCATCGGGCAGTGACTATCGCAAACTTGGTATCCCCGGCGAAGAGCAGTTCCGTCAGGCCGGTGCGGGCGTTAGCTATTGTGGAACCTGCGATGCGCCGTTCTTTAAGGGCAAGCAGGTCGTCGCCGTTGGTGGAGGCAATACCGCAGTGCAGGAAACTCTGCATCTTGCCAAATTCGCCGAAAAGGTAATGATGATACACCGCAGGGACGAATTTAGGGCAGCTAAAGTCCTGGTCGAGGAGTTGCTGGCCAAAGCCAACGAGCCGAACTCAAATCTGATTATCGAATATGACACCGTAGCTACCGCCATCCAGGGCGAGGGCAAAGTCCAATCGGTCAAATTAAGAAACGTTAAAAGCGATCAGGAGCAGGACCATCCCTGCGATGGCGTATTTATATTTATTGGTATGGTGCCGAATACCGGCTTTTTGAAGGGTTTCGTGGAGCTGACCGACAGAGGATTTATCAAGTGTGACTGCGCATATCTTCGGACAACCGTCCCGGGCGTCTTCGTGGCCGGCGACTGCAGAATCGGAGCGGCTATGCAGCTGGCAACAGCCATCGGTGACGGCGTCGTCGCTGCTATGATGCTCAAGCAGTATTTCAGAGACCCAGACTGGTGGAACGAGCCGGTCAGCGATTTACTTCAACCTGGTGGATGGTAAACTAATAAAAGAGAAAAACTCGGAAATTATTCAGCTTTGCTTTTGGGGCGAACTGGGGATATAATTGACGAGCCGATCACTGCAGATGGCATGGCAATAATTTTTCGCTTTTAGTTTTTAGCTTCTTCATTGACGCCGGCGAGAAGTTCGGGTATTATGACGATTCGACAACCCAGCGGCATAGCTGGGCAGTGGTTTGCTGCGAAATCTTGGTTGAAAGGATAAAGTAATGGCTGGTAGTGTAATTGAGCTGACGGATGCTACTTTTGATAAGACTGTTCACAGTTCTGATGTGCCGGTGCTCGTTGATTTCTGGGCGCCATGGTGCGGACCTTGCAAGATGATGGCTCCTATTATCCAGGAAATCGCAGATGAATATGCTGAAAAGGCCAAAATCTGCAAGCTCAATACCGACGACGCTCGTGATAGCGCTATGGAGTTCAGCATAAGTGCGATACCGACCCTCATTTTATTCAAGGATAGCCAGGTACAGAAGAAATGGGTCGGCTTAGCCAGTAAAAAGGACCTCGCCGCCGCAATTGACGAACTGCTCTGAAAGGAACCCAACTTGCCTTTATGCTTAACCCTCACCATAAGCGCAGATATATCTGCCGGGGACTACATATAGAGCTAAATGAATAGTAATCAAAGGTTTTGCTCACTGCTGAGCAGGGCTCGAAGATTCAATGGTCGGACTATTATTACCTGAGTACTAAATTTGCCAAAATGATTTATGAAGACTTGAAGGGCAGGAAGGTCTTAGTTACCGGCTCCAGTAGTGGAATCGGCTCAGCGACGGCGGTTTTGTTTAGCCGGCAGGGCTGTTTTGTCGGAGTCCATTACTTCCGCACAAAGGACGGCGCCCAGAAAACCCTTGAGCAGGTGAAGAAAAACAGTGATGGCCTCTTACTTCGTGCGGACGTCCGCGACGAAAAGCAGGCCGAAGAGATGGTTGAGCAGTTTGCCGGAGAAGCCGGCGGTATTGATGTCCTTGTCAATAATGCCGGCTCGCTTATTGACAGACAGCCCTTTGAAACCGCAACCGTCGATTATCACGACGACGTATATGCCACCAATGTCCGCAGTGTCTTTTTGGTAACGAGGTCGGCCCTGCCGTATCTAAAAAAGAGCAAAGGCAATATTATCAATATCGGCTCAGTGGCCGGCCATACCGGCGGCGCCCACGGCTCCGGAATGTATTCGGGTGCAAAAGCAGCGGTCGCCACCGAGACGATGTCTATGGCAAATGAATTTGCCAAATATCGAATCCGGGTCAATAGCGTCTTGCCCGGCTTTATTGAGACACGCTTCCACCAGCAGTTCAGCACAGCCCAGCGAAGAAAAGAAGTCGCTGAGCAGACTCCTCTCGGCAGAAACGGCACCGCTGAGGACGTAGCGAAAGCAGTACTGTTTTTGGCAAGCGAGGCGGCCGGCTTTATCACCGGTGAATATATCGCTGTCAACGGCGGTTTGTATATGAGAGCCTGAGTAATTGATTATTTATTATTTATCATCAGCTACTAATGATATTGCCGATTAGTTGTGGGGAAGGTTTTTAAGTAAGATGTTACTTTCTGCAAGGATGCAAAGGAACCGGGACCCCATTTGCGAACCGGGGCAAATGGCAACCCGCCCTAAACGCGGCGAAGGTCGTTTGGGAACCCAAAACAAGCACTGGGTAATCCACCGGTCGGACGACCGTTGTGCACAACTCGCCAAGTCGTTGAAAGTCTCACCTCTTTTAGCACAGGTTTTAATTAATCGCGGAATAACCGACACCCAGGCGGCGAGCGTTTTTCTAAGGCCTAAACTAACTCAGCTTATCGCCCCCGACCAAATGCCGGGAATCGAACCGGCGGTCCACAGATTGAAACAGGCTATTACAAACAGGGAAAAAATCACCATCTATGGCGATTACGACGTGGACGGCATTACAGGCGTTGCAATTCTCTGGCAGATTCTAAGGCTGCTCGGTGCTGATGTCGATTACTATATTCCTCATCGCATCGACGAAGGATACGGCCTAAATTCCGAAGCTGTCCAGTCACTGGCGAAGTCCGGCAGCAAACTCCTGGTTACAATTGATTGTGGTGTTAAGGCATTTAGCTCCGCCGAAATTGTCGAGTCGTTTGGCCTTGATTTGATAATAACCGACCATCACCAACCCGAGCCCGAGCTGCCAAAAGCCGTGGCCGTTGTGCACCCGGCCCTGGAAAAATCCTACCCGAACCGGGATTCAGCCGGGGCGATGGTAGCCTTTAAGCTGGCCTGGGCCATCGCCAACGAATTCAGCGCAGGTGCAAAACTTGAGCCGAGATTGTGCGAGTTTATGATAAATGCAACGACTCTGGCAGCGTTTGGAACCGTGGCTGACATCGTGGACCTGCGAGGCGAAAACAGGGTGCTGACAAGTTACGGGCTCAAAGCACTGCCCGATTGCAAACTTTCCGGCATACAAGCCCTGATTGAGTCGGCTGGATTGACTGGACACCGGCTCGATAGTTTCCACATCGGCTTTCGGCTTGCGCCAATGCTCAACGCAGCAGGGCGGATGGGACACGCACGATTAGCCGTGGAGCTGCTGACAAGCGATAACCCGGTCCGCTCAAGGCAGATAGCCGAATACCTCAAAGAACAAAACAGCCGGCGCCAGCAGTGTGAGCGAAAGATATTCAAACAGGCTTGCGAAATGATAGCCCAGCAGGACGCCAAAGACGGCGATTGCAGAAGCATCGTACTTGCAAAAGAAAACTGGCACACCGGCGTAATAGGCATTGTCGCCTCGAGAATAGTGGATAAATTCTACCGCCCGACGATTATGATTGGGCTGCCGTTTTGCCATAGATCGCAAAATGGAGACCCAATTGACAGCAACACCGCAGTTGCTGAAAACGGCATCGCTCAAGGTTCCGCCCGCTCGATTCCAGGTTTCGGTCTGCTAAGCGCGATTGAGGCCTGCTCGCAGCACTTGACCAACTTCGGCGGCCACAAAATGGCTGCAGGCATTACTATCGAGACCGAAAAAATAGACCAGTTCGCAGCTGACTTCGAGGCATACGCAAAACAAAATCTGAACCAGGACGATTGTATAGCCAAACTTCACATCGATGCAGAGGCTCGGCTGGGCGAATTTCGCAAAGAAACGGTCGACGAGCTGCAGATGCTTGGCCCATTCGGACAGGGCAATCCCGAGCCGATTTTCGCTACAAAGGGTGTGCGTCTGGCATGTCCGCCAAGAAGAGTCGGCTCAGGACGCAACCATCTACAGCTTGCAATAACCGACAACACAACCGTCGTGCGCTGTATCGGCTTTGGGTTTGGAAGATTGGAAAAGAAGCTGCTTGACCACGAATTTTTCAATGTCGCCTATCAGCCGCAGATTAATACCTATAACGCAAACACCAATGTCGAATTCGTTCTCGCCGACATCCAGTTTGAATAATTGCGTAGAATGGGCTTTAGCCCATCTGTCCTTGGACAATAGCAACAAGCCATCCCCAAGCGCCATAAGTCCGCAGGACGCCTGTCGGCGGTGTCCCCAAGCGCCGCAGGGTGTCCTCAAGGGAGGACTGTGCTTGAGGCTGCCACCCGTCGTCCTCGCTGACATTTGGTTAATTGGTGAGTAGTTAATTGGTTAATTCGGCTTGCTCCACTCACTCCTTACCACTCACTACTCACCAACTGTCCGCCACCCGCTATCTTTTTTTGACTATCACTCTTTCAATCTTGAACTGTCCCATCGTATTGATCAAGTTGAGAAAGTCCTCGGGATTACCACTGCCGGCAGCCAGAGCGATATGTCCGGCGTCGTAGCCGTCAAAGCCGGCGCTCTTGAAGGCCGCATCGAGACCAACCCACTTGTCACCGAGATAGACCTGCACCCAGGCGTGGCCGCCGAACCCGTTCTGCAAAGTATGCCATTGAGACACGTAGGCTAAGCCCGTGACCACTTGAGCCGGAATCCCAACGGCCCGGCACAGTGCCGCGGTCAGTACGGCGTGTTCGCTGCAGTCTCCCTGTCTGCTGGCCGCGACATCGGCCGCCGAGGCATAGCCGACCGATAAGCTCTTGTCCGTGACGTACTCGGCCACGAACGTCTCAATCCTGCGGGCCGCTTCGGCAGCATCGCTGGTATCGCCGACCGCCCGCCGTGCAAGATCGATTATCACTTGTTGGTTGCTCTCAACATATCTTGTCGGCTCAAGAGCTTTCAGTGCCGCCGGGTCGTTGCCTTTGTAAGGAAACCTCACCCCCGTCGGTGCAACAACAGGCTCGACCGTCAAGATTACTTTGCCATTGCTGAGCCGCTGTACTTCTTGATTGTCGTTCGGCGGTATGATGAAACTATCTGTTTGGTTTACGGGGCTCAAATGATAGGTAATTGACCTGGCTGAACCGGCATTATCCAACGGCTCCGGGCTGGCCATGAACATCTTGTCCACCACTTCAAGCACATCGTTTTCTCCGAGCGCGAATCCTTTGGTGCAAGCCACTTGCTCAACGGTCATCCCCATCAAAGGCGTAATGCTTTTTTGGAGCCGAAGCTCTTTATCATAATATTCGGTGCTGCTGAGCGACCCAAACTGTGCGGAACTCACGGTGCACTGAACTTCAGTTAACGCAACCACACGGCCCAGCAGGTCGATATTTTGTTTTGGGCCTACCCTTACCTCGACGTCGACAGCCTGCATCAGGCTTGGGTCAAACAGCTTTGCGGTGTACCCGCTACCTTCTGTAAGGCCGTGTTTCAAATGCAGCAGTCGCATCCCCTCGGACATTACCGCGCCGCTGGGCCAATCAAATTCTATTTGCTGCTGGCCGGTCGTTGCTTTTACAGTGCCGTGCTCGTCGATAGTTCCTATTGTCTTGGTGACCATCAGCCCCAGTGCCTGTTCGAGCTCGAAGCCAAGGGGTTTGCCATCGATTGTTTCGAAAGTGATTGCTTTGGTCTGGACGCTGACCGGTATTCCGGTTCGGCTTAGGGTAATCTCAAGCTCTATAGAGGTGGTGACTTTACGACCCGTGACAACACGGTTTTGTATGGCGTGGCCGACCTTTTTGCCCTCCATGAAGAGGGCAAAGTACTCGGTTTCCTCCGGCTGGGCTTGCTCGGACCCGGCCTTGACCGATGCAGACTCTTGTGATTGTTGTTCAGGTTTTACAGCCATCGGCTTTTGCGCTGCCTGTTTGGCGGTAGCCTGCTCCGATAACTCTACTTTATGCTTAGATTCTTCCTGTGGGGACGGAGATTTTTTGCGGCAGCCCATTGCGTTCACAGCCACGAACACCAAACAAATCCCAAAAAGACACTTAACTTTCATGTTCAAATTCCTTTCTTACGGACTCAACTTCTGCGAAATTCTCATTATCAACCGCCATCACAAACGATTATATGCCAGAATCATAATTCTTGCTACAATATTTTCGAACAGCCGCAGAATGCCTCCGCGTTACTATCTGCTCTTGCCGAAAGCTCCGGATTTTTTCCGGACTCCGGGCGCACCTGTTGTATTATTCTGCTCTTTGGTCTAAAATAGCCGAGAATCGATAATCGCAATACGATACCGGTGAGTCTGTCTCTGTCCGGCAGATGGGCAATACGAAATCATGACTGTCAAGGAACTATTAGCTCTGGTCTCATCGAAAAATCCGCCACAGATTCGCACTGATTCGCGACTTGTCAAAGACGGCGATATCTTCGTAGCTGTTAAGGGCACCGTTTATGACGGCCACGATTTTATTGACCAGGCCCTTGCCAATGGCGCTAAATACATCGTTTGCCAGCAAGACAGACGACAGAAGACAGAGGACAGAAGGCAGACAACGGGTGGCAGCCTCAAGCAAGTCTCAAAAGATTGGGACGCGCTTGGGGATGGCTTGTTGCAAATATCGAGCATCGAGATTATAGTTGTTGACGATTCTGCAGAGGCGGCAGGGCTTTTGACACAGGCGAGCAGGGGCAATCCGGCTTCGCGATTAACAAACCTGGCTGTTACCGGCACAAATGGAAAGACTACCGTTGCGTATCAGGTTCGCTCTTGTATTCAAAAGGCCGGCGAAAAGTGCGGCCTTATCGGCACAGTTATCTACGATACCTGCTCAGGCAGCGGATGCGGGGCAACTATGACAACGCCCGATTGTTTGGCTATCGCCAAAATGACCGACGAAATGGCAAGAAACGGGGCAAAGTATATGGTCATTGAGGCCAGCAGCCACGCCCTTTCTCAGAACCGTCTGGCAGGGGTGAACTTCAAAGCTGCCGCTTTCACTAACCTTGCCGGCGACCATCTGGACTACCATAAAACCAAAGAAGATTATTTGGCCGCCAAGGCCGAACTTTTCCAGGCTCTTTCACCTGATGCTGTCGCGGTGTTGAACAAGCAATCACCGGAGGCCGAACTAATCGCCAAGCAAACCCAGGCTAAAATCTTATGGTATGCCATTGCCCCCACGGCTTGCCGGCGCAAGCCGGCAGTGGGGGCTGATATCACCGCACAAATCGAGTCGATGGATATAAGCGGAACGGTTTTTATTATGGAGTACGCCGGTCAAACCCAAAAAGTAAATACCCTTTTGCCGGGTTTGTATAATGTTAGCAATTCCCTGGCGGCAGCCGGTTTGTGCCTCGCAGCCGGTTTCGATTTGCAAACGATAGCGGCTGGTTTGTCAGCTCTGCAAACAATACCCGGCCGATTGGAAAAAATTGATGGCGGTGACTCTTGCGTGATTGTCGATTACGCTCATACCGACGATGCTTTGAAAAATGTCCTCTCGACACTAAAGCCTCTGTGCAAAGGTAAATTGAGAGTCGTTTTCGGCTGCGGCGGCGACAGAGACAGAACTAAACGCCCGCGTATGGCCAGGGTCGCTGAACAATTAGCTGATTCTATAATCGTTACCAGTGATAATCCACGAACTGAAAGGCCCACCGATATTATAGATGAAATCGTTGCAGGTTTTGAAAACCGCGATTCGCAGACAATAGTTGTTGAGCCGGACAGAAAAAAGGCTATTGAGTTGGCTATAGAAGCTGCCGGCAGAGACGATATCGTGCTCATAGCGGGCAAAGGCCACGAAACGTATCAGATAATTGGAGAGCAAAAATTCGATTTCAGCGACAAGGAAGTCGCCCAACAGTGTCTTGGGCTCTCATTTTGCAATAAGTCGCAAAATGGGGGCCCTTAAGAGGCGAAAATGAAAAAGTTTTCGATAGCAGATTTGGCCGGAATAATAAAGGCTCACCCTGCCGCGCCAGAACTTGCGATACGCAATACGCAATACGCAATACGAGATTTCACCGGCGTAAGTACCGATTCGCGAACAACCAAAGCCGGCGATTGCTTCTTTGCCATACCCGGCGAAAATTTCGATGGCCACGATTATGTTGCTGATGCCTTTGCCAAAGGCGCCGTCTGTGCCGTGGTTGGCAGGGACCTTGATGATGAAGAATTTACCGGCAAGTGTCTACTTAAGGTTGATGATGCTATAAAGGCCCTCGGTGATTTTGCCGGAGAATATCGCCGGCAGGCCGGCTTCAAGGTAGTTGCAATAACCGGCTCAGTGGGCAAAACAACCACGAGGCAAATCGCTTATCAGGCCTTAAGCCGGCGTTTCCGCGTGTTTCAGGCGCCGAAAAATTTTAATAACAGCATCGGTCTGCCCCTGACTCTGCTCGGCGCAGACGCGGAGGACCAAATCGTTATCGCCGAACTGGGCAGCAACCACCCCGGCGAGCTAAGTTATTTGACTCGTATTGCTCTGCCGGACATCGCAGTAGTAACTAATGTTCATCCTGCCCATCTGGAAGGATTCGGTGATCTGCAGACAATTATACAGGAAAAGTTATCTATATCCGAAGGACTCCCACCTGATGGTATTTTGATAGTCAACGCTGATTTCGACCAGCTGGTCGAAGTCTGCCGGGTCAAGCGTGCCGAATTTATAACTTTTGGCAAATCAGATGGCTCCGACTACCAGGCGCAGAACATCACCTCTGACGGTTCAACCAGCCGGTTCACTATCGACGGTACAGAAGTTTACTTACCGTTAGCTGGTCCGGGCAATGTCGAAAATGTGCTCGCTGCCTGGGCTGTTTGCAGCCAACTTGGTCTGGCTATCGATGATTTCGCACAGGCTGTCAAGACCCTCTCACCCGCTTCTATGCGCGCCGAACTGCTGAAAATCGGGACGCTAATGGTATTAAATGATTGTTACAACGCAAACCCGGCTTCGATGAAAAATGCTCTCCATATCTTGTGCGACCTTAACTCAGATGGAAAACGCAGACTGCTCTTTATCTGCGGTGATATGGCTGAACTCGGAGTCCAAGCCGAGCGCCTCCACGCCGGGCTGGGTACCTCTATCGCACAGGCCAAAGTGCAGCTCTTACTGACTATTGGCAAATTTGCGAAAATCACCGCCGAAGCCGCAAAAACAAGTGCCGAATACGATTTACAAATAAAATGTTTCGAAGATACCCTTTCAGCTTGTAATAATCTGCACGAATTCATAAAAGATTACGATATAATATTAGTGAAAGGTTCGAGAACAGCCAGACTGGAAATGGTCATCGAAAAGCTAATATCGCTTTTCTCATGATGTACAAACCCCCGTTCGATGACAGACGCTGGATGTTCGGGAATCGGGAATCAAGTTTCAAGAATCGAGACGCAAGATGATATACCACTTACTACGGCTTTTGCACGACCCTGTCACTCAACGGCCTCTGTTTGGATTTTACGCCTACGAAAACGTTCTGTTCCGTTCTGTCGCTGCTACGCTGACGAGTCTCCTTATTGCCCTTTTGATTGGTCCCAGAATCATTCGCTGGCTGATGCGCAAAAAAATTGGCGACCGGCCGGAGTTTCATCATGCCACCCTCAATGAACTGACCAAAGAAAAGGCCAACACACCGACAATGGGAGGGCTGATTATAATTCTTTCGGCTGTTTCGACCACCTTATTATGGGCGAGGCTGAACAATCCCTTTGTTCAAAAAGCGATTATTTTAGTGATATGGTTCGGTGCTTTGGGCGGCGTCGACGACTGGCTAAAGCTCACTAGTGGTATTCGCCACCGAAGTAGGGAGGGACTAAGAGTCTGGGAAAAGCTCATCTTTCAAATCGGCGGAGCAGTGCTGATAGCCTCATTTTTGTACGCCGACTTTATCTACATACCGGATGGTATCAGGTTCTGGTTGCCCTTTTATAAACAGGGTCTGCCGTTGGCAAACTGGATGTTCATATTGGTAGCAATTTTTTATATATCAGCCACCAGCAATGCCGTTAACCTGGCTGACGGTATGGACGGGTTGGCAGCCGGATGCGTAGGAATGGTTGCTCTGGTACTGGCGCTGCTCTGCTATGTCGCCTCTGAGACAATGGCCAGAACCACTCCTGTTACCTGGGCAAGTTATCTTCTGTTACCCCATATACCCCAGGCCGGCGAGCTGAGCATCTTCTGCTCGGCAATCTTGGGGGCTGTGCTCGGCTTCTTATGGTTCAACTGTCATCCCGCCCAGGTCTTTATGGGCGACGTGGGTTCACTTCCATTAGGAGCAGCAATGGGCTACGGTGCACTGGTGACGAGAAACGAAATTCTGCTCCTGATTATTGGTGGCGTATTCGTCATTGAATTGCTCAGCGTAGTACTGCAGGTCTCCTATTTCAAATACACCGGCGGAAAACGGCTTTTTAGATGTGCCCCTATTCATCATCATTTTCATCTGATTGGCTGGAGCGAACCGCAGGTGGTAGTGCGTTTTTGGCTTTTAGCCGCCGCTTTTGCCGCCCTCGCGTTGGCCACTTTGAAAATCCGATAATCTCTCGGCCTGAAGCTATTTGCCTTACATTTATCTAAATCAAGGTCTAAATGGGAAAAATCACCACCTTAATCTTAAGTTTCCATTGACTTAAGCCGAATTGATAAAGTGCCTTAGTACCTGAAAAGAGGTAGTTAAAAAAGGAGTTAGCGATGCTCAGAGCAAGAGACATTATGAGTAAAGATGTAATTAGTGTAAAAAACGAAACCCCGATACTTGAGGCTATAAAGATTCTGGTGGAAAATCACATCTCTGGTCTGCCTGTAGTCAAAGATGATATGACTTTGACGGGGATTCTTTCTGAAAAAGATGCAATAGTATTGTTCTACGAAAGTGACGAGGCCGATAATAAGACGGTTAGCGATTATATGACATCTCCCGCAGTTTGTTTTGAAGAGAGCGAAGCCCTGCTGAATGTTTGTGACTTCTTGGCAAAGAACATCTTTAGAAGAGTCCCGATCACATCAAATGGGAAGCTGGTCGGCATAATCAGCATAAGGGATGTCCTCAAGTCTGTTCTTCAGCTAAGGCATGAAGAAGTGGTCAGCGCTAATTGAGAAGCGACAATGATAGCCCCTGCCGGACAATTGGCCACCTTCAAAAGGTCTGTCTCCACAGATCTGGTGTGTCGTAAATTCGACTGGATGCCGGCCAAATTACCGAATCCTATTTTGCTTTCTTTTGCGCGGACCCCAAGTGCACATTTTGTGTCTTTGGGAACCCTGCAAAATGGCAGCGTGATCATATATCGTAGTGTTCTTCGGTACGTATTTGAACATTTTTTCTATAGTGCTGTGAATCGTCAGAGTTGAGTCGGTCTAATTTTTTCTGTGCCAAAAAGATTTTGACAGCGGTAATCCCGCAGCCGGCCCCTGTAACAAAAAAGACCACCGCAGCGAGTGTGGCGAAAAACCTCGGCAAAAGGTAAATCATAAACCCAAAGCCAATCAGCACCAGCCCTACGATGAATATCCCCGCTGCAATAGTTCTGGACGCTTGAGAGATTACATTTGTGTAAAAACGAAAACTCATTTTCACATCTCGTATTTCAAGAAAACAGAAGACAGAAGTCAGATATCAGAAGTCAGATGTCGGTGTTTTCTGGCCTCTGTATCCTGTATTCTGTCCTCTGTCTTCTGTTTAATACATTCCACCGCCCGGCGGTGCCGGAGGCATCTCCTTCTTTTCAGGAATCTCGCTGACTATCGCATCGGTGGTCAGCAGCAGCGAAGCAATCGAGGCGCCGTTCTGCAGAGCAATCCTCTCGACCTTTGTCGGTACAATCACGCCGAACTCGACCATGTCGCCGTATTGCTTGCGCAGTGCGTCGTAGCCGAAGTTCTTTTCCTTGCTCTCCATGACCTTCTGGGCCACAATTGAACCGTCCAGCCCTGCGTTCTCAGCGATTTGCTTGATCGGTGCCACCAGCGCTCTTCGAATGATATCAACGCCTATCTTTGCATCCCCGGAGGTCCTGACTTTATCCAGCACCGGCAAAGCCCTGAGCATTGGCACGCCACCTCCCGGCAGGATACCTTCTTCCACCGCTGCCCGACAGGCATGCAAGGCGTCCTCTACACGCGCCTTTTTTTCCTTCATCTCTATCTCAGTCGCGGCCCCAACATTGATCTGGGCCACGCCACCAGCCAACTTTGCCAATCTTTCCTGCAGTTTCTCTATATCGTAATCGCTGGTCGAGTTATCAATCTCGTTTTTAATCTGCTCGATTCTGCCCCTGATGGCTTCGGTGCTGCCTCCACCTTCAATAATGGTGGTGGTGTCCTTGTCGATGGTGATGCGTTTGGCCCTGCCAAGCTGCCGCAGCTCGATGTTCTCTAACTGCAGCCCCAGGTCCTCGAAAATAGCTTCACCACCGGTCAGAGTGGCAATGTCACTAAGTAGTGCTTTTCGTCTGTCACCGAAGCCGGGCGCTTTGACGGCAGCCACCTGCAGTATTCCCCGCAGTTTATTGACAACCAGCGTAGCCAATGCTTCACCCTCAACGTCTTCGGCGATGAGCAACAAAGGCTTACCCTGTTGAGCTACTTTCTCAAGCAGCGGTACAAGCGATTTTACCGAGCTTATCTTCTTTTCGTGAACCAGAATATAAGGCTTTTCCAGAACTACTGTCATATTCTCCAGATTGTTAATAAAGTGTGGGCTCAGATACCCCTTGTCGAACTGCATACCTTCAAGCAACTCAACCACCGTTTCCAGCGACTGGCCCTCTTCGACGGTGATGACGCCGTCTTTGCCGACCTTGTTCATTGCTTCAGCCAGCTTTTTGCCGATTTCCACGTCCTGGTTCGCCGAGCAGGTCGCTACCTGTTCGATTTGTTTGCTCGACTCGACGGGCGTGCTCATCTTTTGCAGTTCGTTTACGATTGCGTCCACGGCTTTTTCGATACCGCGTTTTACCTGCATTGCATTAGCGCCGGCGGTAATATTCTTGAGACCCTCATCGAAAATGCTCTCAGCCAGAATCGTTGCGGTCGTTGTCCCGTCGCCGGCCACGCTCGATGTCTTTGACGCCACTTCTTTGACCATCTGTGCGCCCATGTTCTCATAGGAATCTTCCAGCTCAATCTCCTTGGCCACCGTCACACCGTCTTTGGTCACAGTGGGCGAGCCGAATGATTTTTCCAAAATCACGTTTCTGCCGCACGGCCCAAGCGTAATCTTTACTGCCTTTGTCAGTTTCTTCACACCTTTTTGAACAGCCGCCCGTGCGTCAGTACCAAAAGCTATCTTTTTAGCTGCCATAACTTTCTTTCTCCTTCTTAATTGTTAGTTCAATAATCAATAATCAATTATTTTTCGATTACTGCCATAATATCTGACTCATTCATAATCAGATACTCTTTGCCGTCTATCTTTACGTCTGTCCCGGCATAGCTTGTGAAAAGCACCGCATCACCCTTTTTTACCTGCAGTTTTCTTACAGTTCCGTCGTCGAGCATTTTACCCTTGCCAACGCTGACAATCTTGCCTCTTTGAGGTTTTTCTTTGGCGCTGTCCGGCAGCACTATCCCGCCCGCCGTCTTGGTTTTCGCCTCGAGACGCTGAACAAGCACCTTATCTGCCAATGGTCGAATCTTCATTTTGTCCTTACTCCTTTCAAAAATACTTCTTAAGCCTTCTGTAAAACACGCAACTTTATGTTGAATAATGACTTACAATCATTATTTTCTTGCAATCTCCTCCGTTTCGGCTATTATGTAAGTAACAAACAAAAAAGGACTTACGGCCAAAACAAAGGAGATTTTATCATG
>JAUXAL010000032.1 GCA_030619925.1 Phycisphaerae bacterium | reverse complement strand
GATGCTCGTAACGATACTTGCTGTAGAAGCTTGAAGCTTGTTTTTTCGTGTATCCAGTTACCAGTTTCCAGCTTCGATACAAGTTTCGACACCCATAAACGGGGTTCTGAAAAAAGAACAACTTCGGCTGCCATTGGGAACACCCCCTGAAGTCTGAAGTCTGTTGTCTACGAACAACGAACTATGAACCATTCATAATTCGATACATTATACCATAAAACAGGTTTGAAATCAAGTGAAATCAAAGAGACATCCGACAGCTCGCAATTGACCTAATCTTTACTTGGCGGCGAGTCTGGGCGTGTGGTATACTGCATATCAGAGATATTGGGAAAAGCCGTTGATTGCCCTGTTACACAAGGACGGGGGACGGAGAATGAGAGATGAGCAGATTTATTGATGTTATGCTGTATGGTTGGATTATAGGATGAGCAAAAAACGTCACATAAAGAAGAAAACCTTGCCTCTCAGTAAGGTAATGGGTCAAAAGGGGATCAATCTTATTGAGAAGATATTTCTCGACTTGGGACTGTCAAGGCGACTAACTGAAAGAGTAATACCTAATACATATGGGCATGTAACGCAGTAGAATTCAAAAATAAGGAGGGATGCACATTGAAGCTTGCATCAATAAGTATTTCAGGATTTCGTTGTTTTGGTCCGGAGCCAACGGTTGTTGAACTCAATGACCTTACGTGTTTTGTTGGTCATAACGGCAGCGGCAAATCCGCGATCTTGCATGCATTGGTGAAGCTGTTTGGGCTAACTCAATCTGACCGTGCAATCAAGTCTTCGGATTTTCATATTCCGGCCGGACAAAAATTTGAGGATGAGACAGAACGTTCTCTCTGTATTGAAGCAAAATTGATCTTTCCTGAGTTGCTCTCTAATGAAGCACTGCAACTTATGGCGGTTCCAGAGTCATTCAAGCAGATGACTATTGAAGCACCTGGGGCGGCTCCATATTGTAGGGTACGTCTTGATGCAAAATGGTCACAGGGGATCACATCTGAAGGTGACATTGATACAGACATAAACTGGATTACCACAGCGAGTAGTGAGATTGAAGATGCACATAAAGTAAAAGTCAGTGCATATCAACGCTCAAGAATACATGTCCATTACGTCCCTGCAATCAGAGATCCATTGACACAGATAAAGTACACCGCTGGGACCATTATGCATCGCTTGATAAGAGCAATCGAGTGGTCTAACCCAACAAAAGAGCTATACCAGACTTTGACAGAACAATTCAAGGCAGCCTTTCAGGGCGAGACCAGCGTAGGCCTGATACAGCAAACCCTATCCGAACAATGGGAGAAATTTTGCGGAACTGATATATATAAAAACGTTACCATTAGTCCATTAAGTAGTGATTTTAGGAAGGCCGTATCAATGTTGGACGTCTTCTTTTCACCGTCCCCCGAAGGAAACGAGCACGACGTGACCCGATTGAGCGAAGGAATGCGGTCATTGTTCTATCTTTCAATGATACATAGTGTCTTCTGTATTGAGAACCAGGTAGTCAGCCATCTTACTCACACGCAAGGGATTTCAGGTGAGCACTTGAATATACCCCATTTGACAGTCTTTGCCGTTGAAGAACCGGAAAACCACCTTGCCCCTCATTATCTTGGTAGAATCACAAGAATATTTAGGGATATCTCGGAGAGGCCTGAGGCACAAACAGTGCTAACAAGCCATTCAGCTTCTGTGCTCAAAAGAATATATCCGGAAGAAATCAGGCATTTAAGACTTGATGCCAACCTTCACGCTATACCTAAGAATATTGTTTTGCCTGATGAGACGGACGAAGCATACAAGTACGTTCGAAATGCGGTACAGGCATACCCTGAGCTTTACTTTGCCAAGCATGTAGTCCTGTGCGAGGGAGACAGCGAAGAAATTGTCTTGCCCCGAATCTTCGATGCTAATGGGCTACCAACTGACGAGAATTTCATTTCTATAGTCCCGCTGGGTGGTAGACATGTAAACCATTTCTGGCGATTGCTTACACAGCTTGGAATCCCACATGTGACGCTATTGGACTATGACAGACGGCGTGAGACGGGAGGGTGGGCAAGAATTAAATATGTGTGTAAGCAATTGCTCAAGAATGGTATTTCAAGAAAAGACCTCCTATCATTAGAAAATGGTTCGGTCCTAAATCGCGACGAACTCGAAGCAATGCATACTTGGGAACCAAATGTTGAAACAGAAAAGGAATGGATCAAGGACTTCAAAGAATATAACGTGTATTTCAGCTACCCAATTGATTTTGATTTTATGATGCTCAAAGCTTTCCCCGGCATCTACATGAAGCCGCAAGAGGGGGCTTTGGGCCCGAACATCCCTTCGGATTACTCAGAGAACGATTACAAAGCCCTGAGGGGTGCTTATGCTTCTGTCATCAAGAAGGATGCAGGAGATATCACGCGGGTTATGTCAAAGATTAGACGGCCAGAGCTATACTTCTGGTACAGATATCTTTTCCTTGGGCGAAGTAAGCCCGTTTCACATTTGAGAATGATTATAGAGGTAAGTGTCCAGGAGCTTCATGACAATAGCCCGCAAGTACTGAAAGATATCGTTAGTAAATTACAGGCTGGGAATGAATGATAAGGATTTCCCCAGACAATTGGGCACCTATAGGAGTAGACAGCCTTGAGGTTGCGGCAGATGAAGCTGTTAGAGAAGTGGAGAACAACGTGCTCATTACTGCTGGACCTGGGGCGGGAAAGACAGAGCTGCTTGCACAGAGAGCGTGTTTCTTATTGCAGACAGGGCTATGCCCTCCTCCTAAGCGAATCCTTGCCATTAGTTTCAAGAGAGATGCGGCTCGTAATCTAAAAGATCGTGTTGAACTAAGATGTGGAAATGAAATTGCAAGACGATTCGATTCCATGACTTTTGATGCCTTTTCCAAGACTTTACTTGATAGATTCCGGCTGGGACTTCCCGCAAACTGGCAGCCATCTGAAGACTACCAAATAGACTTCACAATCAATCGTCAAAATCAGATGCAAAGCATCCTTGAAACAGCCTTAGGTAGGGCAGACTACACGCATGCCCAAATCCAGCAGTTCAACGCCAGGACATTTGCACGAGATTATCTAACAAGTACCCCGCTTTGCAGTTTGAACAATCATGCCGCGTTGTCCGTGTGGGGTTACCTGTTAAAAGGCTTATCTCCTTCGAGAGTCATATTTACTATGATAGGGCGTCTTGCTGGATACATTCTGCACTGTAATCCTTTACTGGTCCAAGCAATCAGATCTACCTACGTATATGCTTTCCTTGATGAGTTTCAGGATACCACTCAAATACAGTACGATTTGACTTCTGTGTGTTTTAAGGGAAGCCAGACAATTATGACTGCTGTTGGTGACGATAAGCAGCGAATAATGATTTGGGCAGGTGCAGTTCGTGATGCTTTTAATCTATTCATTGATGATTTCGCAGCTATTCCAAAGCATCTCATAAGCAACTATCGTTCTGTGCCGGAACTTGTACAGATACAACATTCCATTTCACAAGCATTATCACCTGGTATCCGACGAAGTGTTTCGAGAGTATCCAGTAGTGATTCCACTGAAGTGTGTCGTGCCCTGCTCTTCTCCGACGATAATGCGGAGGCTGAATATCTGAGTCACACAATTTCAGAATGGATCAGTGAGAATGAGATTCCATGTCGAGAAGTCTGTATCTTAGTCCGACAAACACCCAACAGATATGTAGACAAGTTGATAGACAAATTAAGGCAGTCTGGAATAAAGGCAAGAATCGAATCTGAATTGCAGGACTTATTGGCTGAGCCTATTACGAGTCTGTTGATTTCAATGCTAAGATTGATAGTGCTGAAGAAATCACCCGCTGACTGGAGCAAGGTGACTGATTTTCTGTTAAGAACGAGTAATGCTGATGAGGATGCCTGTGGCGAAATTGAAGATAGTCTGGGCGTCTTTTTAACCGAGAGTCGTCAAGCTATGGAAAACACAGAAGCATGGACGGTTGAGTCGGTGGAAGCGAGACTAGAAGTCGTGACAGGTTTCTTGGGGAATGACACAATTCGAAACTTTTTTCAACAGTACCGACAGGGCACATATTATGATGACCTCATGAATTCACTTGCTAGGGAGCTTTGTGATCGCCTTGCCACGATGAATTGGAAGGATGCTATATTTGATTTTGAAGGGCACGACTCAATTCCAATGATGACTCTACATAAAAGTAAGGGATTGGAATTCCATACTGTCGTATTCATTGGACTGGAGGATCAAGCCCTATGGGGATACAACAACAATCCTGACGAGGAAACTTGCGGCTTCTTTGTTGCCTTCTCAAGAGCAAAGGAGAGGGTTGTACTCACGGCATCTTTGTCGAGACCTGACCGTTTTGGGAGATGCCAAAGCCAAACGATAGACACGATTAGACCATTATATGATTTACTGTCTCAGGCTGGAGTTGAATTAGAGGAGGTGAATACAGACCAGATGTCGTAATAGGGGTGAGCGTATGAAAAAGGTTAATATGGGATTGGACTTGGCTGGAAAACCATGCAAGTGTTCTGGAACTCAGGCGAGCGGAATCAAAGTAACGGCCAAGCCGTAAGAGGTCGTGGCCCAGCCTGTCAAAACCGGCAAGGTAAAGACGAAGGCGTTCCTACCGCCGGTTTTGTCAGAGGCTCCCGGTGAGTGAAGACTCAAGACTCAAGACCGAAGACTGACGAAAGAAGACAGAGGGCAGAAAACAGAAGGCAGACGACAGAAGACCGACGGCAGATCAGAGCATAATATTCTATACCTTGCAGGGCGAAGTATGACTTGATATTTCGGCCGGAGGATTGAAAACAGATCATTCGGCACTTCGACAAAGCTCAGTGGAGGCAAGCTCAGAACGCTGGTCAGGATAGGCCGTTCGGCTGGGCTCGGTATGCTCGCAAACGGACTACCAGTTTTGGGTAATGTGTGGATGATAATTTTGGCCACAACGTATCATAGCCATATCTAACGACGACGCACGGAAAATTGGCCTATTGAAAAGCTTGTACAATCGTTGCGAGAGTTTTAGCGCTATGTAGCAATGCAAGGTACCTTGTATTGCTACTTAGTGATTATATAATACAACGTGCTCTACCTTGCAGTGCGAGGTATGGCTTGATCCTGACCAGAAGAATCTCACTGGGGTTCCCCAAACGCGAAAGAATGCGTTTGAGGGCCCCCTGTCGGTATGATGCGATTATTCTTTACTAAGGCCAGATGCTTCGCGGAGTTTATCCTTGAGCACAGCGAAGGGCTCAGCATGACAGCTTAAAACCGGTCAGTTTGAGTTATTGATTATTGTCTCAGTCGACCCTCCAGAGGCGGGTTTTTCAACGTTGACGGATTGAGAAATTTTGGGTATTGTATGGCTTGAAAGTGAGATGCTGATGAGCGATGCCGAACAAAGAAACAACGAGCGGCGAAACAACGAGCGGCCGGGTGAGAAAGAAGGCGTTCCTACCGCCGGTTTTGTCAGAGGCTTTTGGTGAGTGAATACGCGAATATTAGAAAATTTAACGACACAGGAACGTTCGTCTGCATCCCTATGCTGCCTCTTGATCGTTGAGGGCAATTGTTAGGTCCGAAAAACGACATGTTCTCAGTGTAAAGAGCTAAGCGGGTTAAAACCAGGACAGATAAGACCTGCAATAGCGTTGCATAATCACTGTGGCCGGAAAGGTTGGCAATCGGCGGCTTTATCTAAAAAAGTACCAGTCCACTTTAGCCGATATTATTATCGTGCTTCCAATCAAAAAGGGCAAGCTGAGACTGTTGGCGCCCGGCAGCTATCAGAGAAGGTCTATAATCTTGAGTGTGCCGGCCAAGAAAACCGCTGCCTGCAAGATGGGGTAAGCCGCCGTTAGTGATGTTTGCAAAATAAATGATTTTCAACACCCCCAAACAAGTTTGAGGGTGCCACCGGAGCGTTGCTTTAATAACGCAAAGTTCAGTAATAAACGGGCGGCGATGCAAAAGCTGATGGCCAATAGAGAGCAGTTTGGCAATTTAATTTAGAGCAAGATAATGGGTGTTTTCAATAATCTGACAGGCTCGTTATGGGTTCCGCTGGCAGTAGTCGACGTGATGAGGGAGGATGTGGTTACCATTTGCTCGAATGAAACGGTAGCTTCAGCGGCGAAGATTATGTCTGAGAATAACGTTTCGTGCGTCGTCGTTGAGGACAATGGCAGTGTGGCAGGTATCCTTACCGAGACGGACTTCCTCAAAAGGGTTGCGGTCAGGGAGAAGGATTTCGATAGGATAAAGGTAAGGGAAATAATGTCTTCTCCGGTAGAGACTATATCCCCTGATTTGTCCGTGTTTGATGCCATCAGAATTATGGAGGACAAGCATATCAAGCGACTGCCAATCCTGGAGAAGAAACAGCTGGTCGGAATTGTAACACAAACAGACCTGGTTCAAGTTGTGACATTCTACGGCAGGTGGAAGGATGTAGAGGAGATAATGAGCAGGGATGTGGCTGGAGTGCAGAGCAACGCGAGTATAGTGGAAGCGGCGGAAATTATGACCAGCCGCAAAATATCGTGCATCGTAGTGCTGGAGGGAGACGAGGTGGTGGGTATTGTCACGGAAAGAGACCTTCTGGCAAGAGTTGTGGCGCCGCAAAAGAGCCCTGACCAGATTACGATGGCCGAGGTGATGTCTACTCCCGTGGCGAGCGTGTCGGCCGATTACTCGGTGTTCAGCAGCAGCAGGATTATGGAGAAAATGGGTATCCGCCGACTGGTTGTTACGGAGGACAAACGGCCGTGCGGGATTATATCCCAAACAGACATCCTCAGGGCAACCAAAAAGAAGCTGGAAATGGACACCGCTGAACTGTCCCACCTGCGTCGGCGGTTGAAAACGGAGCAGTCGTTTGCCGGGATCGTGGGCCGCAATGCAAAGATGCTGGAATTGTTTGACACCATCAGGGAGGTTGCCGAGGTCAATATCCCTGTGCTAATTCAGGGCGAAAGCGGCACAGGTAAAGAGCTTGTTGCCGCAGCTATTCACAATGAAGGCCCCCTGGCCGATAAGCCTTTCGTTGCTGTCAACTGCGGGGCACTGCCCGAGGGGGTCCTGGAAAGTGAGCTGTTCGGACATGTTAAGGGGGCTTTTACCGGAGCTGTTGGTGACAGGAAAGGGCGTTTCGAACTGGCAGATGGAGGAACAATCTTTCTGGATGAAATCGGAGAGCTCCCCGGTGCGACGCAGGTCAAGCTCCTGCGGGTTCTGCAGGAAGGGACTTTTCAGCGCGTGGGCGGAGAGGAGAGCATAAAAGTTGATATACGGGTCATCAGTGCAACGAATAAAAATCTCGCGGAAGAAGTTGCAGCAGGAAGATTCCGGGAGGACCTTTTCTACAGATTGTGCGTGGTTCCCGTATATCTGCCGCCGTTGCGTGAACGGCGAAACGATATCCCACTACTGGCCGAGAACCTCCTGAAGAGGGCCCTGAAAGAGATGGACCGAGAAGATGTTATTCTATCACCAGAAACTGTCGGTGTTATGATGGATTATGACTGGCCTGGAAATGTTCGAGAGCTTGAAAACGCTCTTAAATATGCGCTGATAAAATGTAGAGATAACCTGCTGCTGCCTGAATATTTACCCTCGAAGATTCTTATGACATACGCGCCGAGACACAGCTACCCAAAGAAACAGCGAAAACGCAAGCTTGATGCCGAGACCGTGTGGCGCACTCTGGATGAAACCGGCGGCAATAAAGTCGAGACCGCACTGAGGCTTGGCGTTTCGCGGGCCACCCTGTATCGATTCCTCAAAGACAGTGAAAGAACAAGCGAGCCCGCAGTCCGATAACCTGTCCTTCAAGTATCTCAAATAGCCTTCAAGTGTCTCAGATAGCTTATGGCGCCTCATTTACTCTAAATGAGACACCACAATCTCGAAGACCTGCTACCAATCCACATATAACGGTTTGATACATAAGACCTTACAACACCCTCCCGGCAAAAGTGCTTCGTCTAACCTTCTGCAGCCGACCTCTTGATGTCTCATTAACAGCTTTGAAGTAAGACATTCTCTGGCCGGCCCCGGAAGATTCTATCAATATATCTGCTTGCTATACATGGACTTACGGTTTTTCTACAACTGCGCTCGGCAGTTGGGCACGCCCGTTGTTTATTAATGTCAGTGAGATAAGCAAACCAGGGCAGCCTGGCAACCAAATAGGGGGATTCTTGAGGGGGGTAAGACAATGGTTAAGAAGATCCAGTGCAAAGTTATCCGGTCAGTCCCGTTGACTCATAAAACTTCTGAGCATGGTCAACCCAAAAGAGCAAACAGGCCGTCTGCTTTGACCAAGACCGTTAGAGGACAGAATGTACAACTGAAGCCTTATGAGCAAAGCGCTGATAATACAGCCCATTCGAATGATAAGGTAAAGTCCGATATCGACAAATCTTTTGGCCGGCATAAATTCGCTGAAGAAGCCGCACAGGGGCAATTTTTGGATGTGTGGGCGTAACGGCACAGCACGTTGATTCTTGCCCGCCAGACGTATGGCGGGCTTGCTCCCGATGGAGCATATTTCATCAAAGCTCTAAATGTAAGCCCAATGCGCAGATAATAAGGAGAAACAAAATGGATAACCAAAGCAAAGCACACATTTTGAAAGCGTTACAGACAGCCAATGACTTAATAGGCCTCGTCAACAATTCATACGCACTGCAAAATGACAAGGTCTGTGACATATTGCTGGGGGTAATGCGACATTGTGCCTGTAAAATTTATCGCCAAGTAGAACGTGAACGCCAAGCACTCAAGGCAGAAGGCCAAGGGGTTCGCCCACAACGCAAATAGAAGAAAACACGGTAAGGGCGCCGGGAAAAAACTAACGAAATTACAACTGCTTCGTGCCTGAGTGCAAGCCGCCACGTAAAGACTCAAGACACAAGACCAGGAGATAGGAGAATGGGTTCCTGTCTGCGCCCGCACAAGGTTTGCGGGTTTGTGCGAACGAGGCCCTTCGGCTGCGCTCAGGTAGAATTCTTTTAGTTAGTTCCTGTTGCGGAAACAGTATTTGTCATTCCCGCGGAAGCGGGAATCCAGCTTTTTCGCTCTGGACCCCTGCTTTGGGTTCCCGCAAGGCGGGGTCCCTCGCAGGGGTGACATCGTCAGTTTTTGTTTTCCGCAACAGGAACTAATTAAGCTAAGAGAATTCTACTCTTGTTAGACGGATTTTGTGGGCAGGGTTTCGTATCCTTCGCTTCGCTCGAGGACAGGTCTCATGAAGCGTGAGGCGTATCTGGCCAAAAGGTCTCACAGGGTGGTTTTTTCGATTGACGCCAATTGCAGATTTGGGTATTGTATAGTTGGAAAGTAGGATGCCGATGAGCGAGACTGAAAAAAGAAAGAATAGGCAGCCGGGTGAGGGTGAATCTGTTCCCACCGCCAGTTTCGCCAACGGGGCGGGAGGACCAGGTGGGCAGATAGGTCCCTATAAGCTGCTCAGCGTCCTGGGCGAAGGCGGTTTCGCAGTGGTTTACTTAGCAGAGCAGCAAGGGCCGGTCAAACGCCGTGTGGCGCTGAAGGTCATCAAGCCGGGCATGGACACCAAGCAGGTCATCGCCCGCTTCGAGGCCGAGCGTCAGGCCCTGGCCCTGCTGGACCACCCCAATATCGCTCAGGTCTTCGATGCAGGAATGACTGATGCGGGTCGGCCGTACTTTGTAATGGAACACGTTAAGGGCCTGTCCCTCACAAGGCACTGCGACCGGGAAAAGCTCGGCATCGAAGAACGCCTTAAACTCTTCTTGCAGGTATGCGAAGCCGTCCAGCACGCCCACCAGAAAGCTATCATCCACCGTGACATCAAGCCAACGAATATTCTGGTGGCCATTGAGGGCAACAATCCGGTGCCAAAGATTATCGACTTCGGGGTGGCCAAGGCCATCAGCCAGCCTTTGACCGAGCGGACACTGTACACCGAGCAGGGCCAGTTTGTCGGGACACCTGAGTACATGAGTCCAGAGCAGGCCGAGACGACCGCTCAGGACGTTGATACCCGCTCGGATATTTATTCGCTTGGTGTAGTACTCTACGAGCTGCTCATTGGCGCGCTGCCATTTGACCCAAAGGAGCTTCGTAAAGGTGGGGTTGACCACATCCGGCAGGTTATCTGCGAAACCGAGCCCAGGACGCCGAGCACCCGGCTGACGAGCCTGGGCGAAGAGGCCACAAAGATTGCGCAAAGGCGCCGTACCGAGGTTGGAACGTTAGCTAAACGTCTGCACAAGGAATTGGAATGGATTCCTCTCAAAGCTATGCGCAAGGAACGCACACGCCGTTATCGCTCGGCCTCCGAGCTTGCCGATGACATCCAGAACTACTTAAAAGGTGCTCCGCTAATAGCCGGGCCCGAGTCAACGATGTACCTAATCAAAAAGTTCGTACGGCGAAAACGAGCGTTGGTTACCGGCATCGCAGCGGTACTCGTTGTGCTTATTGCTGGAGTCGTGGTTTCGACTGTCTTGGCCATTGGCCAGGCCCGCGCCCGTGCAGAGGCGCAGCTCATCGCTGACTTCCTCGAGAATGATGTTCTGGGCTCGGTGCGCGAGGCCAGGGTCGGTGAAGCAACCGTCAGTTATGTTCTCGATGCCGCCTCGAAAAACCTTGAGGGTAAGTTCAGGGACCAGCCACTCATTGAGGCATCGATTAGCTATAAGCTGGGCTCTACGTACCGTAGCCTTGGCGAGTCAACGAAGGCTGAGCAACACTTGTTGCGTGCGCTGCGAATCTATCGACAGCAGCATGGTGAGGAGCACCGGTATACACTGCGGTCTATGTTCCGCCTCGGCCGGGTTTACCTGGACCAGGGTCGGTATCACGATTTGGAGCGTCTGTTGACCAAGATTCTGCAAATCAGGCAACGCGTTAGTGGTGTGGAAGACCAGCTGTTCACCATGGATGCCCTTGCCGTGACGTACTGGTGGCTGGGCAAATACAAAGAAGCGGAATTGTTGCTCGACAAGATATTAGAGATAGTCCGGCATGAGGTGGGGGAGGAGAACGTTCCCCAGCTTCCTTTTTGGAAGTGCAATCTTGCCCGTGTGTACGCGGCCCAGGGACGTTACGAAGAGGCAGAGCGGGTTTTTGTGGAGACGCTGGCCACTGCCAAGTGGGGTGCAGACTCCTGGGGGAGGCTGCTGTACACAAAGGACCTGGCCAATATGTATATAGACCAAGGGCGTTACAGCGAGGCAGAGCAGTTGTTTTTCAAGGCATTGGAGACGAAGCGCCTGGTATTGGGCGATAAGCACCGGCATACGCTGCAATCTATGTACGGCCTTGCACGCCTATATACGGCTCAAGACCGATACGAGGAGGCGGAGAACCTATTTACCGAGATGCTGGAGATTGCACCCGGCCAACTGGGTGAAGAACACCCCGAAACCCTCGGCTTCATGAACGGCTTTGCTGTGTTGCTTACAAAGCAGAAGCGTTATGATGAAGCGGAGCCTTTGTTCAAGAAGGCATTAGAGGGCAGGAAGCGCAAGTTAGGTGAGGACCATCCGGCAACGCTGGAATCCATGAACGACCTGGCTGTGCTGTACAAAGAGCAGGCTCGCTACGATGAGGCAGAACGACTGCTGCTCGAAGCAGTCGAAGGCAGAAAACAAAGACTGGGCGAGAAGCATCCGCATACGTTGGACTCTTTGAACAACCTTATTGAGCTTTACGAGGCCTGGGGCAAGCCGCAACAGGCCGAGCAATGGCGGGCAAAGCTGCCCCGTGAGGAAGGCACAAAGGAATAGATTTCTCGGCTTTGCGCTGCTCGTAATGACAGAGGACAGAAGACAGAAGACGGAAGACCGAAGACCCAAGATTGACAACTGAAGACAGAGAGTGGATTGCAGAGTACGAACAAGAGAGGAATCTGGAACAATAAGAAATAATTCCGGGAGCATAGAGAGGCATAAGCTATGTAGCATAGCACTATACTATAATACAGTATATAGCATAGCTATGTAGCGTTCATACTAATTCCAATGTATAGGGTGACAGGCTGTAATATATAGAGGAACAAGGCCAAGCCGTGAGTAGTGAATGGTGATTGGTGAGTAGTTAATTGGTGAGTGGTTAATTAAGACCACAGACTCAAGACCCAAGACTCAAGACAGAAGACAGAGGACAGAAGACTCAAGCACAATAATATTGATTGCGCGTGTTACTGAGCTTATATTGTAGCTGAACCTTATCCGGGAACCTGGAGAAGCTTAGTGAATGGACACGCGAACATTCGAAAAATTGACCTCTCGGCGACCTTCGCCTGCGTTGGTGTGCTGTTTTTTTGGTCGTTAGGGCCGATTTTTATAACATATCTGGCCGACTATGTTGATTCGTGGACACAGAACCTGCTGCGATATTCGGCGGCTTGTCTGTTCTGGCTGCCGTTTCTTTTGCTTTCCATCAAAAGAAAACAGTTTGATGCAAGAATCTGGCGAAAGGCTATTGTGCCGGCGGCGGCAAACGTCGCTATGCAGAGTTTGTGGGCCGGGGCGTTTTACTATATCGGCCCAGCCTTTATGGTCCTGTTGACAAAAACATCTGTTATCTGGATAGCAGGCTTTTCTTTTGCTTTCTTTGCCGACGAAAGACCGTTGGTCAAAAGCAAACGCTTCTGGTTGGGGTTGTTGCTTTCGGTAATCGGTGTGGCCGGCGTGATGTACTACAAGGAAGACTTGGCTGCGACCAGGACCATAACCGGTATAGTCATTGCCCTTGCCACGGCCTTTATGTGGGGGGTGTACACGGTTTCTGTGAAAATTGCTTTCAGGGATATTGATTCCCGCAGCGGTTTCTCGGTGATAAGCATCTACACGGTTGCCGGGCTTTGTGTGCTCGCACTATTGTTTGGAAGACCACAGGACTGTGTGGCAATGGGCCGATGGCAGTGGGCGTGCGTTGTGATTTCGGGGGTGACAGCCATAGCATTAGGGCATGTGCTTTACTACGCCGCGATTAAACGTATCGGGGCGACTATCCCGGCACTTGTGATATTGTCGCAGCCGTTTACCGTCCTTGCGATTTCCAACGTGGTATTTGGGGAATCGCTAAATGTTTTTCAGCTGGTTTTCGGAGTGTTTTTGTTGGCCGGCTCGGCCCTTGCTATATGGGCACAGCAGCACCTGAGGCGCAGCTCGTGACTCGTGGTTCGCAGCTTGTGAAGTAGTTTGCCAATTTCGGCCTTGCAATGCCGGCAGTCCACAGGATGGCCAAGCCCATTGCAGGATTGACAACGACCGGCTGTAAGCCTTAAGATATGTTATGTTAGCTTAGGGTTAACAGGCAGTAAAGATATTGATGAAAAGCCATAAGCCGATTTATGTAGAAGGAGTTCGTATGAACAAAGTTCTAAGCGTCATCATTATATTAACTACAGTTTTTGCATTTTCTCAGACCCAGGTTTTAGCCCAAACCCGTGAAAGAGCACAAGTTCCTGTTAAGTACAGATGGAAACTGGAAGACCTCTATGCTTCGGACCAGGCGTGGAATAAAGCCAAGCAGGAGCTGGTTGCTCAGTTTGATGAAGTTACCAGGTACCAAGGCAAATTAGCAGGCTCTGCGTCTGAATTGTTGGCTTGTCTTGAGTTTGACAGCCGAGTGTCCAAAGAATTTGGTCGCTTACGTAGCTATGCTTCTATGAAATCCGACCAGGACACACGCAATTCGAAGTATCTGGCAATGAAGCAGGAAATCCAGCAGCTTAGTACAGACTACAATTCCCAGGCGGCATTTATTACGCCGGAAATTGCCAAGATGAATAAGGAGACAATCGATACGTTTATTAAGCAAGAGCGTGGTTTGAAAATCTATAAGATGGGTTTGTATGACATACTGCGGATGAAGGCCCATACACTATCAGAGAAGGAAGAGAAGATACTTGCGGAGGCGGGCTTGCTGGCCGATGGCCCATACACGATTTACGGGGTCTTCAGTAACGCGGAACTGCCTTATCCCGAGATTACATTAAGTGACGGCACTGCAGCCAAGCTGACCAAGGCCGGGTACACCCGCTATCGAGCTTTGCCCAATCGAAAGGACCGCGAAGCTGTGTTTCAGGCATTCTGGGAGACATTTGAGAAGTTCAAGGGGACTTTTGGTACGCAGCTTTATGCGAATGTAAAGAAGGACATGTTTTACGCCCGCACGCGCGGTTACGGCTCTTCGCTGGAAAGGGCATTGGACAGGAATAATATTCCGACCCAAGTGTATTTAGCTCTTATTGAGAACGTTACCAATAACCTTGATTCGTTTGGCCGTTTTCTGAATCTGAAAAAACGAATGTTAGGCGTAGAGACGTTAAAATACTCAGATGTATATGCGCCGGTTGTTAAAGGTGTCGATTTGAAATATACGTTCGATGAAGCCAAAAAGCTTGTGCTTGATTCGGTAAAACCGTTGGGGAGCAGCTACAGTCGTGTAGTCGAAAAGGCCTTTAAGGAACGATGGATAGACGTTTATCCGACACCGGGTAAGCGGTCAGGTGCATATTCCAGCGGCGGCGCTTATGATGTTCATCCTTACATCCTTTTGAATTACAACGGCCAATATGACGATGTCAGTACGTTGGCCCATGAATTAGGCCATACAATGCACAGTTATTATTCCAACAAGAACCAGCCCTATCCAACAGCGGACTATTCGATTTTTGTCGCGGAAGTGGCTTCTACTTTTAACGAGGCGCTGCTGATTGACAAAATGCTCAAAGAAATCAAAGATGATGATACTCGGTTATCTTTGCTGATGAATTACTTAGAGGGAATCAGGGTAACGGTTTTCAGGCAAACTCAGTTTGCCGAGTTCGAGCTGCGCATACACGAAAAGGCCGAACGTGGTGAGCCACTGACAGGGGACGTGCTCAGTGAACTTTACGGTGATATCCTGAAAAAATATTATGGCCACGACAAAGGCCTCTGCCATATCGATGACCTATATAAAGTCGAGTGGGCATACGTTCCGCATTTTTATTACAACTTCTACGTGTATCAGTATTCAACATCCTTTACTGCCTCTACAGCCCTGGCTGAAAAGGTACTAAACAAAGAAAAAGGTGCGGTTGAAGAATACATTGAATTCATATCATCAGGTGGATCTGATTATCCAATCGATCTTTTGAAAAAGGCGGGCGTGGATATGACCAGCCCCGAACCATTCCGCAAAACAATGGTAGCAATGAATCGAACCATGGATGAAATTGAGGCAATTTTGGAGAAAAAAGACAAATAGTGGACTGCAAGAGGTTGTGTTCGTACTGCTCGCTGAGAACAGCCCCAAAAAGTTTGGGGCCGCCGTGCAGCATTGCTTTAATAACACAAAGTCCAATAAATAGAAAACTTCGGGTAAGAAAGGATTAATGGAGGTAAGACCATGAGACAAGTTGTAGGCGGATTATTTGCACTGGGTATTTTGATTGTACTTTTGTCAGCACTGGTGGGCTGTCAGGGAATGTTCGGGCCTATCGGGCCGAAAGAAAAGGTGACGCTCTTCAACGGCACAGACTTTGCCGGCTGGAAGTTGTACGTTGCCGACAAAACAATCGATGTGCACGAGGTTTGGTCGGTCAGCAACGGCGTTGTGTATTGCGAGGGACGACCCAACGGGTATATGCGGACCAAGGCCGAATATAAGGACTACCACCTGCACCTCGAATGGCGCTGGCCGGGCGAACCAACCAACAGTGGTGTGCTGCTGCATGCCAAAGGCCCGGACAAGGTCTGGCCCCGGTGTATCGAATGCCAGTTAAAGGCGGGCAACGCCGGTGATTTAGTCCTTATCGGCGGAACCGGTATCACCGTTGACGGCCGGGACAGACAAAACGTCGAAAAACAATTCGTGGTGATAACCAAGAAACAACAGAGCAGTGAAAGACCCCCAGGCCGGTGGAACACGTACGAAATCTACTGCAAAGGAGATACGATTCGCTGCTACGTCAACGGCATGCTGCAGAACGAGGGAACCAACGCTACGGAAACCGCCGGCTGGATATGCCTGCAGAGCGAAGGCAGCCCAATCGAGTTCCGCAATATCTACATCGAACCGTTAGATTATTGATGTTTGCAAAATAAATTATTTTCAACACCCAGTGTTGCTTTAATAACGCAAAGTTCAATAATAAAGAGCGGTTTCTTCTGGCAGTAGAAACAGAAGGTTAGCAGAGCACGCTGAGGATTCGATAGATCGGTCAAACTCAATAAGCGTGTGCTCATGTTGTGGTTTGCAACTTTAGGCATAAAGAAAATGCAGTACAATTATAGACAGACGAACAGGATTTGCCCCGTCAGGAGAAAGCTCTCCAGCGAGGCGGGGTTTACGTTAATAGAGCTGCTGGTGGTGATTGCCATAATCGCGCTATTGATGGCGATATTGATGCCGGCGCTACAACGGGTGAAGAAACAGGTAAAAACAGTTGTCTGTCAGACGCAACTGAAACAATGGGGTGTAATCTTTTCGATGTACACAGATGGCAACAACGGCTATTTCTCCGCCGGCTATTGGAGCCCCACCATGGGTCATGGGGACTGGATCAAGGCGACGATGCCGTACTACAAAGAGGCAAAGCTACGGTGTTGCCCGATGGCCACGAAGCTTGAGGCCGAGGGAGGCCGTATTCCATTTGCAGCCTGGCAAAGTAACTACTATGTAGAAGGTGCTTACGGCAGCTATGGTATAAATGCCTGGGTCTACAATTTACCACCAGATGTCCAGTTCAGTCATGGTAGCCGTCCAGCTGAAAATCACTGGAGGATTCCCAATGTTAAAGGTGTAGGTTATATACCACTGTTTTTGGATTGTTGGTGGTATGGATCCCACCCAGAGCCTACCAACCAGCCCCCGGAATATGATGGTGAGCGGGCTGGTGGTATGAAGCGTTTCTGCCTCAACCGGCACGACGGGTTCGTAAACAGCGTTTTTTTGGATTGGTCTGTCAAAAAGGTGGGGCTCAAAGAGTTGTGGAAGCTTAAGTGGCATCGAAGCTACGACATAAACTATCTGGCACCGGTATGGCCGGAATGGATGAGAAGATTTAAAGATTACTAAGAATAACTCCGGCACAAAAAACCACAAGCAATTTGCGTTTTGGCGAAGTCATATAAAGCGTAATTGCGAAAAGCAGAATAATGAGAAGGTACTGAAGGACGTCGTGATGAACAAAACAAGAGCATTTACCGCGTTAGAAACTTGTCTGACGACAGTCAAGATTAAGACCCCTGACCGGGAAAGGGGAAGATTTCTAACGGCGTTCACGTTAATAGAGCTGCTGGTGGTGATTGCCATAATTGCGCTATTGATGGCGATATTGATGCCAGCGTTGTCGAGAGTCCGAAAACAGGCACGTAGCGTGGCCTGTCTGACCCAGATCAAGCAATGGGGCCTGTACTTCTCCATGTACACTGACGACAACAACGGCAGCTTCATGGAAGGCGTCAATGGTAGGGCGAACACCCACCCCCATGACCGCAACCACCGATGGGTCAAGGCCCTTGGACCTTACTACAAATGGGATACGCAGTTGACGTGTTGTCCGAACGCCACAAAGGAGTGGTTCACCGAGTCGGGCGAGAGTCTCGGTCGCAAAGGGACGTTTCTTGGCTCGACCACCGCGTGGGGCTATTATCAACGGCAGGGATGGCTCAAACCGATTAAGGGAAGTTACGGTATCAACGGTTTCTGCAACAACCCCAGCCCCGGCTACGCTCAGCACAATCTTCCAGAGAATCACTGGCGCACGCCCAATATAAGAGGGGCGGCATACATACCGCTGTTTTTGGCTGGCCAGCGGTATAATTTCTGGCCGGAAGACAACAACGCTCCACCATCATTCGAGGGTGTGGCATGGGATGCCCTGCCGAGTTTGCAAGGGGTTGAACAGCACATGGGATGGCCCTGCTTGAACCGGCACAATGGTTTTGTGAACTGCGTCTTCTTGGATTGGTCTGCAAGAAAGGTTGGGCTTAAGGAGTTGTGGACGTTGAAGTGGCATCGAAATTTCAATATGAGCGGGCCCTGGACCAAAGCCGGCGGTGTCATGCCGGGAAACTGGCCGGATTGGATGAGAAGGTTTCGAGACTACTGAAAATCAGAGTCTGTCCTTTGTCGTCTGGCATCTCTCCTCTGTGCTATGTTCCCTCCGGACCTATATCGCCAAGAACTTTAATATATGAGAAGGGCCCCCGCAAAGCGGGAACCCAAGTGTATTTACCTTTTAATTACAACTCTGTGCCGCCCTACTCCTGCAGGAATGTCGATGGCCTGACTTCTTGTCAGTGCCATTCTCTTGGACTTGCCATCAATGATAATAGTAGCATTTCTGCCGAGCTTTTTACGGTAACGGTCAGAAAGTTCGATTGTCCAGGTAGATTTATGGTTGGAGAAATACCGGCAATAATGACTATCGTAATCGAGCAGCATAGTCAAAGCACCCGCCGCCTGAATATTAATATCACTATGGACGTAGGCACAGACTTCGTTATAGCCAATCCATTTTTTGTCTTTCCTGGACTCGATCCACTCGCGTTTCCTCAGGTCGATTCGCCGACCTCCGACTACCTTCGCCGCAAGCAAGGCCGCCGTCGCTGCCCGCTGGATGTCATTCGTCGGGCTGGTGACCTCCGAGTCGGTCTTCGCGATGAGGTCCAAGTCGTGGCAGACGAACCGGTCGGGGACCATCTGGTCGATGCTGAACTGGATCACATAGTCGGTGCCGACGTACTGCCAACGACCGATGCCGTAACCGGCAATAGCTGCCAGACGCCCGTTGTCATCGTAGAGACCGGTACCGGGACGGACGGTCACCGCCAACGGCGTTACGCCGAACTGTCGCTCGACCGCGTCACGGCCAACCTTGTAGATGAAGAGCATATCATTAGAGGGCACGGGCGTGCCGCGGCGTTCGTCATAGGTTTCTTGGTACCAGTCCGGGTGTGCCCTCTCTCCATCGATCGGCGCATCCCACCACGGTCCAGGCGGCGAATCCAGGTCCCAGGTCACGTGTGTCCACGCCCGATGAGCGTGGATCTCGAACACACCACGCCGGAGGCCTTCGTCCAGTCCTTCCTTGGTGGAAGCGTAGTCCTGCATGTTGCCAAACGGGTCAATAAACTTCTCTCTTTCCCAGGGACTTTCAACCATGCGAGTCACAGGGTTGGCATAGCCGGGCGTGACGTTCTGAACCATCACGAAACCGTATTGCTCCAGCGGCTCAACCAGGTACTTGACTATCGTCTCTTTGCTCGGCGTGGGGTAGTGCCATCTCAAGCTGTAGGCGTGCTCCGACGCGCCCATGTCGTCCATAATGAATATGAAAGCGTTGTCGAAATTGTCGTTGAACAGGCCGAAGCCCAGACAATAGACAAGGGCGTTTCTAAAAATCTTTCTGATAACAGGATGTTTGCCGAGCCAGTCGCGGCCGCCGCCGATCCAGACTGTTTTGACGTCATCTTTGAGGTCAGTTACGACCAACTGCGGATGTCCTGCGAGCGTTCCGAGTACCTGCGTATCGCGTTTGGCTTTGCAGCGGACCGTTGTGATGTCGGCTTCGCCCTCACCGGTCAGAACGGTCCCGACCATGCCGGCGGTGATGAAGTGTTCTTTAGAAATCGCAAAGGCCTGCTTTTTGTTCCTGGCGGCGGTGGTTGTAAGGCCTTTATAATCGACGCCGAGCAGTTTGGCGACATCGGGGGTTTTTATGTAGTCAAACAGGGCTATCAAGCTCATTCCGTAGTCCTCGACAGCGTCGCGCAGCGTCTGGTAGTGGGCCGAGTAGCCTTCAAGCTTATCCGGGTCGGCCATCCATATCACACAGGCATAATTGGGCTGTGCGATTCCATTTAGGAATCTGTTTATCTGGAGGCGCTGCTGGTCCAGACGCAGGATATCAAATGGTATGCCCCAGATTTTTAGCATGGTAACGACGTCGCGGAAATCCTCGCCGGAGACCCGTGTGCTGTCTATATTGTAACTGCCGGGGTCGTCCCACTGGTCGCCGATTACCACCAGTACCCGGTAGGGCTTTGTGCCGGCGGTCGCCAACGGTCCAAAACAAGCCAGAAGCAGGATAACAATCAGCCCCCAAAACGTCCTTTTTCGTGCGAAACTCATAGATTAGACCTTTCTTAGTTAATAACGGTGATTGTTCAGGTCCTTGTGGCCCTGAGCATTTTGCTACTGTGCGCGCTTCACTTTTGGTCAGCGTTTCCTTTACTTGCCCTTGGCTCTCGGCACATCGGGGACATTCGTCTCAGGCAGCCATTTTGCAAGTTTCTTCTTTATGCGGGCATACCTGGGGTCCTCAGCGAGATTGTTCCACTCCAGCTCGTCTTTGTCGTGGTCGTAGAGTTCCTCGGTGCCGTCACTATAACGGATGTACCGCCAGCGTTCCGTACGCAGCGAATGATTATTACGGCCATGTGTTGTCAGGGCCGGGCGGTCCCAGCTTGCTCTGGGATTCCTCAATAACGGCAACAGACTTCTGCCTTCGAGCTCCTCTTTCGGGGTCAGATTGCAAAGGTCTATGAGCGTAGGGTAGATATCGACCATACTGACGGGCCGCGAGCAGCGCCGGCCGGGGCGGGTGACACCCGGCGCAATGACCATCAGAACGTTATGAGTTGCCTCTTCCCAGAGGGCAAATTTGCGCCAATGCAGTTTTTCGCCGAGGTGCCAGCCGTGGTCGCTCCAAAGTACAACCACAGTATTGTCCGCATAGGGACTTTTATCCAGGGCATCAATTACCTGACCCACGCAGGTATCCACAAAAGTGATAGATGCCAGATAACCCTGCACGGCCTTGCGCCACTGTTTGTGCTCGATGACCTTTTTATGGTCCTTCTCGGGCTTGGCCATTTTTCTGCCAATCGCAGGGACGTCATCAAGGTCGTTTTCATTGACGTTCGGCAAAGTTACCCTGTCGGCCGGGTACATATCGAAATACTCCGGCGGTACGTACCAGGGCAAATGAGGGCGGAAGAAGCCACAGCCGAGGAAAAACGGCCTGTCATGCTCTCTGCGCAGCTCTGAGATGGCCCAGGCAGCGACTTTTCGGTCACCCATCTGGTCGTCGGGCACATCTACCGGGCCCCAGTCGAAATGCGCGGTTTTAGGGATGCCGTTCAACGGCCGATTCGGGGGCATCGGGTCATCGGGTTTGTTCTTTTTCTGAGATGGGAAATACTCCTGCCATGACGGCGGGTCGGGGAAGCCTCCGTGGTAAATCTTGCCGCCGCCAACGGCGCGGTAGCCGTGGGCCATAAAATGCTGCGGGATTGTGACGGCGTTGGCCAGGGCCGGCGACTTTCTCCAGGGGTCTGGATTGCGATAGACGCCGGAAGTTGACGGCAGGATTCCCGTCATAAGACTGGCTCGTGAAGGATTGCAGGCAGGCGCCGAGCAGTGGGCGTTGGTGAAAAGCACCGCTCTTTGCGCGAGGCGGTCGAGGTTCGGCGTCTCTACGTCGGGATGGCCGCCGAGGCAGCCAATCCAGTCATTGAGGTCGTCAATAGCAATGAACAACACGTTTGGGTGTTCCGGCAGCTTTGAAGCCGACTGTTGGAAAACGCCGGCACAGCCCGGCAATAGAAATGCCGTTGTGCCCGCTGCCGTTAGTTTGAGAAAGTCCCGCCGATTCATTAAACCTGATATTTGACTCATTTGCTCTGCCTCCTGTTAGTTTGTATCCTTTAGATTTCAGTTAGTAGTTGTAATTATCCAATGGGAGTACAGGTTTGTCAAATAAGTAAGTTTTTTCATTTTGCAGATAACCCCCAGTAAAACTGGGGGCTAAGTATGAAGCTTGTGTAGGGTTGGTTGGTCCTTGGGTAATAATATCCTTGTTGAAATGAGAGTTTTACTGTATGATTCTTGCTTCGTTTTGACGGTAAAAGTGTATCAAAAAACTTATAGAGGAAATTTGTGATGAGTAAATCCGTAAAGAATCCAGGTTTGTCGGAACTTGATGAGCTTTGTGTCCAAACGATTCGGTTTCTATCTGCCGAAGCTGTGCAGAAGGCGAAATCGGGGCATCCCGGTATGCCGATGGGAATGGCGCCGGCGGCGTACGTGCTATGGGCCAAACACCTCAAGCATAACCCGGCTAATCCGGGATGGCATAATCGGGACCGTTTCGTTCTTTCTGCGGGTCACGGCAGTGCGCTGCTGTATTCGCTGCTGCATTTGGCCGGTTACGATATAAGTCTGGATGAGCTGAAGAACTTTCGGCAGTGGGGCAGCAAAACGCCCGGACATCCGGAGTATGACCCGCAGCGCGGGGTTGAAGTTACGACCGGGCCGTTGGGGCAGGGGATTTCCAATGCGGTCGGGATGGCAATAGCGCAGAAGTATCTGGCCAATTACTTCAATCGGGATGGTTTTCCAATTATCGATTATAAGATTTATGTTATTGTCAGCGACGGCGATCTGCAGGAGGGTGTTGCGTCAGAGGCCAGCTCCTTAGCGGGACATCTGGGCCTGGATAACCTGATTGTTGTTTACGATGACAATCATATCACCATCGACGGCGATACCGACCTTGCATTTACCGAAGACAGGGCCAAGCGTTACCAGGCATACGGCTGGAATGTCCAGGAAGTCGGCGGTGACGGCAACGATATGGCCGCCTTTGAGAAGGCCCTGGAAAAAGCCAAGGCCCAGAAGCAGCGGCCGGGCCTGATAAAACTTCGCACGCATATTGCTTACGGCAGTCCGAATAAGCAGGATACGGCCGGGGCGCATGGCGCTCCTCTGGGCGATGATGAAATCAGATTGATTAAGGAAAGATTCGGCTGGGACCCTGAAAAGAGTTTCTATGTCCCTGATGAGGTATCGTCCCATATGCGCAAAGCCGTAGAGAAGGGGGCAGAGGCGAAGAAAGCGTGGGACAAGATGTTTGCCGATTACGCCAAGGCGCATCCGCAGTTAGCTCAGCAGTTCCGTGATGCCGCGGCGGGCAAGCTGCCTCTGAACCTTGACGATATTTTGCCGAAGTTCGAGGCTGGCAGTTCTGTCGCGACACGCAAGGCGTCGGGGAAGGCCCTTGATGCGCTGATGCCGAAGCTGCCGCTGGTCCTGGGCGGCTCGGCGGATTTGACGCCTTCGAACAATACGCGGTTTGCCGATGCAAAGAATTTCCAGAAAGATGCGCGTGACGGCAGATATATACACTACGGGATAAGAGAACACGCGATGGGCGCGATAATGAACGGGATTTCCGTAAGCGGCCTGGCCAGAGCGTATGGCGGGACGTTTCTGGTTTTCTCCGATTATATGCGGGGGGCGATACGCGTGGCGGCCATGTCGAAGTATCCGACCATATTTGTGTTCACCCACGACAGTATCGGCGTTGGTGAGGATGGGCCGACCCATCAACCGGTAGAGCAACTGGCGAGCTTACGGGCGATACCGAATCTGTTAGTGTTCAGACCGGCCGATGCAAACGAGACGGCGCAGGCGTGGAAGTTCGCGTTGGAGAATCGAGATGGGCCGGTGGCTTTGCTTCTCACCCGGCAGGGATTGACCGTTTTAGACCAGGACAAATACGGTTCCGCGGCGAATCTCAGTAAGGGCGCTTATGTTCTGGCTGGTGCCGACAAGCCGGATGTGCTGCTTTTGGCGAGCGGCTCGGAGGTTGGCATTGCTCTGGAGGCCGCGGAGAAACTGGCGGCTGAAAAAATAGCCGCGCAGGTGGTCAGTATGCCCTGCTGGGAGCTGTTTGACAAACAGAGCCAGGAATACAAAGATTCGGTTATTCCACCCAATGTCAAAGCAAGGGTTGGGATTGAAGCCGGCGTCGAATTAGGCTGGCACAAATGGCTGGGCGAGAAAGATATCTTCGTTGGGATGTCGTCATTTGGTGCATCCGCACCGGGGAAGGTCTGCTTCGAGAAGTTCGGCATTACAGTTGATAATGTTGTAAAGGCAGCAAAGAAAACAATTGAGAAAAAGTGAGCTAAAGTGCCTAAAGTATAAAGTGCCTAAAGTTAAAAGGAATGAATAATGAATAATCAACAAGGAATATTGAATATCGAACTAATCTATTTTCCTTGTTCGGTATTGGATATTCTTTTTTATAACTTTAGTTCACTTTAGGCACTTTCTAATTTCCTACGCCTATGGAACTTGGGCGGGATAAAACGGTAGGCCAGATAATCTCCCGACTGAAATCGGCTGAAGCCGGCGAGGGGGTGGTTAAAGTCGCGGGGACGTGGGGGTCCTTTGCGCCTCTGCTGGTCACGCACATATCAAAAGAGCTCGGACGGCCGATTCTGTACGTCCGCCCCCATATCGACGACGCCGACAAGGCTGCAGACGATTTGCACACCTTCGGAGGCGAAAAGATTGAGGCTTTAGGTGCCTGGGAGGGCGAGGAGGACCTGGCGGACGCCACCGATGAAATCAGAACTGAAAGGCTAAAGCTCGTATCTCGTCTCTCGTCCTTCGTCCCTCGTCCCTCTGTGCTGGGGTCACGGTTTATTATCCCGGCGCCGATACAGGCGCTTTGCCAGCCGATACCAAGGCCGGAAGCGATAGAGCAGGGCTGCCTGCAGTTACAAACTGAAAAAAAAGTGCCGCCGGAAGAGGTAGTCGAGTGGCTGGTTGATAATGGGTTCGAGCGAGTGGACAGGATTGATTTGCCGGGCCAGTTCGCACGTCGTGGCGGGATTATTGATATTTACGCCCCGCTGATTATCGGCAAAGTTCTATTTCGCGAAGAGCAGTCCATGCCATCGGAGGATGCCCAGGCAATACGGGTTGAATTCTTCGGTGACAATATAGAAAGTATCCGCGAAATCAATCTGGATACGCAGCGCTCGAGCCAACAGATAGAAAGTACCGGGATAGTCTCGGCGGTCTGCGGGACTGCGGCAGAGCAGAGGGAGCTTTTTATAAATATCCTGCCGAAAGATACGATAATAATTCTCGAAGAGCCCAGCGAGATTGAGGAAGTTGCAAAGGTGTACCTGAGCAGGGCCGAGGATGCCGGCAGGCTTTACAACTGGACTGATATTTATAAGGCGATGGGTAACTTTACGCAGCTTCATATCTGCAGATTTGCCATGGCCGAGCCGGATGGCTTCCTTAAGGTAAATATCAAAAGTGTGCAGCAGTTTCAGCACAAAGCAACTTCAGTGTGGGCGGGTCATAAAGCGGCTCTGGAGGAGCTGGTGCAGGAGGCAAAACAAGGAAAAGAAGTGCGGCTTTACTGCGAAGCTGAAGCTGAAATCAAACGTGTGGGCGAGATCGTAGGAGACATTAACAAAGATGTCTCCAAACGCGACGACGAACGTTTGGGGGCGCCGGAAATCCCGGCGAAATTTAAGCTGCTGTTAGGATTTATTCACCAGGGCTTTGTCATAGATTCGCTAAAACGAATAGTAATAAGTCATCACGAGCTGTTCGGCCAATACGCGCTGCGGAGAAGACGCAGGCCGGCCCGCGCAACGTCACCGGTCGATACACTCAGCGATTTGCAGGAAGGCGACTATGTTGTGCACGCCTCCTACGGCATCGGCAGGTTTTCAGGGGTAAAAACGATACAGGAAAAAGGCGGCAAGAGCGAGTATCTTACGATTGAATACGCCGACGGCGTGAAAATCCAGGCCTCGGTCCGCAATATTGCACTGGTGCAGAAGTACATCGGGAGCAGTCCGAAGCGGCCGAAGCTGAGCAAGGTCGGGTCAAAGAGATGGCAGAGGCAGAAAGAAAAAGTTGCGCGCTCCGTTAAAGACCTTGCCGGCGAGCTGCTCGAGATTCAGGCAGAGCGTCAGACAACAGGCGGGATTGCGTTCGAGGCCGATTCGAACTGGCAGGTGGAATTTGAAGAGTCATTTGCCTATCAGGAAACGCCGGACCAGACCACCGCAGCAGGACAAATCAAAGCGGATATGCAGCAAGCTGTCGTGATGGATAGACTGCTGTGCGGTGACGTGGGCTACGGCAAGACGGAGCTTGCAATGCGTGCGGCGTTCAAGGCGGTCGAGAACGGAAAGCAGGTCGCTATCTTAACGCCGACAACGGTGTTGTGCGTGCAGCACGGCAGAACTTTTACTGAGCGGTATGCGGATTTTCCGATTTGCATCGAGGTTTTGAACCGGTTCAAGACGCCAAAGCAGGCAAGGGACATAATCGCCCGGGCAAAGGCGGGCAGAGTTGATATACTCATCGGCACACATCGGCTCTTGAGTGGCGACGTTGGATTCAAGGACCTTGGGCTTTTGATAATCGACGAGGAGCAGCGGTTCGGGGTTGAACACAAAGAGAAGCTCAAAAAGCTGCGTGTCAACGTTGATGTTCTTACGATGACAGCCACGCCGATTCCGCGGACATTGCATATGTCACTGTTGGGGCTGCGTGATATAAGCTCGCTGGCGACGCCGCCGTTGGACAGGCGCAGTATAGTGACAACCGTGACCACCTATAACAAAGAGCTCATCAGGAAAGCGATTTGCCGGGAGCTGAATCGTCAGGGCCAGGTATTTTTCCTGCACAACAGGGTTAAAACAATTGAGAAAAAGGCCTGGGAAGTTCAAAAACTGGTCAGCGACGCAAAGGTTACTATCGCACACGGCCAGATGGCCAAGAGCAAGCTTGAGACGGCAATGATAAATTTTGTGACCGGCGAGACCGACGTGCTTGTATGCACGACGATTATCGAATCGGGATTGGACATTCCGAATGCGAATACGATTTTTATAAACGATGCGGACAGATTCGGGCTGGCGGAGCTGCATCAGCTTCGCGGCAGGGTGGGCAGGTATAAACATCGGGCGTACGCTTATATGCTGCTGCCGATGTCACGGCCGATTACGCCATTGGCGGCGAGACGGCTGAAAGCTATTGAAGAATATTCACATTTGGGGGCCGGCTTTAGAATCGCTCTGCGGGATTTGGAAATTCGCGGGGCGGGCAATATTTTGGGGCCGGAGCAGTCAGGCCATATTCAAACGGTGGGCTACCAGATGTATTGCGAATTGTTGGCTGAGGCTGTTAAAAGATTAAAAAACGAGCCGGTAGAGGCGATACCAACGGCGGTTGTCGATTTGGGATTTGCCACGTATATACCGAAAAATTATATACCTGTTAACAGACACCGGATGGATGCCTATCGCAAAATTGCTGTTGCAAAAGGCAGCGAGGACCTCAGACAAATACAGGGCGAATTAACCGATGTGTATGGGCCGGTGCCGGATGAGGTAAAGCTGCTGCTGGAATTGGCTGAGCTTCGAATCAAGGCAAGTAAGCTGGATATAAAAAGCATCGTCATTTCTGGACAGGATTTAGTGTTTTCGTTCACTAAAGAGCCCGGCCGTGAAGTTGAAACATTATTTTCAAAGGTATCAGGGAAGGTCAGGACACCGGAGCCGAAGACGGCATATTTGCGATTGCCTGCGAATTATTTTGAGCCGAGAACGCTAATAAACATTTTAAGGAAAATACTTGCGGAGGCTAAGAAATGAGCGAGATATCCGTTGAGAAGCCGCAATGTGGCAACAACTTATCCTGGTTCAGGGTTCTCATTGGGGTATTTGTCGTCCTTGTGGTTCTGTTCGTTATCTTTGCGCCTGGGCCTATTCCGCGGGAAAGGGCCTATCGGATAGTATGTAGAAATAACTTGAAGGTCTTGGGCATATCCATGCAATTTTACGCCAGTGAGTATGACAATAAGTATCCAGCCGCTGACAAATGGTGTGATGTGTTATTACAGCGTGGTGGGGCTCGTGAAAACCTGTTTGTTTGTAGAGGCGCTTTTGAGAAAGGCAACCAAAAACGATGTCATTATGCAATTAATCCGAATGCCGAGCCGAATTCACCGGGTGACATGGTGTTGCTATTTGAGACTAAAGGCGGCTGGAACCAATTCGGAGGGCCGGAGATATTAGCTACGGAAAATCATAAGGGCGAGGGGTGCTGTGTACTGTTTAACGATGGTCAGGTAGAATTTGTGAACACCGAGCGGATTGGGGAGTTGAAATGGGGCGTTGAGGAAAGAGATGAGAGGTTAATAGAGTAAGAAGTTAACAGTATTATGTAAGAAGGAGATCTAACATGAGTCAGTACAATAAACGAACTTTGGCAATAGTGGCAGCCATACTTTTTATGGCAGGTTTGAGCCGGTCGGCGCCCGAAAAGGTTGAGACGCTAAGAATTGGTCAACAAGCGCCCGACTTCAGCTTGCCGGGTGTGGATGGGCGACAATACAAGCTCTCGGATTTCAGCAAGGCGGACGTCCTCGTGATTGTATTCACCTGCAACCACTGTCCGACCGCCCAGGCGTACGAGGGGCGGATTAAAAAGCTGGCGACCGACTATAAGAGCAAAGGCGTTGCGCTGGTGGCGATTTCGCCGAACGACCCTAAAGCGGTGCGTCTGGACGAGCTCGGCTACTCGGACATAAGCGATTCGCTCGAGGAGATGAAGATACGTGCAAAGGACATGAAATACAATTTCCCATATCTTTATGATGGGGACAAACAAAAAGTGTCCCGCGCTTACGGCCCGCTGTCAACGCCGCACGTGTTTATCTTTGACAGGCAGCGCAAACTGCGCTATGTCGGACGCATCGACGATTCACAAAAGTCCAAACGGGTCAAATCGCGCGACGCACGTAACGCGATTGAGGCATTGCTGGCGGGCAAAGAAGTTCGCGTGAAACAAACCAAGCCATCCGGTTGTTCGGTTAAGTGGTCGAGTAAGCGAGAGTCTGTGAAAAAGGCCTTCGAGGCCTGGGCGGGGGAAAGCGTCTCTTTGGAGATGATAAATGCAAACGGCATAAAGGGACTTATCAAAAATGACTCAGAAAAACTGCGATTGGTCAATGTCTGGGCGACATGGTGTGGGCCCTGTGTTATAGAATTTAAGGAACTCGTTACTATTAACCGGATGTACCGTCGCCGGGAGTTCGAATTGATTACGATTAGTGCAGATTCGCCCAGTAGAAAGAGCAAAGTCCTTTCGTTTTTGAAACAACAGCAGGCATCTTGCAGGAATTATCTTTTTGATTCGGAAGATAAGTACCAGCTCATGGAAGCGGTTGATGAAGATTCGTTTGGGGGTATCCCGTATACGCTTCTGATTAAGCCGGGCGGAGAAATTATTTACCGTCGGCTGGGAATGATAGATCCGCTTGAATTGAAACAGACCATTGTCGGACAATTAGGGCGCTATTACAAATAGATGATGCACGGGAGGTCAGAATTCCGGAGCCGAAGGAAGTCACAAGAAAATATTTTAATAAGGATAGAACTTATGAAGAAAAGAACAAGCAAACTCTTGTTGTTGGTTTTGGTGGGGCTGTCATCAACAAACTGTTTAGGACAATTGCAAAGAAAGGAAGGTAAGTCGCCGCTGGATGAGCTGCCGCCGCATATAAGGCGGGTAACGCACTTTGGGCAGCGGGCGGACTTCTCGCACGACGGTAAGCGAATACTGTTCGTCGAGAAGACTTTCGGTGACGTATATGAAGTCCAATTAGAGACGAAAATTATCCGCCCGATGACGCATCGTTACTTCCATGAGGGCTATACGCGGGCACTGTACCTGAGTAATGGGGATATTCTGCTTTCGGGGGCGAGGCAATTCGACGCGAACGACCCGTGGGCAAGCCGAAACGAGAAGAACGCGGAGTTGTGGGTCTTAAAAAAAGACCTCTCGAGCGCGCCTGTACCATTGGGTGAGAAGTGCTCCGAAGGCCCAGCGGTTTCGCGCAGGCGTATGCGGATTGCGTGGACGCAGGGCGGAGCATTCTATATGGCCGATATTGTTTACAAAAACGGGAAACCTGAGCTGACAAACAGGAAGAAAATTTTAGACAAGCGGGATTTGCCGTTTGAGACCGGGCTCGAGACGCAGAACTTTCGGCCGCCGGATGAGAAGGAGCTGATATTCAGTGCGTATGGCTATCAGGGCACGGAAGTCGCCGGGCTCGATATCGAGACGGGCAAGGTGGTCAACTACTCGAAAGCACCGAACCAGTATGATGAGCCGGAAGGTATTTTTCCGGACGGCAAACATACGCTGGTCGAGTGTGACAAGCACAACACCAGGGGCACGCAATACATCGACATCTATAAGCTGGCTCTGGACGGCTCAGGCAAAACTGCCCGCCTGACGTTCTTCGCCGAGTATCCAGGTTACAAGGCCTCTAACCCCGTGGTGAGCGACGACGGCCGATATATCGCATTTCAGGTCGCCAAAAGAGGTGACCGGGCCGGGGTGGGAAGAGGCATTCTGATATTTGATTTAGAGATGTATGGGAGGATGAGAAAATCCAGAGGCAGATGAATTCTTGACCGGTCGCTTATCCCGGCTCTGTTTTAGTGGGGACTTGAAAATAAGAATTGCAATTTAGTGATGTTGCTTTTACGATTAGCTACGTAAGCTTTGCGGGACGAGAAAATTGACGACTTTTACGATGTCAAGGAGCAAGTTATGGCGGATGGTAAGCCGAGCCGTGAAGAAGCTTTTTCGCTGCTGAAAGAATATAACAAAAATGAAAGATTGATTAAGCACGCCGTGGCGGTTGAGGCGGTGATGCGCTATTGTGCCCGCAAACGCGGCGAGGACGAAGAAAAGTGGGGCGTTATCGGGTTGGTCCACGACTTAGACTATGAGCAGTTTCCCGAGCAGCACTGCCGAAAGACCGAGGAAATTCTGGCCTCCCGGAACTGGCCTGCTGAGTACATACGGGCTGTGGTCTCGCACGGGTGGGGTATATGCACGGACGTTGAACCTCAAAGCGAGCTGGAGAAAGTCCTTTACGCCGTTGATGAACTTGTCGGGCTTGTGGTGGCCACGGCATTAGTGCGGCCGAGCAAGAGCGTGATGGACATGAAAGTCAAATCGGTCAAAAAGAAATGGAAAGACAAATCCTTCGCTGCGGGCGTGAACAGGGACGTAATCGGAAAAGGTGCTGAGATGCTGGGCGTGGAATTGGGGGAGCTTATCGATGATGTGATTATGGGGATGCGCGACGTAGCTGACGAAATCGGACTAAAAGGTAATTGTATTTCTTAGTTTTGAGTCCGTAAGTTCAGGATCGGGGTATGCGTAAGTGTGCTTTTTTATCGGTGTTAATGCTCTTGCTGATAGGCAGCTGCCAGGGCGGCAAGTCGGGTTTGACCAGCGCCGAATTAGAGCGTACCGCCCTTATGCAAAAGATAGAGCTTGTTGAAGCCGCAGGTGGGCTTGTGCTGATGGTGGGCGGTGAGACCGTAACCAGCGATGAGATAATTGAGTCACCGGTAGAACGCAGCGAAGCGGTTGTATCATTAGCAGAACATCTCAAGCCGATTGCGCAAATGAGCGGTCCTGAGCAGTTCAAGGAGCAGGCCAGGGGTCAAGTTGAAGAAATTCTTACGGCTAAAATCCTGGATATTTTGCTTTATCAGGACGCCAAGAGACAAGCGGGACAAAACATCGACGAAGGTCTGGAAAAGGCAGCAGAAAGGGAGTGGAGGAGATTTGTTCTGGACTTCGGGGGTGACGAGGCCAAGGCTGACGAGGCACTTAAACAAAGAGGAGTGGATCGAAAGAGCTTCAAGGAAGAGCAAAAAAGGTTGATTCTCATTCAATCTCATATAGCATCGAATATGGCTGACGACAGGCCTATCACTTATCGAGAGTTAATGGACTGTTATAATCAAATGAAAAACGAATTTTTCGCTATCAAGAGAAGGGTAAAGTTCCAGCTGATTGATATTGAGATCGCGGGGCTGGAAGTGACAGAACCGAATCAGAGTCGGCTCGAACAAGCCAGAGAATTGGCGAAGGAATTAGTTAAACGAATATGGGTGAGTGAAGACCTTAGCGAATTGGCAGAAAAATATTCCGGGGTATCGTTTATCAGATTTGGCAGGCTGGTGCAGCCGAAGAATCTGAAAAAGCCTTATGATATTCTTGCAGCTAAGGCTGAAAAGATTGAGCCGGGACAGATTACAAAGCCGATTGAGATAGATGAACATATTTTCATAATGAAGCTGGAAGAAAAACAATCAAAGGGCTACGAGCCGTTTGAGAAAGTACAGCAAAAAGTAGAGCAGAAAATTATTTTCGACCGCCGGAGCAAAGTCCTTAATGGACTTCGTGAGAAACTTATGCAGCAAGCGAAATACGGTGAAACAGGCGAATTTATAGATTTTTGTCTGGAAGAAATCTATCGAATGAGCAACGAATAGAAGACCCAAGACCACAGACTAAAGTCTTGAGTCTTGTGTCTGGAGTCTTAAGAGATGGAAATTGTGGCACATGGTATAGACCTTGTAGATTGCCCGCGGATAGAAGAGATGATAGAGCAGCACGGCAAGCGCTTTATCAAGAGGGTTTTTACCACCGCTGAACAGGCCTACGCCGAGGCGAACAAAAACCGAATAGAGAAATTAGCGGGACGCTTTGCTGCAAAGGAAGCCGTTCTTAAACTGATGGGGACAGGCTGGCGAGGTAAGATTGCCTGGACTGATATAGAGATAATAAACAATAGTGCAGGCCAGCCGGAGGTTACCCTTGACGGAGAGGTCAAGAAAATTGCCGACAAACTCGGGATTAAACATATAAGCGTCAGTATTACACATACGGCAAATTTCGCAATAGCCTCTGCAGTTGCGCTGACGAAGAAGGGATAGCTCTGAATCTCCTAATTTCCACAAATTTCCAAATATGAACTCACCCGGTAAAAAAACACAGCTTTCTGGTCAGGTGGAGCAAATTGTTATTTTAGTCAAAGTTAACTTTCGCACTTTTAACAATGTGTCAATTTGGGTAATTTGCACGGAAGAGCCGATTTCACAACGGTCGGATTATTTTTGGCAAGTTCGAGGTTTTTACCGTACATGCATAAAATACAAAATGGCGTGTAACTGCTTGTTTCATAAGGTTTTCCTTAATAAAAAGTGCGAAACTTAACTCAAAGCAACTTTAACAATTCTTCGATAGTAAGTTCAGCGTCACGCAGTAATTTGCGTATGAGACCTTTACCCAATGCTTTATGACGAGGTATAGTTAAGGGTCGTTTAGTACTATTACTTTTGTGGCGCATTCGTACATGGCTACCTCGTTGACGAATGACTTGATAACCTATCTTTTCAAAACATTTTACGGCTTGATTGCCAGAAATGATAGGTAATTTAGGCATAAGATAATGTGTAGAAACTTAATTCTTGGGGATGGAAATTTTTAAGGGCTTCTTTATTTTCTTTTTCTTCGAGACATAAGTCAATTACTTCTCGAATGTTTTTTAGGGCTTCATCTACGGTTTTTCCCTGGCTATAGCATCCCGAGAATACCGGACATTCAACTACATAAAATCCATCTTCATCTTTTTCTATTAATATAGGTAACTGATGATTTTTTTTCATTTCTGATTACCTCTACTATAAAAATACCATATAAGTTTTTAAAAGTCAAGTAATTTATACCAGTCATTTTGTTATATCTAATCCGGCTACGGCTTGGCCTCTCGCCTCCGGATAGCTTCTACCTTTTGGGTTAACTTTACCTTTGTACGCGCTACTAATCAACACAAAACCTTGTTTTTTGGCTTGCAAGCTCTATACTGGCTAAGCGAAATGCAGAATGGTTTTGGTCCATGCTATCTGTCTAAGATGCTATAAATATGTCTAACGGAACGAAAACAAACGATTTTGATTGCGTTGTTATAGGCGGAGGTCACGCCGGCGTCGAGGCCGCCCACGCTGCTGCCGGAACCGGCGCCAAAACCTGCCTCATAACCATCAGCAAAGACACGATAGCCAAGATGAGCTGTAATCCGGCTATCGGCGGACTTGCGAAGGGACAGATTGTGCGCGAGGTCGATGCGCTCGGGGGACTAATGGCCTTGGCGATAGACGCGACGGGGATTCAGTTTCGGCTGCTGAATCGTTCAAAAGGCCCGGCTGTCCAGTCGCCGCGAGCCCAGGCTGACAGGCAAAAGTACCAGCAGTTTATGCGGCGGGCACTTGAGCAAACTACTAATTTGACTATCGTCGAGACGATAGCGACAGAGATAATAACAGAAGACAACAAGGTACGCGCAGTAAGCTGCAAGGATGGCTCCGTTTTCCGCACCGGGACGGTTGTGCTGACGCCGGGGACATTTCTCGGCGGAATGATGTACATTGGCAGCGAGAAGTGGGCTGGCGGCAGGCTTGATGAGCCGCCCAGTATGGAGCTCTCGCAGAGTTTGAAACGGCTCGGACTGAAACTTGGACGGATGGCAACGGATACGACCCCCAGATTAGCCGCTGAGACGGTAGATGTGGACAAATTGCAGGTGCAGCCCGGTGACCAGCCGCCGGTGCCGTTTTCGTTTATGACAGAAAGAATAGTCCGGCCCCAGGTGCCGTGCTGGATTACATATACCAATGAGAAAATACACGAGCTGCTCAGGGATAATCTGCACCGCGCACCACTTTCTTCGGGCCAGATAACGGGCGCCGACCCTCGCTATTGTCCGAGCCTCGAAGGTAAAGTGGTCAGGTTTGCGGACAAGAAGCAGCATCGAATCTTTTTAGAGCCGGAAGAAGAAGAAATAAAAACGATTTACTGCAACGGTGTTTTCACCTCTATGCCAAAAGACGTTCAGGAGCAGATACTCAGATGGCTGCCTGGGACGGAAAATGCCCGGATTGCTCACTATGCCTACGCGATTGAGTACGATTATTGTCCGCCGATTCAACTAAAGCCCAATCTGGAGACCAAGAAAATATCAGGGCTGTTCCTTGCGGGGCAGATAAACGGGACCAGCGGATATGAAGAGGCGGCCGGGCAGGGTATTATGGCAGGTATAAACGCTGCCAGGAAGCAGCAGGGCAAAGAGCCTATTGTTCTCGGCAGGGACCAGGCGTATATCGGTGTGCTGATAGATGATTTACTAACCAAGGGCATCAACGAACCTTACCGGATGTTCACGTCGCGAGCGGAGTATCGGCTGGCGTTAAGAGCCGATAACGCGGACCGAAGATTGACGCAAATCGGCAAATCGGTCGGCCTTGTAGATAAGAAGCGATGGACAAAGTTTCAAAAGAAGCTTGCGAACATCAATGAGCTTAAGAATTATTTGACCAACAGCCGTTCAGGTGGCCTCAGCTTGTGGGAGCAGCTTCGCCAGCCAAATAGTACTCTTGCAGAAACACTGGCTGAGCATCCTGATGTCAAGAATATGAATCTTTCTGAAGCTGTGCTGCAGGCGGTAGTTATCGATGCCAAATATGAGGGCTACTTAGCTAAGCAGGAGCGTCTGGTGGCCGGTTTCAGAACCCTGGAGAACAAGAAGATTCCGCTGGATTTGGATTATAACAGTATCGCACATCTGCGGGCGGAAGCGAAAGAGAAATTATCGGCCTTTAGGCCGAGCACGCTCGGTCAGGCCTCTCGAATAAACGGCATAACGCCGGCTGACATTACGGTCATTCAAATCCACCTGAAAAAATCCAGCAACAGAAACCAAAATACAAGATGATCGATAAAAATTCAAAAAAGCAGAAAATATGAGGGGTCCAGCAAGATTACATAAGTCATTGCAAGCAAATAGCTTAAACATTATTTGCTTTGTAAAGCTGTTACAGTCCCCGAAAAAATTGTAAAATTTTTTATTTTTTTTGTTGACAGGTTGTACAATTGTACGATATTGTAGTTGTACATTTGTAAAATACACTTGTAAAAGGAGATTTGTTATGACAAAGCGAAGATTACCGGCTGTAAGCCCATCCGAAACCGAAATCCTAAGATTAGTCTGGCAGCTCGACAAAGCGACTGTGCAAGAGGTCTGTGATAGTCTGCCCGCCAAAAGAAAAATCGCTTACGCAACGGTTCAAACCCTGCTGCGTCGGCTCGAAAAGAAGGGCTATCTGAAACACCGCATCCGGGGCAAGGCCCACGTCTTTTTCCCCTCGGTCAAAAGCGAAAAAGTCATAAAAAGGTCAGTCAATGACTTTCTCGACAGGCTCTTCGGCGGCGACCCTGTTCCGCTTATGCAGTACTTAGCCGAACACGGTAAAATCGACGCCGACGATATCGAAAAGCTAAAAAAGTTAATAGATAAAAAATAGCCATTATTTTTCACGGAGCAGAAGAAATGGAAAATTATTCAACCCAGCTTACCAATTATTTGCTGACGCAAAGCTGGCAGATAGCGGCCCTGGTGGTGGCAATAGCAGCGGTATCGTGGCTGCTGAAAAATAAAAGTGCACACATCCGCTACTTACTTTGGCTGATTGTTCTGGCCAAATGTCTGGTGCCACCTTTACTTGCCATACCATTGCCGATTCTGCCGGAAGAAAAACCCATATTGCTGTTAGAAACCCCGCCTCCGATGATATCCGAACCTGTGGTGTCACCTCCGGCCTCGGACGCAAGCCCACCAGCACCAGCGGTTGTTGAATCAGGAACGACACTCACTGCCCACCAATGGCTCGCGTTAGTCTGGATTATGGGGGCAACTGTATTCGTCCTGGTTGCTGTTGTCAAAGCGTTGCGGACGAATTTGTGGCTATGGCGGCAAAGAAAATCTCTACCGGCCGAATTGCAGACCGGGATTGAAAATTTATTCTCCAGCTTTGACTTCAGGAGTTTTCCAAAGGTTTGGCTGATTAAGGGTATAGGCCAGCCGTTTGTATGGGGACTGTTGCGGGGCAGTATATATCTGCCAGCCAATTTCGTCAAGGTTGATAACGCTGAGCAACGTAGAGGCATTTTAGGCCATGAGTTAAGTCACATTCTGCGTTTTGATGCTGCGGTCAATATTCTGCAGGTAATCGCTCAGGCGATATTATGGTTCCATCTGTTTGTCTGGTGGGCGAATAAGAAGATCCGGACTGAGCGGGAGAAATGCTGCGATGAGATGGCCATCGCCCGCTTAGGCGCCGAAGTAAAAGAGTATAGCTCCGCCATTGTGAACATACTAATTGTCGAGCATGAATCGACCCGGCCAGTTCCATCGTTGGCTGTAGCCGGTCCAGTGAAAAATATTGAGGAAAGGATAAAGACCATGTTAAGACCAGGAAAAAAATTCTACAAACACCCCAGCTTACCTGCCGTAGCGATTGTTGTGTTGACGGCTCTGTTAGCCGTCCCAACTACCGTAGTCCTGACTGCCAGAGCAAAAAATCAGCCGTCAACTGAAAGTGTGGACGCAACTCCCATCTTCGGTAATCCCACCAACCTTGGCCCAACGGTTAACAGTTCGGATAGCGAGTATGACCCAAGCATTTCAGCCGATGAGCTGGAGCTCTACTTTAACTCCTATCGGCCCGGGGGTTTTGGTAAGGCTGACATCTGGGTGACGAGGAGAAAAACGAAAGCCGACCCCTGGAGCAGCCCCGTGAATCTCGGCCCAACGATCAATAGTCCGGCTGGTGATAAAGGGCCAAGCATATCCGCCGACGGCCTGTCGCTCTACTTCAATTCGGCCCGGTCCGGAGGGCATGGTGGTCAGGACCTCTGGGTGACGACGCGGAAGACAAAGAGTGCTCCTTGGGGCGAGCCGGTAAACCTCGGCCCAACGGTCAACAGCCCGGCGAATGAGCAAACGCCGAGCATTTCCACCGACGGCCTGGCGCTTTACTTCATTGTCTGGCCCGATAAGTCACCCGGAGGTTGGGATCAAAGCGACCTCTGGGTGACAACGAGAAAAACGATGGCCGACCCCTGGGGTAGCCCCGTGAATCTCGGCCCAATGGTCAATAGTCCTGCCTACGACGGATCGCCGTCCACATCAGAGGATGGCCTATCGCTCTACTTCGACTCCGAACGGGGCGGCGGCAGCGCCATATGGGTGGCGAAGCGGAAAAGCACAAGCGACCCCTGGGGTACACCGGTGAAGCTTGGCCCAGCCGTCAGTGCGAACTGGGAGGCCAACCCCGATCTTTCCAGAGATGGTTCTACCCTCTACCTCGTATCGGGCAGACGCGGCGGTGTCGGTCGTACGGATATATGGCAGGTGTCCTTGAAAGCGCACGGGGCGAAGAAATAATTAGTTAATTAGTGATTGGTTAATTAGTAATTGGTGAGGAATAGCTCGTTTCTGGATACTCGATGATCGCACAAATGGTGAGTGGTTAACTGGTGATTGGTGAGTGGAGAAGTTTGGAAGGCATAAGTGCATAAATGATAAGTGCACAAGACTTTTGCTCTTAAGCACTTTGTCTTGGCATGGCGGTGGCTTCGATTTCAAATAGCAGGTCGGGGCGGCAGATATCGCAAATGACCGTTACCCACGGCCAGGCAAGCCCGCCTACCGTCTGGCGGGCAAGAGCTCCCTTGGAAGCGTTGAAGACCTTCTCGACCTCGGTTGTTTTACAGTAGGCGACCACCTGCACTACGTCCCGGTCGCTGCAGTGCATGTCTCTTAGAACAGCGCGAACGTTTTCTATCGTTGTATTTATCTGGCCTAACGCATCTCCGATATGTGTGGTAGCTCCGCTGGCATTGATAGAGGCGGTCCCGGAAACAAATACCGTTTCCCCGGCTGGCATAACGCTGCGAGCGGCTCGTGAGAAGGCTGAGCCGTACTCCAGCGCACAGTGCTGTTTTCCCGCTGCCTGAAGGTAATGCGTGCAGTCGGTCGGTTCGAGGACCGCCATTAGATCCATCGCACAGTCGCCGCCGTCAGCCGGTCCAAGCCCAATGCCCGTGCTGGCGGGCATCGACTGGCGGGTTCCGGCTCCGATAAGACCCCACCCGGTGAAAAACTTGGTTCTGACGTGATTGAACTGGTCGTACCACGAAAGAATATCCTTTAGCCACATCCAAGTACGCGGCACCGAAAGGAAATCGGCGCCGAATTGTCTCAGTGCAGCTTCGGCTTTTTCCATCATAGCCTGGGCCTGTGTAGTGGCCTGCCCGCGCTGCTGATCAGATATGCCCGAAAGAGTAAGATATGCACGGCCGGGCACACGCAGAATTCGTCCGCAAAGGTTCCCTTGTAAATCGATCACTTCGGGCCTGCTGTTACTGCTGACGGCGTGGACCTGCACGCCGGCAATCGGGCCAACCGTCCCTTCCTTACCCACCAAAAGGCTTGGAGCAACTCCATCGTCAATATCACCATATACCCGGGACCGTACACGGCAGATGTCTTTCATCGCTGCTTGAGTGGCGAAAACCCGCTCCTGGAGGATACTCGCTCTTTTCGAACGCAGTATGTCCCGGATACCGGAAAAGATTTCCTGCGCCTGGTCCTGCGGCGGCGCATTTTCCCCGGGCGCCGCTGAAATATAGATTTCAGTCGCCGCGCGCGATTCGATACTACGGCTGTCCAGGTTCACAGTCATTCTGTTCTAATTATCCTTCACGTGCGGGACAAAATGGGAACCCAGTTATCTCCCGGCTGGCCCAAAAACCGCGATAGTTCATATAAGCTGAATAGATTCCACATTTTAATGTCGTTGGTGGAAAAATCAAGCTTAATTCCAAACCTGAGTATTGGTTATTGGTAATTGGTTATTGGTAATTACCATTTACCATTCACCATTTACCATCTTTTAAGGTTCACCGGAGCCAGATTCTGGGTGTCGCAGGGCTAAGGGGGGCCGCCCGGACGGAGATGACCATTTATCTCGCTGCTCAAGGACACGACGGTTTGTTACTTGATTGCGTTTATAGCGTCAGAGAGTTTTAATGTGCCTTCGTATAAACTTCTGCCGATTATCACCGCTTCGGCCCCCAACTCGGCCAGCTTCTTAATATCGCTCAGCTCTCCTACGCCTCCCGAACCGATGACAGGCACGTCTACCGCCTGGACAAGCGCCTTTGTTCTTTCGAAGTTAGGCCCCGTCATCATACCGTCCTTGGTGATGTCGGTATATATTATTGCGGCCAATGGTAGTTTTGCCGCTTCGGCTGCAAATTCCAACAGATGCTGGGGGCCATCCTGTGTCCAGCCGTGAGTAGCGACCGTTGAGCCTCGGGCGTCGAGGCCGAGTACAATTTTACCGCTGAACTTCTCAGCCATTCGGCTGAACCACCCGAAGTCACTTACGGCTTTGGTGCCGATTATCACCCTTTCGACGCCTATATCGAGCAACTGTTTTATAGAGGCTTCGTCACGCAGTCCGCCGCCGACTTCGATTTTGAATTGCTCAAGAGCGGCTATCGCTGATATTGTATCGGTATTAACCGGCCTGCCGACCTTAGCTCCGTCCAAATCGACAATATGCAGCCATTGTGCTCCGGCGGAGCTAAATTCCCGGGCCTGCCTGACAGGGTCATTCTGATAGGTTATCTGGCGATGATACTGGCCCTGGATAAGTCTGACACATTTACCGTCCCGCAGGTCAATTGCCGGTATGATATACACTTCTTAGCTCCAAACTTATAAATTCGAAATTCGACCCAGCAATGCTGGGTTCCGATCGATACCCGCCGCTGGCGGGTCGAAATCCGAAACAATATCAAAATTCAAATTTCAAATGTTCAAAACATACTGTTTCGAATTTTGTATTTTGGTCATTTGAATTTGTTTCGTATTTCGGATTTCGTGCTTCGTATTTCCAAGCTCAATATTGTCCTATCGACAAAAACTTCGTTAATTATACATACAATTATCATACAAATGAAATTGCTTTTACAAAATCCGGCGTTACTCTATATTTGCAAATAATTTCATATAAAGGCTTGCCCGCCACGCGAATGGCGGGCTTGCTCTGTTGAGAACCTTTGTACAAGTCATTGCAAGGCCCGACTCGTCTCGGCGAAGGCCTTCGCCGTAGCCGGGAGGGCCGTGGCTCGTGCTGCGTAGCGACTCGTGCTACGTAGCGACTGCGCAGAGTACTACTTCGCAGAGCAGTGCAATCTCTCGTGTAATAAGCAGAAAAACCGTCGTCGCGTTTGAAATTGGCTTTGTTTGGGTTCGAATTGGGTTTGTTTTTCCTGACTCTCCGCTGCCATTTATTTTCATAATCCTCTGTGTAATAGATGCTTACGTCCATTTTGGCTCTTTTTAAATTGGCTTTGTTTGGGTTTGAATTGGGTTTGTTTTTTTGGACTGCGAAAGCGTCATTTTTTCTGTAATCCTTTGTTATAAGTGAGTTTACATTCATTTGGGCTTTTTGGAAATTGGCTTTGTTTGGGTTTGAATTGGGTTTGTTTTCACCAA